>NZ_JBTLQG010000015.1:0-124109 GCF_054461535.1 Flavitalea antarctica
TGAATCCGATGTCGAGATTGTAAAAAAGGCGGTCACATCATCCGGCAACATTGTCTTATTTGTGCATGGTATTATTGGTGACACAGAATCGATGGTTAAATGCGTACGAACACAGACGGCCACCAAAAGCCTGCTTGATAAAGCAGACCTCATTCTGAGTTTCGATTATGAAAATCTTCATACAACCATTGAGCAAAATGCAGCGCTTCTGAAAGACCGCCTGGAAGCGGTTGGTCTTGGTGCTAATCATTCAAAAAACCTGGTCATCGTGGCTCATTCAATGGGCGGGTTGGTCAGCAGGTGGTTTATCGAAAAGCTGAAAGGGAATATAGTGGTGAGTAAACTGGTGATGCTGGGTACACCAAATAACGGTACTCCATGGGCAGATGTTCGTGATATGGCGGAAACGTTGTTGACCTATGCATTGAACGGGGCTGCGTTTTTGAAGCCCTGGATGTTTGTGATAAATCTCGCCGGGAAAGTTGTTGGGGGCGCCCAGGTAACACTCAAGCAAATGGATAAAGATACAGGCATATATAAAGTGCTGAATGATGGAACCGATCCACAAATACCATATGTAATCATCGCCGGCAATACAAAGGAAATCATTCCCAATTATGACAAAACAGCTTCAGCTATACAACGACTTTTTACCCGGCTTCGGAAAAGGGGCCTTTATGATTCCCTGGACCTGTTGCTGTTTAAGCAAGACAACGATGTTGCTGTCACCGATCAAAGTATCGTGGAATGCGGCAATGTGACCGGCTGGAAACATAAGCCCGAACTGGTCTATGTGCCTTCTGACCACATGAATTACTTTAATAACAAAATAGCGCTGGAGAAAATAATAACTGGCTAAATGTAGTGGCTGCAGCCGGTACTGTTGACGGCATCGAGATTTACATTTTTTACAGGGTGTGAAACTTAGAATAGTGCCAGCTGGTTACCTGAAATTCGCCTGGTTCAGTATCTGTTGCATTTTGTCCTTTAATTTCAGCGAAGCGTGGGGATTGTCAATAACGGCATCGGCTATGCGAACAAGGTCCCTGTCATCAAGATCTTCAGGATCCTTTTCTTCCTGGTCAAGTATATTCTGTAGGATAGGATCGGTTATTACAAGTTGCATCAGTTCGGTTTCAAGCATTTCATCCTCATTGTAGTTTTCAACTTCTATGGCACGCAACCCAAACACTACTTTCAATAAAGGAAATGAAACCTTGTCCTCCTTTTCCTTATCCAGTGCCCCGGGAGCCGCTACGGGTATCTTCAAAGCATCTGCAGCCTGCAGAATTCCCTGGCCGAAATAACGATGATAGTCGCGGCTGATTCCCGACATTGTTTTCTTTGCTGATTTGAATAGGGCAGACCGGATCGCTTCTACTCTCATCCATCCTTCGGGCAAAGCCATGAGCGCCTCGAAATACTTAATATGATACAGGGCTGCGGCTGCAGCGATCTGTGGAGTTGCCGAAGAGGTGCCGTCACCCCTCACACTGACTACATCGTTATAATTATAATTGGCCCATGGCACATTTGGTGTGAACGCAGCAATAGCAGTATCCATGAGTGCTTTTGGCCCATAGTTTCCTTCCATGATCCTGAAGCTGCTGCCGGCATTGATCTTTGCATAAGGAGTAAAATCGAAAGTTACCCCACAGGCAGCGACAACGCGGTTAAACCTTGCGGGGAAGATCATGGTCCTGGCCGGCAGCTTATTGAAGTTATTGCCCGCAGCCGAAACGATAAAGATCCCTTTCTCATAAGCAAGGTTCACCAGGTCCGCCCAGGCTCCTGAAGCTACTCCGCCCATGCTCATCGTAACGATATGTACTCTTTTTCCCGGATCAGGATATAATTCGTTAACAATATAATCGAGGGCTTTCACAAAGGCGCCTGATTTAAGGAGCACAACCGAGGCGGCTATACGAATGGGAACAATTTCCACCTGATCGTATAAACCAAGATAGTCTTCAAAATCGCAGGCAGGCATGGAGACTTTTGGTCCCGCCAGGATACTTAATGTACCGGTACCATGTCCCGGCATTTTCAGCGTGCCTGAAGTTCGCGGGTCTTCGGCATCGTTCCACTTAGCTTTTTCATCATCTACAAAATTCCGTTGGAGGTCCTTGCGGATAAGTGAAAGGGGAGTTGACACATGTCCCGGGCTATAACCTGTATCAAGATGAGCAATTCTCACAATATGACGTACTGATAGCGCTGCAACTTCAGACCTTGCCTTACGTAACTGCGAAAACTCATCATCCAGGTGCCAGACCCCTGGCCTCTCAGGATGTGGCCAGTAATCAATGAATTCATTAGGATTAACCGGGGCAGGGGATCCACGATCGTCCGTTTCTTCTCCATACGCAAAAAAGGGAGCGCTTGAATTGACTTCTGGTTCAGCGAATTTGATATCAGGGCTTACAGATGTAAGATCGTGTGCATCGTCCCATAGATTAGCCCCGGAAGGCAACTTTTCTACAATTAGAATCGGTTCTTTCCCATCAACTTTTATTGGGGCTCCGGAAGAGGCCTCCACACTCCTGGCATCACTGTCTGCACGGATAAGAAGTTTATTTAGATGAGTTGGCATGACGGGCGGGTTTGAGAAATGTATAGAAAGTTTCAAGGGGCTGGCGGAGAATGCTAAGCTATGTTAAGTGCAAGGAATCTGCAATACTACTTAATGGTATCATCCTGTCAGCCCTTGCTAAGAGCCATAACCAATGATAATGCTTTATTGCAGAGACTAGTGCCTGCCTGACAAAACTATTCCTTACCATGCAAGTTCGATAAAGCTATTCCTTACCATGCCTGCCTGACAAAATTATTCCTTACCTGCAAGTTCGATAAAGCTATTCCTTACTATGCCGGCCTGACATAGCCATTCCTTACCATGCGAGTTCGATAAAGCTATTCCTTAACCAGGCAGGCATTTCTCAAAGCTTCCATTGCCGCAAAGCCTCTTTGTCGTGCATGTGCTATGTTATTGGACGGTATCGTATCAGGGTCGCTGAAGTTTTCTAAAACCCGTTCTATGCTTTCTTCCCGTAGCAGGTGCAGCATGGGGTATATGGACCGGTTGGTGAAATTTGCCGGGTCGTCAGGAGCCGCATCGGAGAATCGATATTCCGGGTGAAAGCTGGCCACCTGGTAAGTCCCTTCATAGTCTTCCGCTTCAATTAATTGTTCCGCAAGGTCGACCAGTTCGAGATAATCCTCAAAATTGTGGTAGCCACCGGTGAGTATAAGAACGGTGGTTTCTATTTTTTGATTTTCATCCAGCCGCTTGCATTCGTTAAGAAAAGACTGCAGCACCTGTTCCGGTTTGGTGGAAGGTTCCACCTGGTAATGGATCGTATCCAGCTTCAATTCGCGGCCGGCGAAAGGGCAAAAGTTGCAGCCAACCACAACATTTGCAATCCAATTCCTGGTTTCGACTATTGCTTTGCCCTCTGAATTCATGAAGCGAAGTTATTGATGCGTTTTCAATATCTGATCAATCGGCAGTCATCGCATCTGGTCATCGAATCTGGTCGATCTCCATTCATCGTATTTGGTCAATCGCCACTCATCGAATCTGGTCAATCGCCATTCAACGTATTTGATCATTCGCCACTAATCGTACCTGGTCATTCGCCACTGATCGTACCTTGTCATTCCCCGCTAATCAGGTTGCGGGGTTCCTTCTCGTCTGTATAAGTGATCATCAGGGAATGTTTGACGGTTTTAAATATTTTCTCAGAGAGGGAGGTCCTTGGATTACCGGACTTTTCCTGTGAGATAGAATAGCCCGCAAACAATGCCGGTGAACTATCTTCAAAAGATGAATTCACTATGCCAAGTTGCTTCCATGAGCCGGGATTGGTTTCAAGAAACAAACTTATGTCGTCAAAATAATAGGTTCCGGTTGCGGTAACTGCAGTAAAAAACCAAACCGCGGAAGTCTTCTCCGGAAGCTGGCCCACTATCGTGAAAATCGTCCATTCCTGCTCGGTTCTTTTCTCAATATTTACAAACTTGCTGCTGATAAGATTGTCGTTCCGGTCCGTAGCTGCGCCGAAAAACCGAACACCTGTGAGTGTGTCCATTCCATCTGAACGGATAGCCATTTCATACCGGAAATTTTTACCTGCAGATTCTTTGATTTCGACTTTCTTGGCAAACTGGAAATTCTCCCGGATTGCCGTCCATGACGGCTGTGCCTTGATTTGTGTAAATGCAACGAGGAATAAAAAGATAGATACTATCCTTTTCATAAGGGTGCGGATTTAGGGTAATATAAAACGTATTTGGTTTAAAAATGTTGTGGAGTAAGGGCAAGGTGGTGACAGCCAATACTTTACCCCTCAGGAATACTGCGGGAGATCAGGCAATAGAGTATTAAATGAAAATTATGAGCTAGTCCAGGTGTCCTGGATGACCAGGTGAGAGCTGAGGGCCAGCGCAACACTGAGCAATTGACTATGCATGAGTCAGCGCAACAGTTAGCCATTGACCATGGAAGAGTCAGCGCAACACTTAGCAAATAACTATCTTTAAATTTGCGCAAGGAATAACAAAGATGACCGTGTAATAGCCCGGGATCATTTCAGCAACTGGTAGGCAATAAAACTCATAACATAGGCCAATGCGGTCATGTAAGCCAGTTGGATCATCGGCCATTTCCAGCTTCTTGTTTCCCGTTTAACGATCGCAAGGGTGCTCATGCACTGCATGGCAAAAACATAGAAGATCATCAGCGAAACACCGGAAGCGAGCGTGTAAACTTTAGTACCGTCCGCTTTTTTAGCCTGCTGCATTTTGTCACGTAGCAACAAACTGTTTTCATCCGCGTCCTCACCCACGCTGTACAAAGTGGCCATGGTACCCACAAACACTTCCCTTGCCGCAAATGAAGTGATGAGTGCGATACCTATCTTCCAGTCATAACCCAGTGGACGGATAACCGGCTCAATCGCGCTGCCCATGATACCGGCGTATGAGTTTTGAAGCAGGGCAGTGCTTTTTTCCCGGTTTAATTGGTCTGCCTGGCCAGGATTGGTCCGGATCTGTGCGTCGTATTGGTCGGACACACGTTGCATTCTTTCTTTAGGTCCATAGGTGCTGAGGACCCACAAAATCAGGCTGATAACCATGATCACTTTTCCGGCTTCAAATACGAAGATCTTAGCTTTACTGAACATAGTGATCAGTACATTTTTCCATCTCGGTGCGCGGTAAACCGGCAACTCAAGAATGAAATAACTTTTTTCTTTGATCTTAATAAACCATTTCGCTACATAGGAGACTACCAATGACATCACCAGTCCAAGCAAATAAAGCCCCATCATCACAAGTCCCTGCAGCCCAAATATCCCCAACACCGTTTTCTTTGGAATTACAAGGGCTATCAGGATGGTATAAACCGGCAGGCGGGCGCTGCAACTCATCAACGGGGTGATAAGTATGGTTAACAGCCGTTCTTTTTTATTCTCAATGTTACGTGCGCCCATAATAGCAGGCACCGCACAGGCAAAGCTGCTGATCATCGGCATCACACTTTTACCGTTAAGGCCAACCTTTCGCATGAGCTTATCCGTTAGAAAGCTTATCCTGGCCATGTACCCGGTGTCCTCAAGTATTGTTATCAGGCCAAAGAGGATCATGATTTGCGGGATGAAGACAATTATCCCTCCAAGGCCCGCTAGCAGCCCGTTTACCAACAGGTCTGACCACCAGGCTTCGGGCAGCACACTTCCAACCCAGGATCCCATCTCACCAAATCCCCATTCAATAAAATTCATAGGGTATTCTGCCAGCCAGAACATACTCTGGAAAAGAAGAAATAAAACGGCCAGCAAAATCAGGTAACCCCAACGCCGGTGAAGCAGGATATTATCCAGCTTTTCCGTAAACATCGTCTTCTGCAAAGGATTCGGTTCAGATACGGACTGTTTGAGGATTGCACCGATACGTTGGTAGCGTTGCAGGATTTCCTCAGCCTGGATACGGGTGTGATTGAACCCATATTTCTTTTCTATCCCTTCAATTTTTTCCTGGACGTCACTATGAAGCACAAACGACTCATGGTTGATGAGATAATGAATCGCCTTATAATTACTCATCCCGGGAATGAGTGCCTTTACATCGCGGATCGCGTCTTTGGCCAGCGCCTCATTATTGACAAAGTCGAAAACCGGGGCTTTGTAGAGATTGTTGGCAGTCTGTTCAATAGCTTTTTTCAACTGGGCTATTCCGCGGTTTTTTCTCGGGTTGATGGAAATCACCGGTACGCCGAGTTCCCGTTCAAGCTCAGGGAGGTCAATCTGTATACCCTTGGTTTTGGCGATATCCAGCATCGTCAGGGCGATCACCACGGGAATTTTCAGATCGATAATCTGGGAAACAAATAAAAGATTTCTTTTAAGGTTGCTGGCATCGGCAACGAGCACAACCATTTCGGGCTTGACCTGCAGGTCCTGCTGCATCAGCACCCGGTAAGCAACCCATTCATCTTCCCGCCTTGGGTACAGGCTATAGGTGCCGGGCAGGTCCACCACCACGCCGGTGATACCTGGTGAAATTACAGTATCACCCATCTTTTTGTCTACCGTAACGCCGGGGAAGTTGCCTACTTTCTGATTCAGACCAGTCAGTGCATTAAAAAGAGAGCTTTTTCCACTATTTGGGTTTCCAACAAGGCCTATGTTTATTCTACGAGATGTCACAAGTTTGCAAAATTAGTGATTACACCGGGCCGCCGGTTACGATTTGAGTAAAAAGATATTAATACGGCGTTAAAGGGAGAGAGCAAAAACGGCTTGTCGTTACTATCTTTGCTGCCATTTTTAAAAGCTACTTCTATGTTCAGCAAAAGGCAAAGAGTTAAAGACCTCCTGGTTAGCGATGATACCGGCAGACAGGTGATTGTAATGGGATGGGTTCGGACATTTCGGAATAATCAGTTTATTGCCCTGAATGACGGCAGTACAAACAGCAACCTGCAGGTAGTGGCTGAGTTGGGTAAATTTGATGAAACCCTGCTCCGTCGCATAACCACCGGGGCTTCGCTCAAGGTAACGGGAGAGCTGGTTGCCTCATTGGGAAAGGGCCAGAAGGTAGAAGTGAAAGCGGAAACCATTGAAGTGCTTGGGGACTGCGATGGAGAAAAGTATCCCCTCCAGCTGAAGAACCGGCCCAGCCTGGAATACCTTCGTGAGATTGCGCATCTGCGGTTTCGCACCAATACGTTTGGTGCCGTCTTCCGCGTCAGGCACAAGCTCGCGTTTGCTGTTCACAAGTTTTTCAACGATAAAAATTTTGTTTATCTCCATACACCCATCATCACTGCCAGTGATGCCGAAGGTGCCGGTGAAATGTTTCGGGTAACCACGCTTCCGCTCGATAATCCCCCGAAATCACCAGATGGTTCTATTGATTTTAAGGAAGATTTTTTCGGTCGCGCCACCAATCTGACCGTGAGCGGACAACTTGAAGGTGAACTGGGTGCTATGGCCTTCAGTGATATCTATACATTCGGCCCGACTTTCCGCGCTGAGAATTCGAATACTGCCCGGCATCTTGCAGAATTCTGGATGATCGAGCCTGAAATGGCTTTTTATGACCTGGAAGACAACATGGACCTTGCCGAGGAATTTATTAAATACATCATTAACTATGCGATAGAGCATAGCAAAGAGGACCTGGAGTTCCTGGCTCAGCGACTTGCTGAGGAGGAAAAACAAAAACCCCAAGCGGAAAGGTCAGAGCTGGGACTGATGGAAAAACTTCAGTTTGTGGTGAATAATGATTTTGAAAGGCTCACCTACACGGATGCACTCACTATCCTGAAAGAAAGTAATCATAATAAAAAGAAGAAGTTTCAGTACCCGATAGAAGACTGGGGCATGGATCTTCAGAGTGAACACGAGCGTTATCTTGTTGAAAAACATTTCAAGAAACCGGTGATATTAATCAACTATCCAAAGCAGATCAAATCATTCTACATGCGCCAGAACGAGGACGGCAAAACCGTCGCTGCGATGGACATCCTGGCTCCGGGAATCGGTGAAATTGTTGGTGGTTCTCAAAGGGAAGAGCGTCTTGACAAACTCGTTCAGAGAATGGAAGAACTTAAAATACCTGTTGAAGAATTGTCATGGTACCTCGATACCCGTCGTTTTGGGGCAGTACCGCATGCCGGTTTTGGCCTGGGCTTTGAAAGGATAGTCCAGTTTGTGACCGGGATGACAAATATCAGGGATGTAATTCCTTTCCCGAGAACACCGAAGAATGCGGAATTTTAAAAAACGGCTGAAAGAAGTTATGAGTTATGAGTTATGAATTATGAGTGAGTTAATAAGTTACGAGTGATGAGTGGGAAAACTCAGCATTTATTTTATTAAGTTGAGGTATAACTCATAACTCCTGCCACTCATCAACTCACTCATAATTCATAACTCATCACTCATAACTATATTAAAGAATAGCTTTAATTTTATATAAACTTTTACCTATGTCTATTCCGGTTGTAAACCTTGCAGATTTTTTATCAGGAGATCCTGAACTGAAACAGGCTTTCGTTAATAAACTTGGAAAGGCATATGAAGATGTTGGTTTTGTGGCAGTAAAAAATCACGGCATACCTGATGCGCTGATAGCCGATCTGTATAAATATGTACAGGAGTTTTTTTCCATGCCGGGAGAAAAAAAGAAGCAGTATGAAGTTCCGGGTCTCGCCGGACAGCGGGGTTATACTTCATTCGGAAAAGAGCATGCAAAAGGTAGCGATGCGCCGGACCTGAAAGAGTTTTTTCAATTCGGCCAGGTAGTTGAAGATAATGATCCGATAAAATCCGAATACCCGGATAATGTACAGGTAAAAGAAGTAGAGTCATTTAACGATACTTTTATAAAAGCATACAAGGCATTTGAAAAATCGGGTAAGGCTTTGTTGCAGGCGATAGCATTATATCTTGGTCTCGACGAGCATTACTTTGATGAACACATACACAATGGTAACTCCATCCTGAGGGCCATACACTATCCCCCGATAACCAGCGAACCCAAGTCAGCTATAAGAGCAGAACAACATGAAGACATCAATCTGATTACCTTATTAGTTGGCGCTTCTGCCGACGGCCTTCAAATCCTGACCAAACAAAATGAGTGGATAGGAGTAACATCTCTACCCGAGCAGATTGTAGTAAATGTCGGGGATATGCTTCAGCGACTCACTAATAATAAGTTAAAATCTACGACCCACCGGGTTGTAAATCCACCGCGTGAAATGTGGCACACTTCCAGGTTTTCAATACCTTTTTTCCTTCATCCAAAAAGTGCTATGAGTCTCGCCTGCCTAACGGGCTGTGTTGATAGTAATCATCCGAAAGCCTATCCGGACGCCACTGCCGGCGAATATCTTGATGAAAGACTTCGTGAGATTGGATTAAAAAAATGATGGGTTATAAACCATGTTTTCATTTTCGTGTAGTGGTCCCCGGGAGTCCGGATTGAGTTAACCGGTTGGTGGACTCATCTCCTGAAACGGCCGTTTCATCCCCCTATATTCTCAATAGGCCGGCATCCTCTTGTATTTGACGGAATTGCTTTGTATTCTTGTATAAGCAACCCTAAAGCTACATACCATGAAAACAACTACCCGCCACCCCTTCCTGATTCTCTTATTCTCCGTACTGTTTACTAACATAACCGCACAGGCAATTTTGGTATATAATCAAAACCCTGCATTTGCGAACAGCCGTGACCGCTATCTATCTATGGCTGACTCCATGAATACCTGGCATTCCACGACTTTCCAGGAAACATACAAAGCTATAGACTACATGGCAGACCTGCGAGAAGCGCGTGAGCGTCGCCGTGAGTTTCACAGGCAAATGCATCTGGAAAGAGTGAGAAACAGGTTTGGGCGTTATCATTATTATTATCCAGCTAACAGCAATGGATACTATAACAACTATGACTACTACAATAAATATGGATACAATTCGTCTTATTACAGACTGCCTTATCCGGGAAATGGTGTCTGGTCCGTGCTACCGCTTATTCCGGGCACAGGCTGGCTGTGGTAATTAGCAGCTGACCCTGGTAATTATTCCGGGTATTGAAATGATACTCATAGAAAAAAGAATTGTAATAAGATTTATAACCCCCAGATCAAATAACCCTTTAAGATGAAAAAAGTTATCCTGGCTATGGCCATAATTACGACCGCATCGGTTGTTGCTACTTCCTGCTCCCATAAGGTTACCCGTATAGAACCAACCGAACAGATAGATCTCAGTGGCCGATGGAACAATACTGATTCCCGTTTTGTAGCTGAAGAAATGATTGGAACAATTCTGAATGACAAATGGGTCTCTAATCATAAGCAATCGCAGAATGGCGAGAAGCCTGTTATAATTGTTGGATTTGTAAGTAATAAAAGTCATGAACATATCGAGGCTGAAACATTTGTAAAAGATGTTGAACAGTCATTTATAAAATCCGGTAAACTGCGATTGGTACAGGGTGGTAAGAAAAGGGAAGAGCTGCGTGCCGAAAAAGCAGATCAGCAAAGCAATGCATCAGTTTCCAGCATGAAAAAATTCGGACTTGAACAAGGCGCCGACTATATTCTCCAGGGATCCATCAATTCGATTGTTGATTCAGAAAAAAGAAAGAAGGTCGTGTATTACCAGGTCAATCTTGAGCTGACAAACATTCAATCCAATGAGGTGGTATGGATAGGTGACAAAAAGATTGCGAAATACATCAAGAATTAATTAAGCTTATTCAATTTTTCCATTCTGATAAGTTCCTCATCCCGGCTACACGACGGGATACATGACGATCTGTGTCTTGATTGCTTTAGTAATTTACTATGAATATGCTGCACAAATATTTTTCCCGGTTGGCGTTAATGACTGCAGCAGCGACTGCTGTGGTCATTATGCTGGGATCCTGTGCTACCTACAATCACCGGATAGGAAATTATTATGCGGAAATGGTGAATGGCGACTACCAGGCAGCTTCTGTTAGCCTTGAAAAAAACAAGTTACTCAAAGCGAAACGTAACCGGTTGTTGTTTCTGCTTGAAAAAGGTAAGCTGGCGCATATGATGAAAATGTATGACAGCAGCAATTACTATTTCAACGAAGCTGACCTTTATATGGAGGATGCGCATACAACCGCTGGCGACATTGCCCTGGGCACCTTACTTAACCCGATGATGCAATCATACAAGGGGGAAGCCTTTGAAAAGTTCATGATCCATTATTACAAAACGCTTAACTATCTTTCTTTGAATCAGTCTTCAGAAGCACTGGTTGAAGCGCGGAGAATATCTTTAAAAAATTATGCACTGCAGGACAAGACGAATAACAATAACAACAGGTATTCTGACGACGCGTTTTCTCTTATCCTGCAAGGAATGATTTATGAGCGTAATGGTGATGTCAACAATGCTTTTATTTCGTACCGTAATGCGGCCGACATTTATTTGAAGAATAACAATGCCTGGTATGGTGTTGATATGCCGGCTCAGTTAAAAACCGACTTGCTTCGTACGGCATACCTTAATGGTTTTACGGCTGAGCTTGAACGTTATGAGGTGCTGCTTGGCCAGGAATATGTTCCGGCAGAACAGGGGTCAGGCGGTGAGGTCATTGTTTTCTGGGAGAACGGACTTGCGCCCGTAAAAAAAGAGATGAATTTCATTTTTACGCTGAAGAAAGATGAATTCGGAACATTTGTGTTTGTGGATGAGACGGGATCATTTATCATTCCTTTTGTATTCGGCAACGGGGTTAAAGAAGAGGATTTAAAACTTGAAGAACTGCGGTCTCTGCGGGTTGCGTTTCCACGTTACGAAGAACAACCGGTGTTCTATTCAGGTGCTTCCATCAACGTTAATAACCGCCAGTATGAACTTGAAAAAGCAGAAAACATTAATGCGCTTGCCTTTGCAACGCTGAAAGAGCGGTTTATAAAAGAAATGTCCCTTGCGCTTAGCCGCCTTGCCGTAAAAAAACTTGCTGAGGTAGCAGCGCGCCCCAAAGAAGACGCTAAAAACAAAAAAGAGAAAGAGGCACTCGCCTTTGCTATCCAGGCGTTTGCAATGGCCTCTGAAAAAGCAGACACCCGCAACTGGCAGTCTTTACCACACACAATTTATTATTCCCGGGTTCCATTGGCCCCCGGTGCAAATCTTCTTAAGTTTAATACATCGGTTCCCGGTAAGCCCGGCGAAGCTATGGATCTGGCCGTAGAGGGCAATGGTTCTCTCCAATTCCGGAATCTTACGAGTTTAAGATAGCAGGCTTTGATTCCTTATAACTAATAACTACTTTCCAAATCTCTTCAAGTTCGCTTTTCAACATTTCTTCAAGTACTTTTTTTGCCCCCGACCCTCCTTATTACTCCAGGCTCAGCTGGTTTTCCATCTTTTCCACCAGTCATAATAGATTTCACGAGTCTTCCATTGCTATACAATTTGTAACCGATAGTGAATCGATGGATAGTGTAAGCGAAAATTATCGCTTAATCGAACTTCAACGAGTAAATTCTGAGATTGGATTGTACGACTTCTGGTGCTCGAACTTTCGGCTCCAAGAATAAGTAATTCATTGATATACAGATGATTGAGACGGTTTTGAGCAGACAGAGTCTTAGCGCTGGCTGCCTGAAATTGCATATCGTTGCAGCGGCGCTACCACATGTAAAAAATGCTGCCCGCAATAAGTGAATGGTTAAGAATATAGTGCTAGTGTCATACACCCTCAAGAGAACGACAGTTGGAACGAAGGAGGATGGGCCTGAGGCGGGCGGATTGGACACCTCCGATTCCTCCCGAACAGTCGGGACTGGCAATATCAACCTGGTCAGCGGGAGGAATCACAGTGGCCAATCCGCCCGCCTCAGGCCCATCCGGCGCCGTGAGGTACCAAGTGAACGCTCCCGCACGTGCGGGACAAAATCAACCCTTCACCAATCAGAATTAAAGCTTTTCAGCCTTCTCAAACCCCATGCTAACAATGGCTGACGAAACTATTTAACCCCCCCCGTTCACCACAATATCCTACCGCTCATCACAAATTCAGAAAACTTTTAAACCCACCACCAAAGCTAAACCGAGCCACCAGCTTGCATTCACGGCTTTACACATTAGTATACGATAAGCATTACCTTTTAAAAATAGGTACTCTGTGTTGCATAGTACTAAACTTTCTCCTATCTTTGATTTGTAAATGAAACAAAACGTATCACTATCAAACGGGTGAACGAGAAAAAATCAATCAAAAAAATCGTATGAACATTGAGAACACACAAAGCCAGATGCGGAAGGGAATACTGGAATTCTGCATTTTGTCGGTGATTCGCCGGGGAGAAGCTTACCCGAGTGATATCGTTGACGAGATGCGGGGCGCCAACCTGCAGATCCTTGAGGGAACCCTTTACCCACTTCTAACCCGATTGAAAAATGCCGATATGCTCACCTACAGATGGGTGGAAAGCAACTCGGGACCCCCAAGGAAATATTTTTCCCTGACACCAAAAGGCGAAGAGTTTTACAACGAACTGGCCGCCACCTGGTACGAACTTGCAAATGCAGTTAACGCCCTGACAAATAAAAGTGAATCCCTGCCATCCTCTGTAACACAACCAACGGAACCCGGAGAACCCAACTTCTAACTTCAACTGTCAAACAATACAAAATGAAAAAGGTCATCAACATAAACTTTCAAGGAAGAGTGATTCCGATCGAAGAAACTTCGTACGAAATACTCAAAGGCTATATTGAGAGTCTTCGCCGATATTTCGCTAACGAAGAAGGCATGAATGAAATCGTTAATGATATCGAGAGCCGGATCGCTGAACTCTTCTCTGAACAACTCAAAAAAGGTGCTGTCTGCATAACTGATGAACACATCAATGCAATCATTGCCAGCATGGGGAGACCAGAAGATTTTGATGCGGAGACCGGTGATTCAAATGCATCCTCGGCCAGGGGTGATTATCAGTACACAACCGGTTCTACGGCTACCGGGACAGCTTCAACCGGCACAGCGGGTCCAGGTTATGGAACTTCCGGTTCCGGCGGAACAGGTTATGGCAGCACCGGGTCTGCTAACTACGGTCGTTCCCGCGGAAGATTTGTGAGGAATGAAGACGATAAGATTATCGGTGGTGTTTGTAGTGGTCTGGCAAATTATTTCGGTATCGACCCGGTGATCATGCGGATCCTGTTTGTGGTGTTGATTGCTCCCTTGTTCTGGGTTTACATTCTCCTCTGGATCATCGTTCCATCCGAATCCATGCAAACAAATATTACCCGCAGGCTTTACAGGAATCCGGACGATAAGGTGATTGCTGGTGTCGCTTCGGGCCTCGCCGCTTATTTCAACATCGAAATCTGGATACCCCGGTTAATTTTCGCTTTACCGCTTGTACTGGGTATCATTTCAGGCACTTTCAACGCGATATGGTGGGATTGGGATTTTGTGCCACGTTTTGTTACCGGTTCATTGGGATCTACCCTGTTTGTTACCTATATCATTCTTTGGATCGCCGTTCCGGTTGCAACAACCGCAGCTGAAAAATTACAGATGCGTGGTGAAAGAGTCGATCTCAATTCAATCCGCGACACTGTGAAAAACGATATGGGGTCTTTTAAGAACAGGGCAGAAAAATGGGGTGAAGAAGTCAAGCAGACCGCTGAAAACCTCGGTGAGCGCGCAAGACAATTTGGACAGGAGTCAGGTACCTATGCTAAACGCTTTACCAGTGAAGCTGCCCCACTGGCCAGGAGAGCTGGGAGTGGTCTCGGACATGTGATCGGAGTGCTGTTCAAAGCGTTCTTTCTGTTCATCGCCGCAATAATAGCCCTTAGCCTGTTTGGTGTACTAGTAGGTGTTCTGTTTGGTGGATTCGCCATGTTTCCTTTGAAGAATTTCATACTTGATGGAACCTGGCAGAATATGCTCGCCTGGTCCACGCTGATATTTTTCCTGGGAGTGCCTGTGCTTGCACTGATCACCTGGCTGGTAAGACGTATCGTTGGTGCAAGATCAAAAAATCACTACCTCGGTTATGTATTCGGTAGTCTCTGGTTCATTGGTCTTGTTTCTGCCATCACACTTGCCGGAATGTTTGCACGGAACTTCAAAACAAGATCTGCGGTGGAAGCAGAGGTTCCGCTGAATCAGCCCAGCTCGGGCAAACTGATGATAGACGTGGCGCAAAACAATGTACGCTATTACAACGACGACTGGTTTGGCGTTGAGTGGGATGAGGATATGCCCTTCTACGGCACAAATCCCGACTCGATCATGATGAATACAGTAAGGGTAAACGTCGCAAAAAGCAAAGATTCATTATATCACCTGTATACCGTCAGATTCAGCCGTGGTAACAATACCGAGATAGCTAAAAACCTCGCCAGCCGTATCAACTTTGAAATTTCACAACGTGACAGCATGCTGCTGTTGCCGAAGGGCTTCTCAATCACTAAAAATGAAAAATTCCGCAACCAGCAGGTGCTCGTGGTGGTTGAGGTTCCGGTTGGAAAACGTATCGAACTTGATCGTAGCGTTAGTGATTACAACTGGTTTTCAGTGAACTTTAACCGCCGCCGCGGATTCAATATAGACTGGGATGACAGCTGGGATGATTCCTACGGCTGGAACACGGATACTGAATATGTGATGACAGAGAACGGTCTTGAATCAACCTCTGGTTTTCGAAGCCAACGTTCAGGTGGCGTACGGGTAAGGACCGACAAAAATGATAGCGGAGTTGAAATCCGGGTTGAACCAAAAGATGATAACAGGTATCGGTATCGCCGGGAGCCAGAGCGTGCGACTGATACAACAGTAAGTCAAAAGGTGACCACCGAAATCATGATACCTTATGCAGCGCTCTCAAATTTATTCTAAGATCGGTTGAAGTTGGAGTAAAGGGGTCCGATCCCCGGAAAGGGCCCCTTGTTTTAAAAGAGATAGATCCGCCTCACAAAAAGGCCGCGCATTCAGACAAAAAGTAAAATTAAACGTATGAAATCTTCACATTCTAAAAACGGCAGGTTTGCATCAACCATAAAAGATGTCAGGTTATTTTTTAGCACATGCTTGTCTATGCATATGCTTCCCGTGGTGTTTGCCCTGGTGTTGATTGTAATAGCTGACCGCAAAAGCAATTCCGGCACGGCAATATCCGAAACTCAGCAGGCTGTTGTAAATCAGGATGCATCGGTTCCATCAATAAAAAACTATGTATTGCTGAATCCTACAGATATGACACAGGTGGTTGCCATCTACAAAGCGAGCCGTTTAGTGATGAATGTTATCAGGTGATAAACATGTTAAGAATTATATCACGTGAGAAATGACCCCTGATCAATCCGCCAACATTTACCAGTCAGCCAGTGCCCCATTTACCTTTGAGTTTCCCCGGATAAAAGACTGAATCCCCGCATCGTTCGCCATTGCTTCCAGTATACCCCCGGCTCCCGGTTTCTCAGCAATATAAACAGACTTAAGGCCACTTACTGCCTCCAGCAGCAGTTCTTCCGCTTCCCCAACCACAACACCTTTGTAGCCGGTTTCATACAGTGAGAGATCATTCATCGTATCCCCTGCAACCAATATATTGCCCGGCGGCAGGTTGAGAAATCCAATCATTTTTGTAAGCGTTGACCCTTTGTTCACCCCCCGGGGAAGCACATCGATAAATTTTCCACCGGAAACGAGAACATCGCAGCCCAGGCTGGTCGCCAGATCGTTGAGGTGATCAAGATCAGTATGTTTGTCCAGAAAGTATGAGCAACGCCTGTTCTGTGGTACTTCCTGGTAGCGAAGCCCCCTGACTATTTTCAGTTTTTGCCTGACCGCTGTGGATCCGGGCCATTTCTTTTCAATTTGTGATTGCAAAGGTTGAATAGGCTCAAGTGTGTGGCCATTTAATACTGTAGAACCAACGTCGCAGATGATATAATCGGGGGTTGGTATTTCCGCGTCATGAAGTAGTGGTGTCACCGACCCGAGGCCACGGCCGGTTACAAAAATAAGTTTAAGTGCAGGGGTCTCCAGGATGAGCCGGTAAAGTTGTTGCTTATGAGCGTTTGTGCCGCCTAAAAACGTTCCATCAAGATCAGTAGCTAATAATAACATAATTAAAATGCCGGAAACCGGCTGGTTACGCAGATGCTTTACTTACAATTTCCTTGCTTTTTTGCGACCCGACACTAAGTCTTTCGCTCCCGCCTAAGCGCTGCATTAACCTATGTTTGTCCTTTTGATTAATTCGCAAAGGTAAACCCTATTGTCCGGCGAGCCAACCCGGTTACGTAAATTTAACTCTGGAAGCTTGTTGTAATGGAATGATAAGTCCTGTTGGTCAAAAAATGATTCCTGATGATCGGACGATACTGCCCTGATATTGAATGATAATTCCTGATGATTAAATTATGGGCCCTGATAATTGCATGAGGAGTCCGATAATTGAATGGTGAGTGCTGGTGACCGAATGATGGGCCCGGATATTTCATTGAAGAGTCCTGATTGCGGGTAGGAACAGTATTTACGCTTAATCCAAAGAAACCCATTCGGGCAACCGATGCATTAAGCTTATAAAGAATTCGGGTAACAGCTGTGTCAGTGTTACAAAAAAGGCAACTTATTCGCTGATTCTGTTACATTTGCAGGCACTTATCAGGCACTTAAAACAAATATTCCCGAGGATGAAAAACACTCCTTTTACCGAGAAACATATTGCACTGGGAGCAAAGATGGCAGAATTCGCAGGTTATAATATGCCGATTTCATACTCTGGCATAAACGATGAACATGCAGCTGTGCGTAAAAATGCCGGCATCTTCGATGTAAGTCATATGGGCGAATTTATATTGAAGGGCGAAAATGCGCTGGATCTTATCCAACGTGTTACTACTAATGATGCTTCTAAGCTTACGGCCGGAAAGGCCCAGTACAGCTGTCTCCCAAATAATACAGGCGGAATAGTTGATGACCTCCTGGTATATTGCCTAGAGGAAAACAAGTCTTATATGCTTGTTGTAAACGCATCAAACATTGAAAAGGACTGGAACTGGATCTCGTCATTCAACACCAAAAATGTTGAGATGCACAATATATCTGATAAGACCTGTCTCCTGGCAGTACAGGGGCCTGCGGCTACCAGGATCCTGCAGACGCTCACTGAGACAGATCTGATGAATCTGAAATATTACACGTTCACCAAAGGCGTATTTGCAGGAGTAAAAAATGTGCTTATCAGTGCCACCGGTTATACCGGGGCCGGTGGAGTCGAAATTTATTTCGAGGACAGTGATGGAGCTGCAGACAAAATATGGAATGCGATTTTCGAAGCAGGTTCGGCACAGGGATTAAAGCCTATCGGACTAGGTGCCCGGGATACCCTGCGATTGGAAATGGGATATTGTTTATATGGAAATGATATCGATGATACCACTTCGCCCTTAGAAGCGGGCCTCGGATGGATCACCAAATTTACCAAGGATTTCAACGCGAGGCCTTTGCTTGAAAAACAAAAAAACGAAGGTATAACCCGCAAACTGGTAGGGTTTGAGATGATTGATAAGGGTATACCCCGACATCATTATACTATTTGTGATGCCGGTGGTACTGAAATCGGGTACGTAACTTCGGGAACACAGGCTCCCTCATTGCAAAAAGCAATCGGAATGGGTTATGTGGCTCTTGATCATTCAGCTTTAGATAATGAGATCTATATTAAAGTCAGGGATAAACTACTGAAGGCAAAAATTGTAAAATTTCCTTTTATCTGACACAATAAAATATAATTTTACGGAAACTGTTATGAGCTGATGCAGGCTTGATTTTTGATTAATTTCTGCCTGATAAATTGTCTTCACCCGATGCCCAATATCCATCTTACCACCTTTATAGCAGCCCCGCTTGAGCGGGTTTTCGACCTCTCCAGAAGTATTGATCTTCATAAAAAATCAATGGCAAAAACCGGGGAGCAGGCGGTGTCTGGCACAACAATGGGTTTGATAGGTGCAGGTGAAACTGTCACCTGGAAGGCAAAGCACCTTATGAAAACGAGGATCATGAAAATCAAAGTTTCTGAAATGAACCGACCGTTGTCGTTTGTAGATGAAATGGTAGAAGGTGATTTCAAGTCGTTCAGGCATCAACATCACTTCAAGCAAATAGATAATGGTATCTTTATGATTGATATCGTTGACTTCGAATCGCCATATGGAAAACTCGGAAGAGTTCTAAACTCAATATACCTTACGAAATATCTACGTACCCTGCTGGAAAGCCGTAATGAATTTATCAGGAACTTTGCGGAATCCAACAAATGGAAAGACCTCCTGAACAAGTAGGTTTTTTAACGAACCGGCTGCCTGCCATTGAAAGCCAGCCCGCGTATTTATGATACGACCGGATCTACGTTTATGCCATGACGTTAGTTAACCTGAGCTTGTAAACCCTGAGATACAGTTACATTAAATTTATGAATCAAAACAATTCAAAGCCTACATTATATACTTGTTTATCGCCAGCCCTGCTTCATTTGTATGATCTGAATAATTCCGTTGTCGTTATCATTGATGTGTTGAGGGCAACGTCAACCATTGCAACTGCACTGTTTAATGGCGCAAAGGCTGTGATCCCGGTCGACAGTGTTGCAAAATGCATGGAATTCGGTAGAAAGATTGCCTGTATTACCGCCGGTGAGCGTGATGGCATGATCGCAGAAGGGCTTCAATATGGTAATTCACCTTTTGAATATTCAAAGGATTTTATCAACGCCAAAACTTTGGTGTTAACCACCACTAATGGCACCAAGTTACTGCATATGGCCCTGGAACGCGGCGCGGGCCAGATTGTAACAGGATCCTTTCCAAATCTTTCAGCAGTCTGTGATTACTTATTGAGCCGTCATCAGAATGTTGTACTGGGCTGTGCGGCCTGGAAGGATCGTGTTAATATTGAGGACATGCTTTTCGCGGGAGCTGTGATCGAGCGTGTGAAACATCATTTCGCTATCAATTGTGATTCTTCAAAAATCGCCGAATCTGTTTATAAGGTGGCACAGCCAGACCTCTTCGAATTCATGAAAGAGAAGGAAGCTTCCCATTATCTGCGGCTGATGGGTTATGAACTGGAAAATGATATTCGTTACTGTCTTACGAATGATGTGGCTAACGTGTTACCATTTTACCAGGAAGGTAAACTGGTGATCCATAGAAAATAAACTGTCGTGATGGAGTAATTAACCTATTTATCATGGATTCATTTCTGGATAAAGTATACTGGGGGAATACGGTACAATCTTACCTCATCGCACTAGCCGGCATATTTATTACCTGGGCAATTATTCGTTTATTGCGCAGGGTGGTACTAACGCGGGTAGCGGCCTGGATATCAAAAACAAATACAAACTATGATGATATCCTGCTAAGCGTTCTGCAGAAACATGTATTGCCTTATTTATACCTTCTCATCAACTACCAGATAATTCAACAACTTTATCTTAAGCCGCGGGTAGAGAAGATCCTTTTGGTTGCCATGGCTGTAATTACGACTTATTTTATCGTAAGGCTCATCAACCATGCAATACAGCTTGCAGTGAACGACTTCATGCGCCGGCGGGACGAAAGCGCCGAGCGTATCCGCCAGTTAACAGGAGTATTGACAGTTGTTAAAGCTTTAATCTGGATTGTAGGTTTGATCGCGCTGCTCGGCAATCTTGGATATGATGTGCGCACTTTTATTGCTGGTCTTGGCGTTGGGGGAATAGCCATTGCCCTTGCTGCACAGACGGTACTCGTTGATCTTTTCAGCTACTTTGTAATTTTCTTTGATAAACCATTCGAGATTGGCGACTATGTTACAACTCCGACTGCATCAGGTGTTGTTGAACAGATCGGGATAAAAACCACAAGGCTGAGGAGTCTCGATGGCGAACAACTCGTGATGTCAAATACTGATCTTACCAAATCAACAATCCGCAACTATAAGCGTCTTGAAAAAAGAAGGTCCGTTTTTACAATACAGGTCGTTTATTCAACAAGCACAGATCTGCTGAAACAAATACCCACTATGATCAAAGATATTGTTAGCGCTCATGAGTTAACAACTTTCGACAGGGCACATCTTTCAAGCCTGGGCAATTCAAGTATAAACTTTGAAGTAGTGTTCATAGTAGATTCCGCAGAATATGGCAAGTTTATGGACACACAACAATCCGTGCTGTTGAAAATAATGGAAGCTTTTCAGGCTCGTGGAATCGAATTTGCATATCCAACACAAACACTCGTCATCAAAAACTTACCGGAAGAAAGCCGTGAGGGAACTGAATCGGGAGAAGATAAAGTCGAATTCGGTAAGCACTGACAGGAATCGTTGAAAATCAACGAGGATAATACAAAAGATACTTAAATTTCAGAGGGTTATAGCTTAAAAATTTTTGCTTTTTGCAAATTTGGCGTATTATTGTGCAGGAATAAGGCTGATAAGATACCCGATTCTCTCAAGCTCATCAGTTTTTTCTTACGGGTAAAATTTCAATTCATTAAGATTTTCATTAAGATTATTTCACCGACTAAGATTGGTTGTTTGGATCAAGTGTTAAACTCTCAAGTTTTTTTATGTACGACATTCTGCAATTGAACGACATGCTCGTTCCTGAGCTGCTGGATATAGCCGAGCAGTTAAAAGTCACCAATTCAAAGAAATTAGATAAACAGGAGTTAATCTATAAAATATTGGATAAACAGGCAGTTAATTCAAGTGCAGAAAAGCCTGCTGCCGGTGAAGAAAAAGGAAAACGCAAGCGAGTCGTGAAAACAAGCACTTCGAATGCTACAGAAGAAGCAATTGTCGAGAGTGATCACGAAGATAAAGCCGCAAAAGAGGTAAGAAAAGAAGCTCCCAAAAAGAGAAGTGCAGCCCCACCTGCTGCTGCTGCGAGCGCTGCACCACCTGAAAAAAACAATCGCGCACCACAACCCATAGTTAAAAAAGGGAAACGGAAATCGGACGATGAGCAGGAAGAGAACGAACAATTATCTGTTCAGACCGATAATAATGATTCAAACTTTTCCGGCAATATCCAGGAAGAAGTGATAAATCCGGCCAAAGCTGTTGCTCAGCCGCCTGTTTCAGAGCAAGGGCAAAATCCAAATAGCAATGGTAATACAAACGGTAACACAAACGGAAATGTAAACACAAGTGAAGCGCAGCGTCCTTACCCACCGCGCAGAGAGCCGAATTTCAACATCGAATTTGATGGCGTTATCAATGCCGAAGGTGTATTGGAAATGATGCCCGATGGTTATGGCTTCCTGAGGAGTAGTGATTACAATTACCTTAGCTCACCTGATGATATTTATGTATCACCATCGCAGATAAAACTTTTCGGTCTGAAAACCGGTGACACAGTTTACGGAGCAGTAAGACCTCCGAAAGAAGGTGAAAAATATTTTGCACTTCTCAAAGTTGAAACAATAAATGGTAAAAGTCCCGAAGATGTTCGTGACCGCGTGCCATTCGATTATCTGACACCGCTTTTCCCATACGAGAAGTTGAATCTATTCACAACCCCCAATAGCTACAGCACGCGCATCATGGATCTTTTTACCCCGATTGGTAAGGGTCAGCGTGGTCTTATCGTTGCCCAGCCCAAAACAGGTAAAACCGTGCTTCTTAAAGAAGTAGCCAATGCAATTGCTGCCAATCACCCTGAATGCTACCTTATCGTTGTTCTTGTAGATGAAAGACCTGAAGAAGTTACCGATATGGAACGGAGCGTAAAAGCCGAAGTTATTGCTTCAACCTTTGATGAACCCGCAGAAAAACATGTTAAAGTATCTACCATCGCGCTTTCAAAAGCAAAAAGACTTGTAGAATGCGGACACGATGTAATTATCCTTCTTGATTCTATCACACGTCTTGCACGTGCACATAATACAGTTGCCCCTTCTTCAGGTAAAGTATTGTCCGGTGGTGTTGAAGCCAACGCAATGCAGAAACCGAAGCAGTTTTTTGGTGCTGCAAGAAAAATAGAAAATGGGGGATCACTCACCATACTTGCTACCGCCCTGATTGATACAGGATCAAAAATGGATGAAGTCATTTTTGAAGAGTTCAAAGGAACAGGCAACATGGAACTTCAGCTGGACAGAAGACTTGCCAATCGCCGGGTATTCCCTGCTATTGACCTGGTCGCTTCCTCAACAAGACGTGATGACCTTCTTCTTGAGAAGGATGTGCTTCAACGCATGAATCTGCTCAGGGTCTATTTGAATGATATGAACACTGAAGAAGCAATGCATGAGTTACTGCGCCGTATGCGTGGAACTAAAAGTAATGAGGAGTTTTTAGCTTCCATGAATGGATGACAAGGAGTGGAGAATGATGAGTTATGCGTTATGAGTTAGTGTTGAATTAGTGTTGAGTTAGATGATTCAGTGCATAACTGGCAAAATATAAGTTATAAATAAGGAAAGCTGCCTGGGTAAGGCAGCTTTCCTTATTTATGAGAAACTACTTTTTTTATGATGCTTGAAGTTAATCATTTGATTGTTAAACCCTTCAAACGTTCTTTCCTCCACTGGCCCATCAGTTGTTTCGCAACTGCCGGGTCGGGCATCTCGTAGATATAAAATGTTGTAGTGGGTAAATGATATCTCCAGATCACAGGCACTTTAGTACCCCCATTCCCGGTTTCCTGGAAACCCAATAATATCAGGTTTTCATTATCTATCCAGGATCCGTCTTCTATTGAGCTGCCGGGGCCCAGGAAAACAAGCCGGGTCTTCGCATTTTTTTTGACGTTTACGAGGCTTACTTCTGTGTCAGGCCCGGATTCAATACCGATCCGCTGTCCGTTTTTATCTTTTTCTATCGCAAGATTGTAGCTGTCCAGGTCAATAAACATTGAGCTGTCAGGCGAGTACTTGAGGAATGGTTTGTAAGTCTCGTAATAGTTAGCGGGTGGTTCGAATGGAGTGATATACAAAGAGTCTTCTTTCCAACTGTTCATCATCCGGAATTTGCTCCAGTCAAAACCTGGAACCTTTGATTTGGCAAAAGTCGAAAAGCCAGATTGGTTAAAGAGGGCGATGGTCTCGTTTGATAACACTGTATCTATGTTTTCATTCGCAACCGAATCTACCACTGCTGTTTCCGGAGGTGCTTTTTGATCAGGCTTATCCTGGCAGCTGGCAAATATTAAAGCGGTGATAAGTATTAAACCAGGGTAGTTTTTCATGGTAGACTTTTACAATTATCCTTTGACTAAAGCAGGCACGCAAAATCCTTACGATCGATGTGGTCATTTATGAACCCGCACAATGAATGGTTCTTCCGGAGGAACTTTACTTTCCAAGAATAGCATCAATTTTCTTCGACAACTTATGGTCCTTTTCTGTCACCGTATTTCCTGCGTCATGCGTTGAAAGGCGAATCTCTACCTTGTTGTATGTATTCGTCCAGGTTGGATGATGATTCATTTTTTCTGCTTCCAGTGCAACTCTCGTCATAAAAGCAAAGGCTTCTGAGAAGTTACTGAAATCGAAAGTTTGATTCAGCGAGTTATTTTCTTCCTTCCACATAAGAACAAATTGATAAGGTTAAAAAATCAGATTCCCTTTATGTTTCATTGTGCCAGGAAATAACTCAACAACCAACCTCACACAGCTCAGATCAGTTATCATTTCCATGAGGTTGTTAAGGAATTCATCGGTTACAATATCACCCTTCATGAGCCAGATAAAGTCCAGCTTTTTCATATCAGGCAGCAGGTATTCACCTTTGAAGTGATTATTGTATAAATAGTGTGCCAGTGAACTATAGTGTTCACGGCATTCTGACACCGTGAAGTAGAAGATGGTATCCAGGTTCTTCTTTTTGAGCGGTATAGTGATATCAGGGTTGTTACGAAAATCAAACCGAAGTTCATTATTAAGGTGCCAGCAGAGTTGGTAATCACTCACCGGAGCCACCAATCCTAATAAACGGGTATCTTCAAAAAAATTTTCTGTAAGATCCCCCATATCGAGTTTGTGCTTCGACATAAGGCAGGACGAAATATTTATGTTGCGCTAAAATACAACATCTACTTCCAATACTTCTTCGCCTCTTTTAGCTTTAACTTTTGCTTTGTCGCCTTTCTTGAATTTGGAAAGTGCCTGCATATAAGATTCCATGGACGATGTATTGAATTCGCCAAGCTGGAGGATAATGTCCCCGCTCAGGATGCCGGCTTTTTTTGCGGGCCTGTCGTCACTTACGCCATCAACACGGATCCCTGTTCCGCTAAATGTATAATCCGGCATGATACCAAGTGAAACGGTCCACCTTGCCGAAGTGCCGGTTTGCTGCTCACGTGTTTTGGTAAATGCGAGCCTGCCTTTTCCGCCTGCTGTTTCAAGCACCTTCACTATATATTGCAGGATAAACAATTCCCCGTTATAATTGATTTTATCAGCATCGTCGGATGGCTTGTGATAATCAGCGTGAAGACCTGTGAACAGGAAAAGCACCGGCATGTCTTTTCTGTAAAATGAACTATGATCGCTGGGACCCGTCCCGCTGGAGTCATACCTGATCTTGAGGTATTTGGGATTATTGCTTTTTAGAATGCCATCCCAGGCAGGCGAAGTACCATATCCGCCAACCGTCAGGGTCTTTGAACTATCATTGAGGCGGCCCACCATATCCATATTGACCATGAAATTGATTGTTTTCAGGTCGACAGTAGGATGTTCCGTAAAGTACTTGGAACCGTTCAATCCTAGTTCCTCGGCCGAGAATGCAATGAACAGGTAGTTATTAGCCTTCCCCTTCGATTTCTTTAACAGCTTGCCCAATTCAATGAGTGCAGCGGTGCCGCTTGCATTGTCGTCAGCACCGTTATGGATAAGTTTTTCCGATGACTTCGCCAGCATGGAGTTATTGTCTTCCCCATAGCCGATATGATCGAAATGGGCACCTATCACTATTGTTGCGGGGGCCCCGTTATCGATGAATCCTATAACATTGGTGCCGGTGCGAACTTTGTTGCGGATCTCGCTTTTAAGTTGCAGATCATAAGTGGCATCTTCGTCCTTGAAATATTGAAGCTTAGCGGGCCTGGAGAGGTAAAAAACAGGAATTGCACTGGTATCTGACCGGTCTTTCGCGTCAAAGCTGAGTCCGTCTTTTAGATCAGAATTGTTATAAAGAATAAGTGCCGTTGCGCCTTTTTGTGAAGCATTTTCTGCCCGGGTTCGAATCTCATTTCCGAGGTCGTAATGCGGGTTGTCTTTGTTTTTCTCCAGTATGTCCGCAATATCAATGAACCAGGGTACCCCGCTTTCGAGTAAGGCCATTTCTACCGCAGCGTTGGCGGTTTTATTCGGGCTGAAAGCCAGGGGGAAATATTCGCTGTTGAGTTTAAGATCATTGCCGTTTACGATAAAATGCGTGGCCGGAGTAATTTCCTTGCCATCGTAAATGCTGAAGTTCTGGAACCAGCTGCTATCTCCTTTCGGGATCAACCCGGCTTTTCCAAACTGGCTGCTAATATATTCCATGGCCAGTTTTTCACCCTTAGTGCCCGCTCTTCTCCCTTCCAGTTTATCGTCGGCGAGGTAAGTAATGTGCGTTTTCAGGCTGGAAACAATGGCTTTATCAGCCCGGTTAAGCTTCTGAGCTAAAGCCGGGGAGGTTAGAAGGCAAGCAAGAACTATGGAACAACAGCTCCGGGTCATATAGTATTTTTTTATTTTTTGCTGCTTACAGTCAGCAAATCGTTGAGTGGGTGCAAAGGTACATTTGGCAAAGGCTATACCAATTGTTTAATACAGAAATCTGTTTTTCCGGCAGGTTTCCTCGGTTTTTTTCCTTTACTTTTGCCAATTGGCCTTGTCTGATCCGTTAGCCGGGACGGGCCGCACCGGGAGTGAAAACTGATTGACCAGGACGATGTTCAGTTGTCAATGACCGGAATTAAACCATTAAAATTAAAGTCGCTTGGCCTTACCCCATCTAATTAAGTATGTATATACGAATGGTACTGATGAAGTGATCCGAAGAGGCAAAAAGATACATGCTATCGGTTATGTTGAACTTGTGGATTATGATGAGCTGCTGGATTCTGTAACCTTCCGGGTAAAAGACGATAGTTATTCTACTTACTATAAGGTGAACATCCAAAAGTTCAAGGACCCGAAAACACTGTCTCTGCGCTGTGCTTGTCCCTATAACCTTGGCGATATCTGCCGTCACGAAGCCGCTGCCCTGATACAACTCCAGGAAATGCTGGACAGGAACCAGCTAAAAGCCGAAAAAATCGAATATGACCAGAGGCATACGGTCATTAAGATGAAGTTCATCGATCACAAATCAATACGGCTGCTTTGTTCTCCTGAATCTTATCTTGCCGCGGAGGAGTTTCTTACAAAAAGCAAAGCGGTTATTGAATCTGCCAAAGACGAAGTGGTAAAGGCGGCCGTTGAGCTGGACGGCGTTACCTATAAGGTCGTGATCCGGAAAAATGAAGAACGAAACTTCGACACAAGTTGTGAATACCCCGATACCCAGCACCCGCTGTGTTTGCCTAAAGTAATCGTGTTCCTGCAGCTGCTGAAGATGTATGGCAGTTATTATTTCGATACTATCAGAAACTGGGATAAGGAGAAAAACAAACTGTTGGAGATGTATGGGTTTTCACTGGATGATGACCTGACCGGGAAGTTTGAATTTACCTACAAGGAAGGAAAGCCTTTTTTGCGCCTGCTGGACACCAGCATCAAAAGAATATCCCCGCAGGATGCGGGTCGCGCCAAGCCCCGCGAAAATCCTATGCCTTATGGCATGATTCCCGAAGTGGAAGCGCCGGTAACAGAAAAGGCCGAAGATCCCGCACAAAGGCTGGGAATCGTTTTTAATTTCAATCACCCCTCATACCCCGGCTTTACAATCGATGCTGTAACCGGTGAATCAAACGACGCTATCAGTGCCTACGTCGGTAAAGTTGAAAAGCTTGATCTTGCCAAGTTCGTCAACATCGATCTGTACAATGAGAACGATAAGCAGCTGATCGCTCCCCTGCGCAAAATGCAGGAGTCCGAGATCACCAAATACCTCAACCGCAATTCACCCTTCAGCGGCATGTGGGAAAATATCATTCATCATGAGGAAGATGATTTGCCGGAGGAAACCAAAGCATTGATGGTGGAATATCTCCATCCAAAACTGAAGAAACTTTTTATAGACATAGCTGCCAGTCCGTTTGTTTTTCAACTCGGTGAAAAGAAAGCATTCCGGACCGACAATCTTAAATCAATCGGAATCGTAACCGACCTTATCTCACCCTACTTCAGGATTGAACAGCACGGCAAGGATTACCAGATTGAATGTTGGGTGAAGCTCAGCGGGCAACATGTCCAGATCACGCAGAATGAGCTCAACAGCAGTGTTCTCTTTTTCTACAATGAAAACCTTTACCTCTGGGAAAAACCGGAAGACGTTATGCTGGTCGACAGGTTCCTGGCTAAAGGAAAGATGACGATCACGAAAGCCGCCTGGCCCGAACAGATGCGCACATTTATTCTTCCGTTAACCAAACAATATAACGTTGAGTTTGCACCGGCTCTTATCAGTGAAGTGAAGGATGGTGATCCCGAGAAACGTATACTATTGCAGGAAAAAGGCGATTACCTGGTTTTCCAGCCGCTCTTTTCTTACAAAGGCTTTGAGACGAGGCCTGGAGGAAAGGATGAACTCATTATTCCAGACGGCGAGCGGGTACTTGCTGTTCATCGCGACCGCGATAAAGAAAACGTGTTCCTTCAGAAGCTGGAGGCTCTGCATTCAAACTTTATCCGCCCGGATGGAGCTGAGCAGCTTGCCCTGAAGGGCACAGATGTGCTGAAGAACAACTGGTTCTTTCTCTTCATAGATGCTATGAAAGACCTGAAAGTGCCGGTCTATGGCTTCGAGGCATTGAAAAATTTCAGGTTTAATACCGCTAAACCACAGACTAAAATTCATATCAGCAGTAATACCGATTGGTTTGATGCAAGAGTGGATATCGTGTTTGGCGATCAGAAGGTGACCATTGCTGATGTAAAAAAAGCACTTGCGAACCGCCAGCAATTTGTTCAATTGAACGATGGCACCCTGGGTATTCTGCCTGAAGAATGGATCAAGAAATATTCTTTGTTGTTCCGTGTCGGCGAGGGTAAGCAGAACCAGCTTCGCCTGTCGAAATATCACATGAGTGTGATCGATGAGTTATACGACAACCGCAGTGAAGAGGAACTTGTTATCAAGCTGGAAGAAAAATATGAGACGCTCCGGAATTTTAATAAGATTGCCGAGATCCCGGTGCCTGAACACCTTAAAAACATTCTCAGGCCATACCAGGAACATGGATTTTATTGGCTGAACTATCTGCAGGATATCGGCTGGGGCGGGATCCTGGCTGACGACATGGGTTTGGGTAAAACGGTACAAACCCTTTCTTACATGCATTATTACCTGAAGAAAAACGGTAAGCTCAATGCCATGGTGGTTTGTCCCACCACCCTGATGTTTAACTGGGAAAATGAAATAAAAAAGTTTGCGCCTGAAATAAAATACCTGATCCATCATGGCGGGGAAAGAACCAGGGACAAGAACCTGTTTTTAAATACAAACATCGTGATCACCACTTATGGCACACTGCGGAGTGACATAAAGATGATCGTGGAAGTGCCCTTCGATTATGTTATCCTGGATGAATCACAGGCTATAAAAAATCCGGCGAGCAAGGTGACCAAAGCAGCCTGCCTGCTTAATACCCGCAACAGGCTTTGTTTAAGCGGTACCCCATTGCAGAACAACACCTTTGATATTTTCGCACAGATGAATTTTTTGAACCCGGGTATGCTCGGTAGTATTGAATTTTTCCGCCAGGAATTTTCTATACCGATCGATAAGTTTGGCGAACCTGACCGTAAGGATCACCTGCGCAAACTGCTTTATCCCTTTATATTAAGACGCACAAAAGAGCAGGTAGCAAAGGACCTGCCCGAAAAAGTTGAAACGATTCTTTTCTGTGAAATGGATGATGAACAGCGGAATATATATGATGCCTACAGGAATGATTTCAGGGATAAGATTCTTGGAACGATAGAACAGCAGGGCATACAGCGTTCACAGCTGACCATTCTGCAGGGTCTGATGAAACTTCGCCAGATCTGTGATTCACCTGCAATACTGAACGAACAGGAGAAGTTCCCAAATCATTCTATCAAACTCGAGGAGATCGGACGTGAGCTTACGGAAAATATGGGCAACCATAAAGCGCTGATCTTTTCGCAGTTCCTGGGAATGCTTGCGCTTATCCGCACGAAGCTGACCGAGTTGGGAGTGGACTATGAATATTTCGACGGCAGTACCACGGCTGTTGACCGCGAAAAAGCCATCCAGCGATTCCAGAATGATGAAAATTGCCGGGTGTTTCTTATCTCGCTAAAAGCAGGAGGCGTCGGTCTGAACTTAACAGCAGCGGACTATGTTTACATTGTTGACCCATGGTGGAACCCTGCTGTTGAACAACAGGCAATCGACAGGACACACCGTATTGGCCAAACGAAGAATATTTTTGCATACCGCATGATTTGCAAAGACACCATCGAAGATAAAATCCTTCAGCTGCAGGAAAGGAAGCGCCTGCTCGCGCGGGATTTGATTACAGATGATGAAGGATTTGTAAAGAGTCTTACACGGGCAGATGTTGAATACCTGTTCAGTTAAAGCTCCTTACCTGTTTATGACAACCTGATTTACGTATATTCGCCTCACACTGACTCACTAATAAATCAAATATCCATTTTCAGCGATGATATTGATCGTAGATGACAAAAAAGAAAATATCTTCTCACTGAAAAGCCTTTTGGAGCTTCACAACTTTAGTGTTGATACCGCGATGTCAGGTGAAGAGGCGCTAAAAAAAATTCTCAAATCTGCGTATCACCTCATCATCCTTGATGTGCAGATGCCGGGTATGGATGGATTTGAAGTAGCTGAAGCAATATCCGGTCATAGTAAAACGAGGGATATACCGATCATTTTCCTTTCTGCTGTAAATACAGAAAAAAAGTTCATAACCAAAGGATATACCTCAGGGGGAATCGATTATATCACCAAACCATTTGATCCCGACCTGATGCTCTTGAAAGTGAAAAGCTTTTACCGGTTATCGGAACAGGCCCGGGAACTCAATGAGACACATCGTGCACTGAAGCTGGAAAATGATTTCCGGAAAGAAGCGGAGAGCAAGTTATCACAGAATGTCGAGGAGCTCAGATCGATACTTGAATCTATTCCCCAGATAGCATTTACCACAAATGCAAAGGGTGAGGTGGAATTTGTTAACGAACATTGGTTCAACTACACATCAACCAAAGACATATTCCCGCAGGCCGATCCAAATGGCCTGACTGTGGATTTTTGCCTGCAGAAAGCAATCAGGACCGGGGAGCAACTCCAGTTTGAGATCAGCATAAAACCCCTTGACAGCAATCATTACCGTCATCACGTGCTGACCATGACACCGGTTAAAAATGAAAAGACAGTTTCCAAATGGGTAGGAGTTTTCACTGATATTCATGAACAGCGAATGGCAAACCAGCTACTCGAACAGCGGGTGCTGCAAAGAACCTGGGAACTCCAAAAAATTAATTTTGAACTCGAAACGAGCAATCATGACCTCCAGCAATACGCCTCTATAGCCTCCCATGATCTTAAGGAGCCGCTGAGAAAGATCCAGGTGTTCAGCCGGATGATTAGAGATAAACATTTGCATGAAAACAAAGAAGCACTTTCTTATCTTAATCGCATCATCCTCTCCTCAGAAAGAATGACAAGTCTTATCAATGATCTGTTGAGTTACTCAGGTTTGTCTGATGGTGGTAGGTTTGCACTCACAGATCTGAATGTAATTGTCAATGAAATACTTTCAGATCTGGAACTGCTGGTAAAAGAAAAAAATGCAAAGATAATTGTAGGTGACCTCGGAGAAATTGAAGTGATACCAAGCCTGGTCAGGCAGGTCTTTCAGAATATAATCAGCAATGCGCTGAAATTCTCAAAGAAAGATGTGCCGCCTGTGATAAACGTGGCCGCTGAAAAAGTTGATTCAAAATCTTTTGATGCGCCTGCAAATGCCAGTGGTAAATATTGCCGCATCACTATTACAGATAACGGGATCGGCTTTGATGAAATTTATCTCGATAAGATTTTCACGATCTTCCAGAGACTAAATTCGAAGGAAGATTATGAAGGCACCGGGATAGGGCTTGCGATCGTAAAGAAGATAGTCGACAAACATAACGGGATTATCACTGCGAGAAGTAAAGAAGATAGCGGAGCCACGTTTATAATAGTGCTGCCAACCAGCCAGGGAAATGGTTTCTGAGAATCGAAAGCCACAAACATCATAGTTAAATTTATTTGAATGAGATCCACTTTCAAAGGTAATCTGATCATCAGCTTTAGCTTGTCATTACTCCTGCTTATCATCAGTTCGGTCGCATCCTACTTCAGTATTATTAACCTGTTGAAAAGTTCCGAGGAAGTGGATAAGACCAGTGAAACGATCATCAACCTTGAGAACGTGATATCTGCTTTGAAAGATGCGGAGACAGGCCAGCGGGGTTATCTCCTTACAGGGGATACAAGATTCCTGGAGCCGTACCAGGGAACGCATGAAAGAGCGCTTGCAGCACAAAAAAAAGTAAGGAACGCTGCAACAACAAATACACAACGTGCGGATGCTGATTCCCTGAAAAGCCTGATAGATACCAGGATAGCGGCGCTTCAGCAGTTGATTGATATGAAGAGACAGAATTTCACGATTGTCGCAGCTGATCTTGAAAAGGGAAAACGTTACATGGATCAGATAAGAATGGAAGTTGCCAACATGCAATTACAGGAGCGGGAGTTATTGAGGCAACGGACCTCTGAACTGAACAAATACTCAGGCTTTACCCCAGTACTTATAGTGGTAGCGGCCATCTTATCGCTGCTGATTACGATTTTTTCTTTTGTGCGCGTAAGTAACGATTTTAATAAAAAGGCCGTTTTGCGACAGGAACTGGAGGCGAGGGATGCGGCCATACGGCGGCGAATAAATCTTACCAGTGAGATTGCGGCCAAAATATCTGCGGGTGACTATTCTGCCCGGGCAGTTGAGGACGATGGAGATGACCTGGGAGAGCTATCCGCAGCACTTAACAAAATGGCCGTTTCCCTTGAATCTTCATTCAACGAATTGTCTGAAAAGGAATGGTTGCAGGCAGGAATCGCGGGTTTGAATGAGAAAATGCTGGGGGAAAAAGACATTCACGAGCTGGCAAAAGCTATCGTTGACGAGGTGGCAGTTTATTCATCAAGCCAGATAGCGGCGCTGTATGTTAAGCAAGCTGACAATCGATTAGATCTGGTAAATGGATATTCCTTACCGGGAAACAAGATCAGGCCAACCGTGAACCTCGGTGAAGGCCTGGTGGGGCAGTCAGCTTTGAATGGAAAGGTCCTCATCTTGTCTGAACTTGCTGAAGAGAATGTTATTATAAACATTGCACCTGGCGAAGTTAAACCCAAAGCCGTGGTGGCAATACCCCTGTTTTTCGAGGGTTCGGTGAAAGGCGTACTGGAGCTCGCTTCCGTTAATGGTTATAGTAACAGAGAATTAAAATACCTGGAAGCTGTTTCTGTAAGTGCAGGTACAGTGATCAATACTGCTCAGAGCCGTTCGAGACTGCAGGAGTTATTGGAAGAGACGCAGTCGCAGGCAGAAGAACTACAGGCACAGCACCGTGAGCTCGAGAACATGAATGGTGAGTTGGAGATGCAATCCGAAAAACTCCAGGCTTCCGAAGAAGAGCTGAAGGTTCAGCAGGAAGAGTTGTTACAGGCAAACCAGGAGCTTGAGGAAAGGACAAGATTACTCGAAGAGAGGAACGAACTTATTGTTGAGCGCAACCTGGAGATCCAGCAAAAGGCAGAGGAGCTTGCAGTGAGCACAAAATACAAGTCAGAGTTTCTTGCTAATATGTCGCACGAACTCCGTACGCCACTTAATTCAATATTGCTCCTTTCGAGATTATTATCGGAGAATAATGAAAAAAATCTTTCGAATGACCAGGTCGAATATGCCAGGGTCATTCAAAGCTCAGGCAACGGCCTGCTGTCATTGATAGATGAGATTCTTGATCTTTCGAAGATCGAGTCAGGTAAAATGGAACTGGAATATCGCGAAGTGCCGGTGCAGGAGATCATTCATGATCTTAACTCGATCTTTATGCCCGTGGCCGCAGAAAAACGCCTGGAGTTTACTATCGAAAAGGACCCATCAGTACCTGAAACGCTCGAAACAGATAAACTAAGACTTGAACAGGTCCTCAGGAACTTTATTTCTAACGCGCTAAAATTCACCACCGAGGGTTTTGTCAAACTCATCATTAAAAAGCCTTCGGAAAAACGGGGATTCCTTCAGTTTACGGTAAAAGACACGGGTATTGGTGTCCCGCTTGATAAACAACAGTTGATCTTTGAAGCTTTTCAGCAGGCAGATGGTTCAACCAGGCGGAAATACGGCGGCACGGGGCTCGGCCTTTCCATCAGCCGGGAACTTTCACGTTTACTGAACAGCGAGATCAAACTGGAAAGTGTGGTCGACAAGGGCAGTGAGTTCACCATTTATGTACCACTGGCGAAAATTACTCCACCGGAGAGCAAAGAAAACCCAGTATCGCCAGACCGGGGATCAGAGCAGTCATCGACGGAAGAAAATGTTTCTTCAAGACCGGCCCCCGAACAGAATATTTATCTCAGCCCTGTTATTCCCCAGGATGTGCCCGATGACAGGGAGAATATCAATGAGGGTGACCGGGTCATCCTCATAATAGAAGATGATACCAATTTTGCAAAATCATTGCTGGATTTCACAAGAAAGAAACAGTATAAAGGTATTGTGACAGTAAGAGGCGATCTGGGGCTACGGCTGGCCCTGCAATATCAACCGGTGGGTATTCTGCTGGATCTGCAACTGCCGGTTAAAAGTGGTTGGGAAGTTATGAACGAACTGAAATCAAATCCTGCGACCCGGCACATACCTGTGCATATGATGTCTAGTTACGAAGTCAAAAACAAAAGTATTTCATCGGGAGCCATTGATTTTATAAATAAACCGGTTGCCTTTGAACAGATCCAGGATATATTCAGAAGGATTGAGCATGTACTCAATAATGAATCGAAAAAAGTATTGATCGTTGAAGAGAATCCCATGCATGCAAAAGCGCTGGCATTTTACCTGGAAACATTCAATATAAATTCAGAGATACAAAATAGTGTCCATGACGGGATCAAATCACTGAGTAAGGAAAAGGTTGATTGCGTGATCCTTGATATGGGAATTCCGGATCAGAAATCTTACGAAACCCTGGAGGAGGTTAAGAAAACTCCCGGCCTTGAAAATATACCGATAATCATTTTTACAGGTAAAAGCCTTTCGAAAGCCGAAGAATTCAAAATAAAGCAATACGCAGATTCTATCGTGATCAAAACCGCCCATTCTTATCAACGCATACTTGACGAGGTTTCGTTATTCATGCACCTGGTGGAAGAAAATAACAAGTCGGAAGCAACGCCGGGAAAGTATAAAAAACTCGGGGCATTAAACGAGGTGTTGAAGGGAAAGTCTGTGCTGATAGCTGATGACGATGTCAGAAATATCTTTTCACTTACCAAAGCTCTTGAAGGATATGGTATGAATGTAATTTCTGCAATTGATGGCAAGGAAGCATTTAAGCAGCTTAATGATAACCCTTCAACCGACATCGTGTTAATGGATATGATGATGCCTGAGATGGACGGTTATGAAACCATACGTCGTATAAGAGAAAACCGCAAGTACAAAAACCTAGCGATAATCGCTGTTACAGCTAAAGCAATGACGGGTGATCGTGAGAAATGTATCAACGCCGGGGCTTCAGATTATATCACAAAACCGGTAGATATAGACCAGCTACTCTCCCTGTTGCGGGTGTGGTTATACGACAACTATTCAAAATCAAATTAAGTATTCAAACAGGGAGATAGATATATGCAAACCTCAGTAAGCAAAGTGCTGATAGTTGACGACGATAACAGGAATATCTTTGCCTTGTCTGCCGTGCTGCGTGCAAAAGGCTACCATTGCCTTTCTGCACTGAATGTAAGAGATGCTGTTGAACTCGTAAAGACCGATTCTGGCATAGGAATTATATTGATTGACATGATGATGCCGGATATGGATGGTTACGAAGCTATTCCGAGATTAAAAAACCTGGAAAGAGGAGAGACTATTCCCATCATCGCTGTAACGGCGCAGGCAATGGTTGGCGATCGCGAAAGATGCCTGGCAGCAGGTGCGGATGGATATGTTGCCAAACCTGTTGACGTAGATGCGTTGTTGAAATTGTTGAAGCAATATGTTGGATAAATTTTCCTTGCACAGCGGAAGGAAATGAATTGAGCTCAGCTACTTTAAATTTTGTGAATGGAGAGACATATAGTCACAGATAATGATGTAGATGTTTTGCTCGGCGATTTGCTGGACCTTTATGGCTATGATTTCACTGAATACTCACGCGCTTCACTCAAGCGAAGGATCAACAGGCTGTTCGTGCTGGACCGGTTTCCCAGTGTTGCCGAATTCAGATACCGGCTGATCTCTGACCATGATTACCTGCGCAGGATGGTCGAAGAAATTACGGTGAACGTTACGGAAATGTTCCGCGATCCGTTATTCTATCGTGCGATCCGCGAAAATGTGCTTCCCGTGCTGGCGACCCACCCCTTCATAAGAATCTGGCATGCCGGATGTTCAACCGGCGAAGAAGTTTATTCGATGGCCATTATGCTAAAAGAAGCAAACCTTTTACAAAAGTCATTGTTATACGCTACTGATATCAATCCCCAGGTGCTGGAAAAACTACGTAACGGAATTTTTCCATTAAGTCAGATGAAACAATATTCTGAAAATTATATAGCCTCCGGGGGAAAGGGAGATTTTTCCGATTATTATACTGCAAAATACGATCATGCCAAATTTGATGAAAGCCTTAGTCGTAAAATGATTTCGTCCACACATAATCTTGTGTCCGACAGATCTTTCAATGAATTCCAGCTTATCATGTGCAGGAACGTTATGATATATTTTGAGAAGGAACTCCAGGATAAGACACTAACCCTGTTTGATGAAAGCCTGGAAAAGTTTGGATTTCTTGCCCTGGGCTCCAAGGAAAACATCAAGTTTTCAGTAATCGCGCCGAAGTATCTTCAACTTGAAAATAAGGAAAAGATATGGCGCAAGATTATCTGAGCAATACTTATCAGCTGGTTGTGATAGGCGGTTCTGCCGGCAGCCTTGATGTAATTCTTAAAATTTTGCGCCAATTGACACCTGGCAGCACTTTAGCCATCATCATCGTTATGCACAGGAAGAACACTTATGACTTTTCTTTGTCAGATCTGCTTGCCACTAAAACAGATTGGTTGGTACATGAAGCCGAAGAGAAGCAGTCTTTGAAAAATGATCATATTTACCTGGCCCCGGCCGACTATCATCTGCTGATAGAGAAAGATCACAAACTTTCCCTGGACGTTTCAGAGAAAGTTCATTACAGCCGGCCGAGTATTGATGTAACTTTTGAGTCAGCCGCAGACGTTTACCAGGCAAAAATGGCAGCCATCCTTTTATCGGGGGCCAATGATGACGGCGTGGAAGGTTTAAAAAAAGTAAAATCATACGGAGGGCTTGTAATTGTCCAGGACCCCAAAACGGCCGCAGTTGCTTATATGCCAAAACAGGCTGTTGATAAAGTAGATGTCGATTTTATCCTCACACCTGAAGAGCTTGGACCACTGATCAATCAGCTTGGCTCTCCGAAGCGCTGACCGTTCGTTCATTTTGTCACCTCAAAATTGAAAACCTGGGTCGCGGCATGTCCCTTTGCGTCAATGCCATGAATTACTCCTACAAATTTTCCGGTTTTGTCTGAGGTGTAGAAACTGATGTTCGTTTTACCGGCGGTGCCGGTCTTCAGATCGGGTTGCCATGTAAGTACGTTCCTGAAATCCGGCAGGCGGCTTGATTGCCGGACGGGTGTGTCATATGCAGGGCTGTAAAATTCACGCTCAAGCTGTAACCCTTCATAGTCAAGTATGACAGCTTTAGGATCGAAGACAAACTCAGGCATATTCCCGGCATAACTGGTAAAATTCGCTACCCCGTCAAAAACAAACTTTCCCATGATATACCTGTTGGTCACTACCTCGAGAGACCGGACCTTAATGGGGTCATAGCTGAGGATCTGCCTGTGAGTGACGGGCACACCATCTAACAGCAGCAAAGGTTCGCCATCCAGGTATCGCATCTGGTCCCAGTCTGAGATCCTTAGCCGTGATTGGCCCGCTGTACGTTTAATTCCAACTTCGGGGACATATTCACGCAACACTTCTTCCATCGTCGTAAAACGTACATAATCATCAAGCAGGTAACGCTTCGTATACTTTCCGTAAAAAGGGTTTGAATCAAGTGCAGGTAAGTTGAACCGCGTAAGCGAATCATTCATATATGCATTGAGCGTCTGAACCGCAACGCTATGGTTTAATATGGTTTTTGACTGCGATTGGTTAAGGTTGAATGGCAGCAACGCCTTAACTGAATACCTGTCCGAAAATGGGTCTGCAATATCTATCCGGTAGTTGCTGTCCTTAAGCGGCTCCATCTGTACCACAATTTCGTTTTTGCCATAATAGTCGCGGATATCAAAATAGGCGCGGCCATCTTCATCCGTCATCGACGGATAGAACTGTGTTTTCGTCCCTGGAACAGACAAGTATGCCTTAGCACCGGCAACCGGCTGCTGACCCCTGGTATAGGCAACATTGGCCTCTACCTGGTGACCGTCAAACTCAGGCGGGTATTTAGGTGTAACCCCTGGTTTTCTTAGCGCCTGCCCCCAGTTGAAGCGACGCCACCCCTGGGTCATCATAAGGTTGTCTGCTGCAGTCAGCGCATCGGGATCCTTTGAAAAATAATAGGCAGGCGACTCTATAGTTCCTTTAATGTCCGAAGTCAGTAATAGGTAAGTCTGCATATCACTAACCGATGTTCCCGAAAGCGAGTCAAGCTGGTAAACGGACAGCGACAGGTCTGCCGCCACAGGCTTTCCTTCATAATCAGCAAGGAGCTCTACCTCAATTTTGTTTCGTGGTGCGATGCGGGTATTGGCCAAACTTGCTTTGAGTGTGAGCGGGCTTTGTGGCTGTTTAAACACCAGGCGTTCACATACCGGTTGTTGCTCTGAATTAAATATGGTGAGATGTGAAACTCCATCACCGAGGGCTTTCTTTTCGATAGTGAAAACCGCGGAACCATTTACAAAGATTTTTTTCTCAGCGTGCCTGATCGTCTGCCTGGTATGTGCGAGCAGATAAATTTCTCCACCGCTCGTTTTATCAGAAAGGTTCGTGTTTACAGTGATAGTGTAAGTGCCGGAATTTTCATCTGCACGGATATTATATCCATTGGTTTTAGCAGCGGGAAGATCCTGGGAAATCCTGTTGCCGTCAGCTGTTGTGAGCAACACCTTATAGTTATGGCCAGCGGTTGGTTTGAGTGTAAAGTGGCCCATTCCGTATTTAAAAGTTGAGAGTCGCGTAAGGGTATCGTTGTTTTCATCCACCAGTACACCTGTGCATTCAATGCCAGTTCCATACTGATCGTTTACTTTAAATGCAACCCTGTTCCCGAGATCGTTTATGAGGTTACCTCCCTCCGGAAAAAGTTGAACATCATATTTTTTTTCAGTCACCACCGCAGGCAGGTTCAAAGTTTTCAGTGAATTGACTATACAGATATTTTTTTCAAAGAAATATTCCGGATCTGTATTTTTCATCCATTTGGTATAAGCTCTAAGCTTGAAATTCCCTGAACTGACTGAAGAAGGCAGAAAAAAAGAGCCTTTGCCTGTGTTGTTTTTTATCGCATTTTTTGCCTGCATAACAGGCTTGTTGTTCTGATCTATGATTTCGACATAAGCCAGTTTGCTGAGATCAAGTGGCCGGTGAAACGTTCCATCCATATAGTAGATCTTATACCAGACAATCTCACCGGCCAGGTAGAAATCTTTGTCAGTATGCACAAAAATCTTTTCCTGGATATTTTTTCTTGTGAAAGATGTAAACTGCTCAACAACCGGAAAATTACCTGTTGACTGTGCCTGTACTAAAAGGCCGCTAAGCAGCAACGCGATCGATAATATATTTTTCATCATGGCCAGAAACTCGGTTTGGTGAGCGTGCCCCGGAGAGTGCAGTCGATACAGGTAATGTCGGTGGTCCACAGTTTCAGAATCGCATTTGATGCAGGTGACGTCTCTTCAGGTGTTACCGGAGTCGGATACCCGGCAAACCTGATGGAATCCGGATGGTTCTTAAGAGAACTCTGAACACAGCCCTGGGTATACCCCCATGGAGATACCTGCGAGTTTTTGATAAAGATCCTTTTTGTATAGATTTCAGAAATTTCCATGAAGCCTATTACGGGCTCAGCGGGATTTGTAACACAAGTGATGTTTCCCTTAAGTTCTGAAGGCTGCGCATCAAATATCGACCCTGTCTGCTCCGTATTTTTCTTCATACGGGAGAGATACTCAAAACCCTCCTTGCTTATCGATGACTGACGAACAAGAATGCTATACAATACACTGATCTTCCAGCTGGCCATTGGTATTGTTGTTACCCGGTAATGAGTCGTATCGCGACTTATCCTTGCCGTTGAGAGAATTTCGATGGTGGTTGATTTTGCAGCCTGGTAACAAACGTACCTGGAGAGATCTGCCGATTGGTCACGGAATATATATTCAGCCAGTGGTACAGTGTTGTATTTAAGGTTGGGAGCATAAGCGGAAGTAAATTCCCAATCCTCCTCGTAGTTCCAGCGATAATATCCGGATGTATTAGAGTTTCCTTTCGCATCAACATAAATATCCACTCCCTTATCGTTTCTCTCCCACTGTATACTATCAATAACCGGTGATTGTTTCACAGGCAGGTATGATGACAGATACTCTTTGTTGTCATGCCTGATCCGAAGACGGTATTTCACCGCTTTGTTGAGATTCAGCTGGTTAATGACATACTGTCCATTGTTGCTATGGGGTAATGAAAATTTCGAGTTGTCTTCGCCTTCAACCGTGACTATCGCATTAGTAACATTATTGATGGTGAATGAATCTACCAGTCTTACTGATCTTGAGAGATTGACCGAAGTGGGCCCCTGGCCGCCGTTTATCGTACCATCCACAACCAGGTAACCGGAAGCTGGTACGTTCACCGGGAGATCATATGCGTCTCTGCAACTCAGAGACAACACGGCAAGCAAAACATAAAACAATTTTCTCATCGTAAACAATTAAAACCTGACGGTATAATTTATGAATGGTATCAGGCTGCCGAAAATCGACAAACGATAACCGTTGATAAACCCATTTTCTGAAACGAAATAAACCGAATAAGGATTTCTCCTGCCGGTAAGATTATAAATTCCAAAGGTCCAGGAATTATGTGTCTTTTGTTTGACCTTATGATTTCCATCAAGATTCATAGACAGGTCCATTCTGAAATAATCCGGAATGCGGTATTGGTTCCTGTCAGCAAACAAAGCACGTTGCGATCCCCCATAATAATACCTGCCTATCGGAACAGTGATTGGCCGGCCGGTGCTATATGTTGTAGTTAAAGAAACACTGAAGCGGTGTGTAAAGCGATAGTTACTCACCACAGTAAGATCATGCGGTTTATCATAATTCGCGGGGTAGTACTTTCCGCCGTTAATAACCTCCCCTGCATTCGGATCATCCTGTTTTAATAATATTCTTGAGTAGGTATAACTAACCCAGCCATTCAGTTTTCCTGTGGGCTTTTTCACCATCAGCTCTATCCCGTACGCCTTGCCTTTAGTATTGATGACATCTGTTTCAATAGTGTGATTCATTACGAGCTCTGCACCGCTTTTGTAATCAAGGTAATCCCTGATACGTTTATAGTAAACCTCAAATGAAGTTTCAATAGTGTTGTTCTTGAAGTTTTTATAGAATCCCATGGAAAACTGATCACCGTACTGCGGCCTTATATTCGGATCGCTGAGTTTCCAGATGTCTGTCGGCGAGATCGACGTAGTATTTGACAACATGTGAATATACTGTCGCAGTGAATTGTAACCGGCTTTAACAGAGAAACTTTCGGTGAGACTGTACCTGATACCAAGGCGGTACTCCGGGCCGTGATAAGTGTTGATAATCTTGCCGCTTTCATAATTTTTAGTCTCAACCAGGTTGTCTTCTTCTTTTGGTAATCCTTGTGCATAGGTGTTAACATCGCGCGGCCCCAGTGTATTAAAGACCGAATATCGTATCCCGGCCTGTAAGGTGAGGTCGGGCGTAATGTTCCATTTATCTGACAGGTATATCGCTGACTCTTCGGCATTCTCTGTCTGCAGCACATCAGGTATAATAAGCGATTCGGGGGAATTTGGCTGATATGAACCGGGATGGAGTTGATAATTTATGGTACTTAATCCAAAATCAATAGTGTGATCAGAAAGATAATGAGTGAAATCTGCTTTGAAATTCAGTTGCTGAATATCGAATTTCAACTGATGTGCGTTTATCTTATCCTTTTCACTGGCAATCTGGTATTTATAACTGTCGTAGCCTGCAACCACAGTTGCGCTCCACTTGTTATTAAATACATGTTTATATTTCACAGATAAGTTCCTGTTGCTGTAGCTGAATGTTGTATCGTTGTTCAGGCTAAATTTATCACGGCTGTAATATCCGCTTACATAAAGGTTATTTTTTGGATTGAACTGGTGACTGATCTGCAGGTTGACGTCGTAAAATCCTGCTTTGCTGTTTTCATATTCCGGGGGCAATAACTTTAGTAGCCAGTCAGCATAGGTTACTCTGGCTCCGAGGATAAAAGAAGTCTTGTCTTTGATAAGCGGACCTTCGATGTTAAACCTGCTTGTTACAATGCCCAGGCCGGCAGAACCCGTGATTTTCTTTTTGTTTCCTTCCCTGCTGCTGATATCCAGGACAGATGAAAGGCGTCCGCCGAATTTCGCCGGTATACTGCTTTTATACAGTTCAACGTCTTTTACTACATCAGGGTTAAAAGCAGAAAAGAAACCGAAAAAATGCGATGGATTGTAGATGGTAGCATCATTAAATAATATCAGGTTCTGATCGGTGGATCCGCCCCGTACATTGAAGCCGGTGCTCGCCTCCCCGGCTGTCTTAACACCGGGTAACGTGAGCATTACCCGCATGATATCCGACTCTCCGAACAAGGCCGGTACCTGCCTGATAGTTTTGATATTCAGCCGATCCATGCCCATTTGGGGGCTGCGTATGTTATTTAACTTTTGTGCTGATACTATTACTTCTTTCAATGATACCACCCGCTCCTCCATCAAAATGTCAAACTTTCCATCAGAATTCATGATCAGCTGCCGGCGCGTATCTTTCATACCCAACGACTGCAGATTGATAATATTTCTTCCCTTCGGAAGCGAAAGCGAGTAGTAGCCATATTGATCAGTAACAGTACTGATAGAACCGGTACTGGTAAAAATCGAGACACCTGGTATCGGCTCACCGGTTTTTACATCACGGATATAACCCGCTAATATTGTTTTCCCACCGGATCCGCTATTTGTTTTTATGCCGATCTCAAACACCTTGTTCTCAACCGAAGGATCAATTTTTACAATCTTTTTGTCTCCAAAATCAGGAAGGGCAAGGTTAGCAGTATCTTTGGCTCCTCTTGAAAAAAAATCGCCTGGTAATTCCGCAGTGATGCGCACTCCCCGGGTAAGCAGAACATAATCCTCAGCAGAAACTATCGTGTAACGGAAATCTGTGTTACCAAAAGCCTGGTCCAGCACCCTGTCCAGCGGCGCGTCTTTTGCCGATAAGTTTATCCGTAAACTGTCGAACTGTACCTTATCATAATAGAAAAAAAGTTTTGTTTGTTTTTCAAGTTCATCTACAAATGTGCTGATGGTGGCATCCTGTACCGTCAGGGTAACCTTAGGCAATGCCTTTTGTTGGGCAGAAGAAGACTGGCTTAATACGAATGAAAAAGTGAACAAGATTATTAACCTCGTCATATTATTTTTTTGATGAGTCGTAAAATTTAACCGCCCTGATGATGGTTGCCTCGCGTTGCTTGCGAAACTTCAGCTTATTTCTGCGCAGGTCCTGTCTTATTTCCTTTGACCGGTCCCTGAAAACTGCCAGCAATGATCTGTAGGTTTTGACCGGATAATAAACACTGTCCCTGATCACATAATAGAAGTCCTTCTCAGAAATCTTCCGCACAACCTTATCTGTGACCTGCTCCTCTATACGCTTGGTTCGTTTGCTGATGAGCGTTATGTTGCCTTCATACAAAAAATCGTAATACCCGGTTGCCACGGGTAACTGGTTAAGAGAGTCCTTAACCATTCGCCTGTAATGATGGTTAAGAAACGTGAACTCTTTGACCTTCGAAGAGATAAGCACAATTTTGAAAAAGACATCAAAATGCTGAATGATCAGCTCGTCCTTCACCAGGTCGTACTGCATGTTCACACTATCGAAATATAAGCCGTCGTAAACGACTGATCCCCGATGAAGATCAGGGTCCAAAAAAAAGGGATGCCCTTCCATTGGCAGGTAGCCAATATATTCTTTACCATTATATAACCTGGACCTTTTGTCTGTGAATTGATAATAAAGGGAGATGGCGGTGTCCGCTGTTACAGACAGGGTATCTTTTATAACCAGACTATTCTGGCCGCACAAACTATAGCAGTAAAAAAAGAACAGGACAGGCATTAACTTTTTCACTCGTTAGAATTTGGTTCAACTATTATCCGGAAACGAATCGCTCAGATAACAAGGGCTTTAAATATACATTTTTCTCCCGAACTGTCACACCGTGCCGGGAGGTCATGAATGCATTGCAATGTTTTTTAATAAGGAGGTTATAGTATTCAGACCAGGAAGTTATAGTATGCAGAACAAAACGTTGGAGTGGAGAACAAAACGTTGGAGTGCAGAGCAAACCGATGGAGTGCAGAACAAACCGATGGAGTGCAGAACAAAAGGTGTAACAGGAAGAGTAGAAAGCCAGGGAATAAATTAATGAAATTATAATGCCGGCAACACCTTGTCTTGTGGGGGAATGCCTTCGGGAGATTTGATTTTCCTGGAAATTTTTTCAATGTCCATCGTTGTTTTATAGATAAAATAGAACTGGTCCGTGATGGACTTGAATTCAGAAAGCATCTTCCTGGTGGAAGTTTCAAGCTGACCCTGTTCAAGTTCTTTTTGCCTCTTTACCATCAGTGCGTTTACTTTCTTATCGAGTACGCTTACATTGGTTTGATCACTATCAATGGCCACCGGGTCTGATTTACCCTCCAGCGTTGAAGCGGCCCGCCTGATAGAACGTACACTCGCTTTAATAACCGGCTGGTAGTCGTCACTCAAATATTCCGGCTGCAGGTTATCGGCATAATAGGCAAGCGTGGCAATGTAAGAAGTGAGCATATGATTTGACACCACAAACTGATGTATCTCCTTAATATTTTTCTGCTTGCTTTTGGGTTCGGAAAGCATCCTGTTGAATGCATCAGTCAGGTTAGCCAGCGAAACCCAGCTGTCCTTTCTTTTCAGATCCGCCCATCCGGGTTCTGCCGGCTTACCTATAAAAGTCATAGCAACCGACTCATAATAAGCCTGGTTATCTTTCAATACCGGGATCATGAGTTTATCTATTTGCTCGTGCTCCCAGATTGGCGGAAGTAAATAGCTGAATATAAATGCAAGTGCCGAGCCGATCGCAGTATCTATTACCCGGTCCTGGAGGATTGTGTTGAAGTCGTTTGGATCGAGGAGGTGAAACATCAGCAGAAGATACACGGTCATCAGGATCATGCTTATGAAATAATGGGTACGCAGAAAACTGTAGGTGCCTGCCATTGTAATTGCCATCAGCACGAGGATGGCCGTCCGGTCTTTAACCAACAGGAGTAAGAGGGCGCCCAACCCCACCCCTATCAGTGTTCCCACAAGCCGTTCAATGTTTCTTTTTTTGGTAAGACCGTATGCCGGTTTAAGGATAACTATTACGGTAAGTAAGATCCAATAGCTGTGACCGAGCGGAAAAAATAAACCGACTATGTATGCGCTTAATGCCGCAAGCGCGATCCTGATAGAATGCCGGAAGATATTTGAACCGAAAGTCAGATTGTCGCGAAACAGCTTCGGGTCAAGGTGCTGGTGGGTAACGAAGTTTTCGGGGTCGGGGGCAGTATCTGCTTTTTTTGATAGCTTTTCATCGTAGGTGGTGTATTGATGAAGCACCCGGATTCTGCCGGCTATATCTTCTATGCTGTCGAGTATGTGCCTGAGGCTTATAAATCCCTCAATGTTTGAGGGATTAAGGATCGATGTTCTTAGTTCCTGCAGATGTTCCCTTGCCTTAAGAATTCCCGCATCTACCGGGCCCATTTTTCTTGATCTTTTTCCCTCTTTCAGAGAAATCCCGATCTCGTCCAGTTCATCGGCCAGCGCAAGTATCAGGTTCATGTATTCCCCCATGATCCCGGTTCCCCGGAAATACCCATGCAACTTCTGATAGTCCTGGTGAGCGGTCATTGCCCGCTCAAAAAGATCGCTTACGTCGAGGAAGATTGACATCAGGATGCGACTGGTGTTAGTCGATTCCCTGACTATTCCCCTTGTTTGAAAAAGCAATTCGGCGATAAGGTTCTGTTTTTCCTGGACACTTGTCTGGGCGTGAAAAAGTGCTTCGAAATTGTTTTCTGCGGCCTTGTCCTCTATATAAAACCTGGCTCTTGCCCTAAGGTAGCCGGCGGCAGACATGACATAATCACCCATCGCCTGTTGTATGAGCTTGTAGGGGCGGATAGTATAAAGTCCAAGGCTTAATGTTATATACCACGCAGATCCTGCCAACAGGTAAAGCGCATTGATAAAAATGTCTTTACCCACAAAATGATGCTGGGTCTGAAGCACCAGCACTAACAGGGCAGCAATGCCGATACCGGTTGCCCTTGTTCCATACACACCAATCATTGAGAATAAAAAGCAGAAGAGTGGTAACAACAAGAAAAATAACCAGGGGACTGAAGAGGTGTATCCACTTATAATTGCCATTACAAAAGCAATGGCTCCCGAGATAAGCATGCCGTTTCTACGGTGATGGATAGGCCCGGGATTATCGGCAATACTTACAGCAAGGGCACCCAGTGAAATGGATATGCCGGTTTGAATATGCCCAAAGTAACCCAAAGTCAACGAAGGAATCAGGATCCCTGAAGTAACCCGGATGCCCTCATGCAGATAATGACTGCTTATGAAATTCCTGTATTCCTTAACATAGTCCATGGCAGGTAAATGAACTTTTCCCGCGCTGCCAATGGCTTCTTAAGGGTGTGGGGTGATCAATCTTATTCATAAAACCGCAACTTGTTTTTTACTGCCGTTAACTCGTCCTGCAAACTCCGGATCCGGCCAAGGAGGTGCCCGATAGCCTCAACTCCTTCCAGGTTGATGTCCATTTTGAAATGAAGCTCTATTATATGTTCAAGTTTCTCAAGTTCGTCCCGCGAAAGATAAACCTGCTGCTGAATTTCTGTGGTTTGTATCAGGCCAAACTCAGCGAGTGACCTGATAAATGAAACCTCAATTTGGTGACATGAGCAGAAATCGGTGGCTATTACCAGGTTTTCAGTATCCATGACAATCGTTTTTAAGATTTGAATTCGGCCAGTTTTCTGAATAATTCCCTTTCTTTCTCAGAAAGATTTTTGGGGATGGTGATATTGAATGACACGTACAAGTCTCCCCTGACGCTTTCGTTTTTATATTCAGGAAGGCCTTTTCCTTTGATTCTCATTTTTGATCCGTTCTGCGTTTCCGGTGCAATCTTAAGTTTTATCTTTCCATCCAGCGTATCAATTGTTTTTTCCCCTCCCAACACCGCAGTGTAGAGATCAAGATCTACCGTGGTGTGGAGGTCATTACCTGATCGTTTGAACCTGGGGTGATCCAGTATCGAAAATGTAATTATCAGGTCGCCGGAGTTCGCCCCATTAACGCCTGGCGCACCGTATCCCTTCAACTTGATTTTTTGCCCGTTTTCCACACCGGCAGGAATCGTTATCCTGACATTCTTGCCATTAATATTGAGGGTCCTGGGATGGGTTTGTGCAACGTCTTCAAGGCTCAACTGAAGTTCTGCATGATAATCCTGGCCCTTATATCTTCTTTGTCGGGAATGCCCCTCCTGGTGCCCGAACATCGACTCAAAAAAAGAAGAGAAATCACTGTCTCCAAAATCCCCTTCAAATCCCTGGCTCCCGCCGCCGCTGTACTGTTGACGTGCACGCTGTTGTTCAAATTGCTCAGCATGCTGCCAGTCCTTACCATACTGGTCGTATTTTTTTCGTTTCTCCGGATCACTAAGTACTTCATGAGCCTCGTTGATCTGTTGGAACATCTTGTTTGCCTCCTTATTGTCGGGATTCAGATCCGGATGATATTTCCTCGCAAGTTTCCTGTAAGCCTTCTTCACCTGATCTGTGGTTGCAGACTTATCCAGCTCCAGGATCTTATAATAATCTACATAATCCATGTATCTTCTTTTAATATTTTAAGCTTAACAAACTGTCTTAGCTATCCGAAAAAGTTGAAATTTCAACTTAGATTTTGATGATGCAAAATTAAAACAAAGCGTAGAAATACCTATTCGCACACCGAAAAATGAAGGGATAACACGCTATAACAGTTTCATGTTTCTTTTTAATTTGCTGAATGATCTTTACAAACATCGTCAGGCGATATTTGAATCTCGCCCCGGCACTATCCGATACTCTTATACAGACTGCGTACCATAAAAGTGGTCATATCGTTTTGGCATATAGTTACGGCTACTCGTGCCACCGGGTGGATCTGAAAGAAATTGAGAACATCGATATTCATTACAAAGAAGATCTGATGCTGGTTGCAGGTATCGTAAGTTACTCTATAGATCCCGTGTTGTTCGATAATCTTCCTGAATACCATCAGAAAAGAGCAGGAATTGTCACCGAACGACTGATCAACATGCTCACATCTGGCTACCTGGCTCAACAAAGGTCAGAACTTGGGGAGCAGTGCCTGTACCGGGCGGGTGAAGAATTGTTAAAACATCCACCAGCTCCAATTGACCGGCTTACCAACTTCAATGAACGGATCAGTGCCGAACCTGCCGATCCATATACACGCGCTTTCAATGTTCAGTCGATGTCATATTTTCTCACCCGGCCGGAGAACTGGAAATTAATTGACTCACTTGCCCGTAATCTGCTTTATGCGCCGGCTAATACGCTGGACCAGCATGCGATCGAGAAAATTATAAACCGGAGCCATGCCTTTAAAACGCCGGCAAAGCTTGGTCGTGTCAGCACTATGACCCAGTTCCCTAATGCCGCATTTCGCGCTGCCGGCTCAAACTGAAGGTAAAGTCGGTAATACTCTTTAACAAACCCCTTCTTTCTATCTCCAGGTTAGTGCTCACCAAACAACGTCTCTTTTGCTATACGCAAATTGGAGTGCTCCATCCAGCTAATAGATTTCATCTAGCTAATAGATTAATTGTCAAAGTCTAAGATCTGACGTATTTTGCAGGAACAGATGATGAAGCGTGATTCGCTAAATGGTAAAAGAATTTTTCTGGTGTGGGTTTCTTCAGTAGATTGCAAAAAAAAAGCCCCATGTAGAAACAGAGGGCGCTAACGATTGCTTGCCATATGAAAATAGTTCGAAGTATTCTTTGAGCTGAGTATCACAGCTTTACTGTAAAATAAGTCTCACGATTGCCTGCTTTTCGATTGCTGCCGTATGATTAACTCATTTTGATATATCAAAGATAGGGTGCCTTACAATCCATTAGAAGCAATGATTTTGCGATTTAATTACGTCAAAATGGACTTTTTAGTTTCAAAAGTCTTAACTGTATTGCATCCCAGGATAATTTGTTCATTATGTCCAACAGATTTACGGATACATTATTTACCTTAATTCATTCCCTCGAAAAGTCCGAAAAACGACATTTTAAGCTTTATATCAAGCGGAGTTCTGCAAAAGAGGACCTGAAAATTGTAAAACTGTTCGATGCGCTTGACAAATTAGATGACTACGACGAGAAATTGTTGCTGAAAAAGCTACCGGGAATCGAAAAACCCCAGCTCTCCAATCTGAAAAGTCACCTTTACAAAGAAATTCTTGCCAGTCTCCGCCTCCTCAAAAGCACAGACAGTATAGATCTTCAGCTAAACGAACAATTCGATTACGCTCATATCCTTTATAAAAAAGGGCTCTTCAGCCAGAGCCTGAAAATACTCGACCGCGCGAAGGAAATTGCCAAGGCCAACCAAAAGTTCAATTTCCTGATCCAGGTGATCGCCCTGGAAAAAAGGATCGAGGCACTTCACATCACCAGGGGAATGCAAAGCCGGGCCGAAAGGCTTGCCGGCGAAACCAATGAGGTCATTAACCATATTGACATGGTGGCCCGCCTCTCTAACCTGGCATTACAGCTTTACAGCTGGTATATAAAAAACGGACATGCCAGGAACGAAAGGGATGAAGTGGGGGTGAAGCTGTTCTTCTATGAGAATCTTCCAGGGAAAGCCTTATTGCAAACTGGGTTTTATGAAAAGCTTTACCTGTATCAAAGCTATACCTGGTATGCATTTATCCGGCAGGACTTCCTGCTGTACTATCGCTACGGACAGAAATGGGTTGATATTTTTGATGAACAGCCGTTGATGATCCGGGTGGAGACCGGCCACTACATTAAAGGACTGCATAACCTGATGAATGCGCATTTTGTGCTACGTAACTACAGGAAGTTTGATGCGGACCTCAAAAAATTTGAGCTTTTCGGGCAAACCGACCGCGTCCAGGACCATGATAACTTTCGGATCCAGACCTTCATATACATCACCACTGCCAAGATAAATCAGCATTTCATGCTGGGCACATTTAAAGAGGGACTCTCGCTGGTGCCTTCGATCATTGAAAAACTCAATGAGTATGCTCTGTTCCTTGATAGTCACCGGATAATGGTGCTGAACTATAAGATAGCCATGCTCTATTTCGGATCAGGTGACTATGAGACCTGTATTGACTATCTGCAGAAGATCATTAATGATAATGTAGAATTGCGTAATGACCTGCAGTGTTATGCCAGGCTGCTGCACCTGATGGCACACTATGAGCTTAAGAACTATGAATTGATGGAGTACCTGACGAAATCCGTCTATCGGTTCATGTCCAAAATGGAAAACCTGACTGTAGTTGAAGAAGAAATGTTCAAGTTTCTCAGGAACTCATTCCATGTATCGCGCCACAAACTGAAAGAAGAACTTGAAAAGTTCCTGGACAAAACCAAAGCGCTTGAAAAAAATCGTTTTGAAACCCGCTCATTTGCTTACCTGGATGTTATATCGTGGGTAGAAAGCAAAGTATCTCAAAAGACAATGAGCGAAGTAATCAGGGAGAAGTTTTTAAAAAGCCATAAAAGACATTGAGAATCCGGAAGCTTCCGATAAATACCAGGCACGGCGAAACCTTTTGGAGCCAATTGACGATTAATCCACGTTAACATAGCTGATTATCCGATATAATAACCCCTTTCATGAGGGGTTTTTCGTGTGTACATCTCTGTAATCTTCGCGAAACAGGGATCCTGCCTCAAATGGCATAAGATTAGAAATACCTTATTCACGGTAGATGGTCACTGCTTCACAGGCGGGCACCATATCAGTTTCAAAACCCTGAACTGCCAGTTACAAATCAATCCGGAGGTGCTGTGGGGATTTATTTACCCATAATACAGATAAATATTTGATTAAATGATGAAGCTAAACCAAAAAAAGCCCCGGGAATATTTCCTCACTAAAAAACTTGATGATTTTTTTACAGGGGTTTATCAGGCTTGCAAATTCATTATCCGCTTTTTTAAGGAAGCCTTTATGCCTCCGTTTGAATTCAGGGAAATCGTCAGACAGTGTTATGAAGTAGGTTATAAATCATTGGCGCTTATCTCCATTACCGGGTTTGTAACAGGGATCGTATTTACAAAACAATCACGTCCCTCACTCGCAGAATTTGGTGCTACATCATGGCTTCCTTCACTGGTTTCTATCGCGATACTCCGCGCACTTGCCCCATTGATTACGGCCCTGATCACCGCGGGGAAGGTGGGATCCAATATTGGCGCTGAGCTAGGCTCCATGAGAGTAACTGAACAAATAGACGCTATGGAAGTTTCGGCCACAAATCCTTTCAAGTTTCTCGTGGTTACCCGGGTGATAGCTACCACCTTTATGGTGCCGGTCCTGATGCTCTATGTAGCATTAATAGGTTTGTTCGGAGGGTTCCTGAATGTGAATGCCAATGAACAAACCAGCCTGGTCACATTCTTCCAAAAAGCTTTTGAGAGTATACGGTTTATAGATATCTGGTCATCGCTTATCAAGTCGTTAATATTTGGATTCACCATAGGCATTGTTGGCGCTTACCAGGGATATAATGCATCACAGGGAACCCAGGGGGTCGGCAAGGCTGCCAACTCGGCCGTGGTACTTTCTATGTTCCTGATTTTTATCGAAGAGATCGTAGTTGTGCAGGTTGTCAATTGGTTCAGATAGATGCAATATCGTTAATGGACATACGAAAATGATAATGGAGAGTGTAAAAAATATTAATTCAGAAAGTGTTGATCCCGTCATCCGTATCCGGGGCCTTGTCAAATCTTTCGGGTCCAATCATGTACTCCGTGGAGTGGATCTGGAAGTGCGCCAGGGAGAGAATGTTGCAGTACTGGGAAGATCCGGCACCGGAAAATCTGTACTAATTAAAATTATTGCCGGTTTATTGAAACCAGATTCAGGCACTGTAAATGTACTTGGTGAGAATGTGGCAGAACTTGATTATAAGGACCTGGAAAAACTAAGATTGCATATCGGTTTTTCTTTCCAGAACAGTGCCTTGTACGATAGTATGACAGTGAGAGAGAACCTGGAGTTCCCGTTGCTCCGTAATGGCAGCAATCTGAAACATAAAGATATTGATGCCTCTGTCCAGGATGTGCTGGATTCAGTAGGACTTTCCCAGACGATCAATCAGTATCCGTCTGAATTATCGGGTGGGCAAAGAAAAAGGATCGGCATTGCGCGCACGCTGATCATGCAACCGCAGATCATGTTGTATGATGAACCTACTGCCGGCCTCGATCCTATTACCAGTATTGAAATTAACAGTCTTATTAAGGAAGTTCAGCAGAAATACAACACTGCTTCGATCATAATAACGCATGATCTTACGTGCGCCAAAACGACTTCTGACCGGATAGCCATCCTGCTGGATGGTAAATTTCTCAAGACCGGCAGTTTTGATGAGGTGTTTGAAGATCATGACGAACGAATCAAAAGTTTTTACGATTATAATTTTATTGACTAATGAAAACACAAAGAAATAAACGCGCGGTCACCGTAGGCCTTTTTGTTGCCATCGGAGTTATCATTCTGCTTGTCGGAATATTTACGCTCGGCGGACAACAAAAAAGTTTTGTCCGGGCAATAAATGTCAACGCCATTTTTGATGATGTGGCAGGATTGCAAATAGGTAACAACATCTTTTTCTCCGGGGTCAAAATTGGGACAGTTAAAAAAGTTGAGTTCTATGGTGACTCTAAAGTTCGTGTGCAGTTGCATATAGAAAAAAAGGCACAGGAGTTTGTAAGAAAAGATGCAAAGGCAAAGATCGGTACAGATGGACTGATCGGTAACAAGATCATTGTGATATATGGCGGATCAACACAAGAAGAACCTATTGAAGGAGGCGAGACGCTGATTGTTGAAAAAGCGATGAGTACCGATGAGATGCTGGCAACCCTGCAAAAAAACAACGAAAACCTTGTTTCCATCACCACGGATTTCAAACTGGTAAGCAAAAGACTTGCTGAAGGCCAGGGAACGGTCGGGGCCTTGTTACAGGACGAAAAGCTTTTCAGGAGTCTCGAGGCTACGATGGCAAACCTTCAGTTGGCGGCAAGAAACAGTCAGAAGCTTACTGGCGGTATCGCAGCATTCACCGCAAAACTGGAAACACCCGGTTCACTTGCAGACGGACTTGTGAACGATACAACCATTATGAGCAACCTTAAGCAGGCAGTTGCCCAGCTGAACCAGGCATCGGCGGGTGCTTCTGAGTTTGCAGATAATCTTAAAAAGTCAAGCAACCAGCTTAATGATACAGATAATACGCTCGGTATGCTCTTGAATGATGAGGATGTCGGCCATGAGTTTAAGGATCTTATTCAAAATCTAAACACCAGCAGCCAGAAACTTGATGAAAACCTGGAAGCATTAAAGCACAATTTTTTATTCAGAGGTTATTATAAGAAGAAAGCAAAGCGGGAAGCGAAGGAAGCAAAAGAAGCTAAAGCAGCTGTTGTTGAAAGCCCAAAAATCAATTGAGAATCGCGGTCTTACAGGTATGATTCACAAAATCGACCCGGATAGTCAAAATTCCAGTAACTTGATTTTATAACAAGCTGCTGCCATATGAATATCCCTCGTAGTCTTAAGATCATTCCCGTAGCGGGTTTGATAATTGCTTTCCTGATGTTCCACCAGGGTCTTGCGGGCCAGGCCTCAACTAAACCTGTTCCTGGTCGTGAACTGGAGCAACAGTTAGACGTAGGCAAGCCCAAACTTGCGGGCTCGCTACAATACGATGAAGCTTCGCAGGTATATACCCTTAAAGGCGCAGGCTATAACGTTTGGTTCAACCGTGATGAATTTAGTTTCGTTCCCATAAAAATCTACGGCGATTTTATCCTGACTACAAATCTCAGGTTTACAGATACCACCGGCAATGTCCACAAAAAGGCGGGTTGGATGGTCCGGGAATCCCTGGATGAATCTGCGGCCCATGTGAGTGCAGTTGTTCATAAAGACGGACTGATTTCAATGCAGTCAAGGCCTCTGCGTGGAGCGTTCATGCGCGATCCACAGGATGAGATCCGTGCACCCAAAAAACGGACAGATATCATTCAACTGGAGCGATCCGGTAAAGAATTCATCATGCGAATGGCAATTGCGGGGGAGCCGTTACAGGTGGTAGCCGTGAGGGAATTTAAAGACATGCCGGATACTGTTTATGCAGGTCTGTTTGTGGCATCCCATGATGCCGCCAAAGTGGAGGAAGCGCAGTTCTGGAACGTGAGGATTGACAAACCTGTTCCTGATAATTATTCTACCAACAGGTCGGGGTTTATTGGTTGTCGTCTCGAAATACTTGATGTCTTTTCCGGCACAAGGAAAGTTATTCATGAGTCGAAAGGAAGATTTGAAGCTCCTAACTGGATGCCTGATGGAAAACACCTGTTGTTCAACGCTAACGGGTCCCTTTATACCATCCCGGTTGAGGGCGGTGATACAATTAAGTTGAACACGGGTAAGGCAGACAGGAATAATAACGATCATGGCATATCCTTTAATGGGAAAATGCTCGCCATCAGCTCCCACCGCACGGGCCTGCCGGGCGGAGGTTCCAGCGTTTACGTGTTACCGTTATCAGGAGGAGAACCAACCCTGCTTACTGAACAGACCCCTTCTTATTGGCACGGCTGGGCTCCTGATGGAAGTCACGTTTTGTACGTAGGTATGCGCGATGGGAAAAATTATAATATCTACAAAAAATCTGTGAAAGGTGGGGAAGAAATCGCGCTAACCACAAATACGGATCATCACGTTGATGGTCCCGAATATTCACCTGATGGAAAATATATCTATTACAATGGCAGCTCAACCGGCACCATGCAGATCTGGCGGATGAAACCTGATGGCAGTGGTAAAGAGCAGGTTACCTTCGACGAAAATAACAACTGGTTTCCCCATATTTCACCTGACGGAAAATGGATCGCGTATATTACTTTTCCACCGGTGATTAATCCCAATGATCACCCGTCTTACAAAAGGGTCAGACTGATGTTAATGCCTGCTTCAGGCGGAGCCCCAAAGGTTATTGCTCATTTATATGGGGGACAGGGTACGATCAATGTGCCATCCTGGTCGCCGGACAGTAAAAGACTCGCTTTTGTGAGTAACTCAAGGCGCTATGAAGAGAAATAGTAAGTAATTTCGCCTCACTAAAAAAAGCAGATATGGAAATCAGTGGTAAGCTAATTCAGTTTCTTCCTTTGCAGACCGGCCAGGGGAAAAACGGCACCTGGAAAAAACAGGAATTTATCCTCGAATTGGGCGGTCAATACCCTAAAAAAGTTTGTATTGCAGCATGGGGCGATAAGCTCGACATGAACAGTTTCAAAATTGGTGATAACATCGAAGTTTCTTTCGATGTGGAAAGCCGTGAGTACAATGGTCGCTGGTACACAGATGTAAAAGCATGGAAAGTAGTGAGTAAGCAGGACGGACCTGGTTCAAATGATGGAGGTGGCCGTGGTTATGTTCCACCTGCCCCTGTTGATGCCATGTCAGGTGGGGACGATGATCTTCCCTTCTAAGGACAAAAAAAGCCAGGTGCCAATTCCGGCATCTTGCTCAAATGATAGTTTGTTTGCGCGACCGTCATCCCCGGAGGATGGCAGTCGCGCAATTTTTTTGTAATACCTGGGAATCCAGTCACTGAGGACGACTACAGACCAGGAAATCCTGTCACCGAGGACGGTTATTGATAGGCTAACTGAAACGTTCAACATGAATAATAAGTCCACAGATGTGGTGCTGATCGGCGCTGGCATTATGAGTGCAACGCTCGGAACTTTGCTTAAGCTCCTGGATCCTTCCATAAGGATTACCATTTTTGAGAGACTGGACTTAGCCGCTTCCGAAAGTTCCGATGCCTGGAATAATGCCGGGACGGGCCATTCCGCATTTTGTGAGATGAATTACACCCCGGAAAACCCAGATGGCACCATCGATACTGAAAAGGCCGTGAAGGTTGCCGAATCCTTTGAGATTTCCCGTCAATTCTGGGCTTATCTCGTAACCCGGCATTTGCTTCCTCAACCGGAAGACTTTATCCGGAGTATCCCCCACATGTGTTTTGTTTCAGGTAATGAAAATGTCAACTATCTCAAAAAACGGTTCGCCGCACTGCGCCCGATACCTTTGTTTGAGGGGATGGAGTTTTCGGAAGACCGGGACAGGATCGCTGATTGGATCCCATTGATGATGGAAGAACGAAACCCGTCAGAACCGATAGCGGCCACGAGGGTTAGCGCCGGCACGGATGTAAATTTCGGTGCTCTTACCCGTAGCCTTATAAAGAACCTCGGTGAGATGGACGGAGTTAAGATACATTTTCATCATGAGGTCAGAACGATGAAAAAAATGAGTTCGGGAAAATGGCGGATCGGGGTGAGAGATCTGTCAGCTTCGAAAACGAAGGTGGCGGACGCTGACTTTGTTTTCATTGGTGCAGGTGGCGGATCCCTGACTCTCCTCTTGAAATCCCAAATCCCGGAGGGAAGAAGCTTCGGCGGGTTCCCCGTAAGCGGACAGTGGCTGCGATGCACGAATGAGGAGGTTATCATGGGTCACTATGCAAAAGTTTATGGCAAGGCTTCTTTAGGCACCCCGCCAATGTCGGTTCCGCATCTTGACACCCGGATCATCAACGGCGAGCGGGCGTTACTTTTTGGCCCTTATGCCGGCTTTTCAACCAAATTTTTGAAAAACGGTTCTTTCCTGGATCTTTTCCGTTCATTGCGATGGAGTAACATCGTGCCAATGCTATCCGCCGGATTAGCCAATATCCCCTTAACCCGCTACCTGGTTAACCAGGTGACGCAAACGGAAGCGGAACGCCTGGAAGCATTGAGGGCTTTTGTACCAACAGCAAAAGAAGAAGACTGGCAGCTGGAAATAGCAGGACAAAGGGTGCAGGTAATAAAAAAAGATGAAGAGCAGGGCGGGATTCTTGAATTTGGAACCGAGGTGGTAAGTGCTGCTGACGGATCGCTGGCTGCACTACTGGGGGCCTCGCCCGGCGCTTCAACCGCCGTATCAATAATGCTGAATGTGATGAACGTCTGCTTCAGAGAAAAGATGCAAGACGATGCGTGGACCAGGAAAATACAGGAAATGATTCCTTCTTATGGCAAGCATTTGTCTGACGACGCCAGGCTTTGCAGAGAAACAAGATCGGCCACGGCGAGAATATTAAAACTCGAAAAACAAGAGTTCGCCGAACATCAGGCTTGAAAGATCATCCCATAAATCAAAAACATCACTCCATAGCTGATATGATATCAACTATGAAATGATGCTTTATTATCCCGGTTCCCGGGCGAGGACGTATTTGGATTATACGGTTACTTGAATTATACGGTTATCTTACCCTGGATGCCATCGTCCATAGTTTTACCGGTTACTGCACCAGCCAGGATTTTGAGCAAAGACACTGTTTTATTGTTCTTGGTATCCCAGTAATAGGCATCCGAAGGAACAACCTTAATAATGGTCAGTTCCGGATCATCGACTCCTTCCGGGAACCATGTTTTAACGATCGGGTTCCAAAGCTCTTTTGCAATGTCCCGGTCAACCATGATAGTGGCTTCTCCGTACACGCTTAAATATTCTGAACTTCCTTTATGTGAGTAAAATAACTGTACTCGTTTATCCATCTTGATTTCTTCATTATGAGCGCTTGATTTGCTGCTAAGAAACCAAAGGTTTCCTTCATCGTCCACTTTTTGCGTTGACATCGGACGGGCTGAGATAGGAAGATGGGTAAGGTTAGTTGCAAATAAACAGATATCAGCATCCCTGGCTATATCCTGGATCTTTTCTATCGCTTCTGTATTAGACAGGTCTTTTGTGTCTCCCATGATTAGTAAATTTAATTTTTGGCAATTTGATTTGAGATAAATGAATATCAATTGGTGTGCCTCCCGCAATTAAACCCTTAGCAAATTTTTAAGAAGCGGCAGAATGAAAACCATATTTTGATATCCGGTTTTTTACTAAATTTGTCACTCATCAAAGAAAAGGAGGTATTCATGAAATCTACAGATCATTCATGGAAACCTTCGGTTGGTATCGCCTAACCGGGTTTCTCCATCAAAATATCTGCTGACAAGAGTCAGGAACCATCCCGTATGTACGGGATGGTTTTTTTTTGATCGAACCAAACACCATGCTGTGATTCAATTTTTATCCTTCAACCTCCATTATACTGATCTTTTGATCCTTGGCCTTGTCGCGATGCTTACCGGCATGGCAAAAACAGGAGTTCATGGTGCAGGAATGCTGGCGGTACCCTTGCTCGTATTTGTATTTGGTGGGCAGGTTTCCAGTGGTGTTATGCTACCGATCCTTATTCTAGCGGATATCTTTGGAGTCTGGTATTACCATCGCCATGCGGAATGGAAGGTTCTGAAAATCCTGTTCCCATGGGCCGCCATTGGGGTACTGATCGGCACATTTACCGGTAATTATATTGATGATAAAATGTTCCGGTTCATAATGGCCTTTGTTATTGTGACCAGTATTATCATCATGCTTTGGCTGGAAAAAGCGAAACCAAAGGATATTTCGGCAAGCGTTGGATTCACCATAGCCATTGGGATAGCCGGGGGATTCACTTCCATGGTTGGTAACCTTGCGGGTACAGTGATGGCAGTGTACTTTCTCTCCATGCGCCTGCCAAAAAACAGCTATGTCGGCACCACTGCCTGGTTTTTTGCTGTGGTCAATTTCTTCAAAATACCATTTCACATTTTTGTCTGGAAGACGGTAAAGCCGGATGTTCTGTTGCTGGACCTGATGACGCTGCCGGCAATATTGCTCGGAGCTTATCTTGGCATTGTGATTGTCCGCAATCTATCGGAGAAGGTCTATCGAACATTCATTATTGCGACTACGCTACTCGCAGCATTAGTTATGTTATTGTGATGATTTTTCTATAAGGCTAGCGGTCTGCGAATCTGTTAGTTTGTACTACAGCGATCTATAGCCGCTTTGACTGTAAGGGTAGAATAATGGTAAAGGTCGCTCCCTGGTGCAGTTCCCCCCTTGCTGAAATTACGCCGCCATGATGGCCCACTATTTCGCGGCAAATGGCGAGGCCAATCCCGGTTCCTTTGTAAGTCGATTTATCGTGAAGTCTCTGAAAAATAGCAAAGATCTTCTCCGCATAATCGTTTTGGAACCCAATCCCATTATCGGTAAACCGGATCCGCAAATAGCGGCTTGAATTATCGAGCCCCGCTTCTGTAGTCTCGTTAATTGAAGGGAAATCAGAAGTTATAGATATGACGGGTGGAACATTGGGGCGTACAAATTTCAGGGAATTTGAGATAAGGTTTATAAATAGCTGGCGGATTTGTATAGGGTTTACAAACGCCTCTGGTAAGGGATCGTAACGTATCACAGCAGCACGCTCTTCAATCTGTGGTTCGATACTGGAAATCACATCCCGGAGTATATCAGTGAGGTTGGTCTGTTCAAAGTTCTCATCCGTATTTATCTTCGAAACCGAAAGTATTTCATCGATCATCTGTTGTAAGCGCAGAGATGATTGAATAATGGTTTTGAGTATGTTGCTGCTTTGCTCGTCAAGTTTGGATTCGTTTAACATGCGCAACCTGTCCCCGAATAAAGAGATCTTCCGCAGCGGCTCTTTGAGATCGTGACTGCTTATATAAGCGAATACCTTCAGGCTGGCGTTTGACTTCTGAAGTTGAATTGTGCGATCGTAAAGTGTTTTCTCCAGGGTCTTCTGAGCAGTTACATCCTGGCAGGTTCCGATCATTTTGTACGGCAAACCTTCTTCATTCCGGATCACCTCACTTTGACCATACAGAATTTTTTCCGCACCATCGGGTGTTTTGATCCGAAAATAATACTCCCGGTGCCCCGGGTTGCTGATCTGCTCCTGTATTCCAGCCTTTCGGGTTTCCCTGTCATCAGGATGAAGAAATGATAAATATCTGTCGAAGGTGATTTGCTCCGATTGAGCCGGTAAGCCATATATGTTGAACAACTCATCTGACCATTGTACCCTGTCTGAGTGGATGTTCCATGCCCAGTTGCCTATCCTGTTCAATGCCTGTGCCTGCTTGTATAACTCTTCACTATGCTGAAGTTTCCTGATCATGTGATGTTTCTCGGTAACATCCATAATCGTTGCGTTTAACTGCGACGCGTGGCCATCATTATATTTTACCTTGCCTTTTGACCAAAGAATTCTTTCGCGGTTTTTAATGGTACACCGGTATTCGCATTCATATTGGCGCACGCTGTTGATTGCTTTGTCGAACATTTGCATAACCTGCGTTTTATCCGCAGGGTGCACATTAGCCATGATTTCTGCGAATGAGTTTCCTGGTTGCAGGCCCAGGCGCTCAAGATCTTTAGAATAGGCTGTGATCCTGTTTTCCGTCAGATCCCAGGTAAAGGTTCCGAGGTTCGCGAGGTTCTGTGCTTCCAGCAGAGCCTCTTCTTTGGCCTGCAGTTGTTCGGCGTATAAACGTTCCTGTGTAATATCAAAGGCAACTCCAAGTAGTTGAGTGGGGTAACCGTTTGCATCCCTTTTATATGCCGTCTCGTAGTTTCGCATCCAGCGATAGTCACCTTTGCTGTTCCTCAGGCGATATTCAAAAAAGCGTACTTCGCCTTCCTGCATATTTGAAAGCGATTGAATGTAGCTGTCTGCATTCAAGAGATCCTCCGGATGGACGATCTGCCGGAAAAACTTGTTATTCCCCGCGAAATCATAGTGGTTATAACCAAGCTCAAGAAATAATTTTTCTGCCGGCAGAATCTGTGTGTCACCGGGTATGTCATGCACATAATAGTAGCCGGGAGACGTGGTGAACAGTTTATCCTTTATGGATTTCTCCTCAAGCATTTTTTCATTCAACAAGTCGATATAATTGTCTGCAGCAAGTACGTTGTACCTTGCGAAGATCAGATCAAGTTCATCAATAATTTGTAGAATAAGCGAAGTATCAGGGGTGTAACCAGGTAAAAAAGAGAGTAATGTTTTTTTTCGCGCCGCATGGGTCAACAGGATATCTTCCGGGGTAATCTGTGCGCTGTTTATATGAGTTAACAAATCCTGCCGGTATTGCCTGACCCACTTTGTCATATTATCCAGGATCGAATTATTTGCGACTCCTTCAAGAAATTCCGTATAATAATTTCTTGAATTCGTCACCACATCTTCAATCGGGGCATCTTTGAAATGTTCCCAAACCGGGATGTTCATCGACTTTGAAAAGGTAACTTCCCGGCGAAGATATTCTTCCAGGTGATTATCCAGTATGTACTTCGCAAATCCCGGGGCAACTGAAAAAATCATGTCACCTTTTTCATTTGCCATGTGTATATGTTTAAGGGGTTCTTACAATACTTAAACAAAAATAGAAATATTCTTCAACAATAGGTCATGGCTTAAATGATTTAAATGCCCTATGGTTGCGGATTTTATAGCTGGTTGCTGATTTTATAGCGTATACTTTATCGGTTTTTCCTGATGGTTTCTAAATACATAAAGCCGGGCATGCCCGGCTTTATAACATTTATGTCTCTTCGAATTTAAAGAAGGTGGAGTATTATGTTCTATTACAGTTCTATTACATTGGCCTGGTTGGCGCAGGCGTACTTGGCAGTATTTCGGGTTCCGGTTCATAAGGAAGATCCGGATCAATTTCAGGTTCTTCTTCCGGCTCGATGTCCGGGGTTTCCAATGGGCTTATTTCAGGCTCATCCAACGGATCATCTTCAATTTCTGATGGCTCTACCGGATCTATTTCTGCGGGTTGCCTGGTGTTTGGTATTTCTGCCGGCCCTGACGGGCGTTGTTTTTTTGACATAAGTTTTTTTATTAGACTGTTAGTTAAATACTAAAAAATGATGCCATCCGTCATAAACGGACAATATTAAAGATTGTGACCGGTGGATTGAAGTACTGATCTTCTTCACGCATATTATAAATCTTTCTGACAATGTCCAGGCCCTTAACTACACGGCCGAAGGCAGCATACCCCTGGCCATCAGGATTGTTTTCACCACCAAAATCGAAACCGGGCTGCTCTCCCACACAAATAAAAAATTCTGTATTTGCAGTCCCTGGTGTAAACCTGGCAAGGGAGATTGTTCCATCTTTATGCTGCAGGCCTGTTTTAGCTGTGGATTCGTGAGGTATACCTGGTGGATTTATCCCTCTCTTTGCCCTTGACCGGTATAAGCCGCCCTGGATCAGTTCTGCCTTTGGCGCATTTGAAGGTTGATTATATACATTTAATACGCGGTAAAAAGTTGAGTTCCTGTAGTATCCTGAATCTACATATGATAAAAAAGCAGTAGCAGTAGCCGGAGCCTTATCAGGATACAATTCGAGCTCGATGTTCCCAAAGTTTGTCCTGATTTCAATATGTGGTGTCTGATTTACAGGACCAGAACAAGCAACGGCTATAAAAAACCATAGTAAAGTCAAAAGTCTGAATGCAGTTTTCATCGCTCTTTTTTTATGGCTCACTCATTTTGCGATCAAGTTACAACTAGTATTTTATTGATCATGTTTGCCAGATTATCTATATCAGCCAGAGGTCTCAGCACTGTGGTCGTTCGTCTGAGATATAAGCCGTTTAACAATTATCATAGGCATTAAGGCACACGGGCATTATCTTGTATGCCTTTTATGAGACACGGACTTACTTTATTTTTCAGCTTTTGTTTCATGTTTATGAGCCTGTGTGCACAGGATACAAATGTGGGCCAGTTAAGCATTACCGTCACAACTGCTGATAACAAAAACCTGGAGGGGGCGAGCGTTGAATTGCATCGATCCGGAGATTCTGTACTGGTAAAAACAGATCTGACCGATAAAGATGGAAAGGTTGTTTTCCGCGGAATTGCACCCGACAAATATTTCGTGGCAATTTCTGCCGTCGGCTTTCTTACATATTACTCTGAAACGACCGGGGTTTTTAATAAAGAGGTAACAATGAAACCAGTTACTCTCAGGCAGGCGACAACAATCCTGGCAGAGGTAACAATTACCGGAAAGAAGCCATTTATTCAGTTGATGCCAGACAAAACTATTGTAAACGTGGAGGCTGGTATCTCCAACAGTGGTGCGACCATCCTGGAGGTGCTCGAGAAATCACCCGGGATCACCATTGATAAGGACGGAAATATTTCACTTAAAGGAAAACAAAACGTGCTTATCCTTATTGACGGAAAGCCGACTTATTTGCCTGCTTCAGAGATTGCTCAATTACTGGCAGGAATGAACGCTTCACAGGTTGAGCAACTCGAAATAATGGATAACCCGCCGGCAAAATATGATGCTTCGGGAAATGCCGGGGTAATTAATCTCCGCACCAAAAAATTAAAACAACGTGGATTCAACGGTAACCTGAGCACCTCATATGGGCAAGGACATTATTATAAAAACACAAATAGTCTTTCTCTCAACTACCGCCATGACAAATTCAACATCTTTTTCACCTACAGTTCGGGATTCAATAAAGGGTTTACAGATCTATATGCACTGAGAACATATTATGAAACCAATACTGATAAACCGGTTGCAGTGCTGAACCAGGATAACTGGTTAACATCAAGGCTACAAAATCATACAATGAGAATGGGTGCGGATTATTACCTGAACAAGTCGACCACTATCGGCTTTGCTGTCAACGGGATAAGAATGAATCGCAACAGCACGGGAGACGCACAAAGTTCCTGGTTGAACCCGGGAGGCCTTATTGATTCATTGGTAATAACAAAAAGTTCAGGTAGTAACGTTTTTCGCAATGCCGCCGGGAACCTTAATTTCAGACATGAATTTGCAAAAGGTAAGGAGCTCACAGCTGACCTGGACTACCTGGACTACACTATTCAAGGCAACCAGTATTTCGACAACGTCGTTAGCAAACCAACCGAATACACGGAATCCATAAAAGGAAACCTGCCTTCCACAATAAACATATTTTCAGCCAAGGCAGACTATCATCAGCAGGTAGGCAACACCGTTACCCTGGACGCAGGTTATAAATCCTCTTTTGTAAATACTGACAACCTGGCCCAGTACTACATCCTCGATAGCATTGGATGGATACCAGACTATGAAAAGACCAGTCATTTTCTTTACCGTGAAAGGATACATGCCCTTTACGTTTCTTCCGAAAAGAAATTTGAAGGGTTTACTGTTCAGGCGGGTCTGAGATATGAACACACTGAATACGATGCAGAACAAAAAGGAAACATTCAGCGCAAGGATTCTTTATTCAGCAGGAAATATAACGGATTGTTCCCTACTCTTTTCGCCCAGTACAAGGCAGACTCAAATCACAGCTTTTCAGTAACGGCCGGAAGGCGAATCGACAGACCCGCATATCAAAAGCTTAACCCTTTTGTTTTTGTAATAAATAAGTACACCTACCAGCAGGGCAATCCATTTTTCAGACCTCAATACACCTGGAACTTCCAGCTAAGTCACCAGTTTAAGCAGGTGCTGGTCACTACGCTTAATTATAGTGTCACAACTGACTATTTCTCGCAGATCTTTTTGTCTTTACCAGATGGTATTCTTGTTTATTCTGAGGGAAATCTTGGCAGGATGCGCAACGTCGGGATCTCGGTCAGCAGCCAGGTCGATGCAGCAAGTTGGTGGTCGATCAGTGCCGAGGCAAATCTTTACAACAAAAAGATTGAAGGTGTTGTATGGGACGAAAGACAAACTGCACTCACTCAATTCAACATGAACATTAATAACCAGTTTCGACTGGGTAAAGGGTGGTCCGGCGAGCTTTCAGGATTTTTTGTCACAAAGGAGCAGGAGCTCCAGGAAATAACCGATCCGACCGGCCAGGTTACGGCAGGCATTGCGAAACAGGTTTTGAAAAATAAGGGTTCCGTTAAGGTCACTCTCCGTGATATATTCTATACCCAGGCGATGAAAGGTGATACCGACTTTGAACAAGCGTCTGAATATTTCAAACTAACAAGGGATACGCGCGTGCTGACTGTGGCATTCTCGTACCGTTTTGGAAAATCATTCAAGGGACCAGCTAAGCGTACTGGCGCAACCGAAGAAGTGGAGCGCGTTGGTACAGGCGGATAAAAAAAACTGTGGGTAACCACAGTTTCAGTTTGATTCGTTATTGTAGTTCTGTTATTCCACAACAAGGATGCCCTTTGCAGTAAAGCGGATTTCTTTCTGTGGTTTTGTAATGGCCGCAATTTCTTCCTTAGATTTTTTTGCATCTTCTGCGTAATGCTGCAGTTCTTCAACCGAAGCAGTTTTCATCACCGCTTCGCCATCCAGTATCACTGTCTTTCCAATCAGATCTAGGGGTACAAAGAAGCCATAGTCTTTCATTTTCACAAATACCTTAGTACTGTCAGGCATTGCCAGCGATATCCAACAACCTTTTTTAGGGCAGACATCGGTTACTTTAGCTTTGATTTTCGTAGGGACAGCTTCTTCATTCACCAGCTTGCGTGGAAGTTCCGCTATCGCTATGGCGCCCTCCGGTTTAATAGCTTCACCGTAAGTATTGCCAACTTTGGCTTTCCCGGCAGGGGGTTGGGCCATTGCCAGAAAACCGGCAGATAATACTGTAATAAGAAGGAATATTTTCTTCATGGAATTTTATTGAGTGTAAATCAAAATTAACCTAAGTATTCAGAAATACAACCTATTTCGCGATATCGATTTTAACCTTTTTATTTTTGATTTTTTCGTTTTTTATAGCCATCAGGGTTCTGCCCACTTTAGATTTCCGGACCGCCACAAATGAAAAGAAATCTTTTACTTCTATGAGGCCGATATCCTCTTTCTTCAGCTCTCCCTTGTTGGCCAGGAAACCCACGATATCGACTTTGTTGACCTTGTCTTTTTTGCCGGCAGCAATAAACAGGGTGGACCACTTTGGTTTGTCCGGGATCACGGTTTGCTCGGGGAGTTCAAGCCTTTCCGGGACGCTATCAAGATATCCGGGCAATTTTTCCTCGGGACCCAGGATAAAAACGGCTGTACCACTCGCATCCATGCGCGCCGTGCGCCCGTTCCTGTGTGTAAACGTTTCTTCGTTGTTCGGTAAATGGTAATGAATGATGTACCTGATATTTGGTATGTCCAGGCCCCGTGAAGCCAGATCAGTGGTGACTAAAATGTCGGAAGTGCCGTTTCTGAATTTACATAAAGCGCTGTCACGCTCCTGTTGTTCCATCGCTCCGTGGTAAAATACATTCACTATACCCTTGTCGCTGAGCATAGCGGAGGTTCTTTCCACAGATTCACGGTGATTACAGAATATGACAGAAGAACGACTGCCATGAAAGCAGAGAAGCCGGAACAATGTATCCAGCTTGTCCTTATCCTCACTTTCTACATACTGCACGGCAAGTGCTTCTGTTTGCCCGGGTGTCAGGAAATTTATCTTCAACGGATCTGTAAGGCCAAGAAAAGCCGGTATCTCACTGGTATCTGTAGCCGAAGTTAATATTCGTTGTTTAACGCCTGGAAGAGAGCCGATAATAAAAGACATTTCTTCCTGGAAGCCAAGTTCCAGACTTTTGTCAAATTCATCCAGGATCAATATTTCTATACCTTTTGTTTGAATATTGCCGCGCCGGATATGATCAGCCAGTCGGCCCGGTGTGCCCACAATAAGCACCGGTGCCTCCAAAAGGTTGTTTTCCTCGGTCTCACGCTTGTGTCCCCCATAACAGCAGGTTATTTTCAAGCCTGTACCCATAGATTTGAAAACCTGCTCGATCTGTAATGCAAGTTCCCTTGAAGGCACGATTATCAACGCCTGGGTCGCGCTGGAGTTTGGATCAAGTTTTTCAATAATGGGCATCAGGAACGCCAGGGTTTTTCCGGAACCGGTTGCCGAGAGCAATATCACATCTTTGTTCTGCGCTATTGACTGGCTCGCAGCAATTTGCATGTCATTGAAGCTGTCAATGCCAAGGTTTGAAAGGATGGATTTATGAGAAATTACGTTTTTTTGCATTGCCGCAAATTTAAGATAGTTTCAGCCATTGCCCGGATTGATTTTGAACGGGTCCTCAGCTTAGAAACCAGCAACAATAAAGGGTCCGAATGATGGAAGATGAAAAACTCAAATTCAAAAGCACGCTGAAAGCATACTGTGTTCGTTTGTTGGAAGAACGCCTGGAGAATGTTGAGCAACTTATTCTTTCTGCGCAGGAATCCGCGAATAATGAAAGCAAGAGTTCTGCCGGGGATAAATATGAAACTAGCCGGGCGATGGGGCACCTGCAGAAGGAAATGTACCAGCAACAAGCACTGAAGATCCGGCATGAATTGCTAAAGGCGAACGCTACCGAACTCAAACTCCACCCGAACGTCGTAAAAAAAGGCACACTCATTATTGCAGGTGAACGTGGAGAACTCCGGATCTTTATTTGTGCAGGGCTTGGCAAAAAAGTGGTGGATGATCTGACAGTGCTGTTTGTATCGGACGAAGCTCCTTTATATAATCTCCTCTGTAAAAAAGCCGTTGGCGAATTACTGGTCATCGACAAACATGAAGAGCCGATCCGGGAAATATGGTAGTACCGTGTTATTGCTGCACTGAGCTTTTGTTATGAGCCGGAAAAGACTAAGTTTGACAATAAATTGGTGAGCTCAACTATTCACTTAAAGACAAAAAAATCAATCAATTAAGCAAAGATAATTATGAAAGTGAGGTCCAAAGTCCCGTTGAGATTAGGTTTAGCTGGCGGGGGAACAGATGTTAGTCCGTATTGTGATGTGTACGGGGGCTGCATATTGAATGCGACAATCGATCTTTTCGCATACTGCACGCTTGTTCCGGCTGACAATGGAATGATCAGGTTTCATGCACTGGACCGGGACGAGGTCTTTGAAGCACCTGTGACTGATCACCTGGTTACCGACGGGCTGCTTGATCTGCATAAAGGAGTTTACAACCGGGTCATCAAAGAATTCAGGATAGAGCCTTTTGCTTTTGATCTGAAGACTCATAGTGATGCACCTTCCGGATCGGGGTTGGGCTCGTCTTCTACTATGGTGGTATCGATATTACAGGCATTTGTGGAGTATCTGAATCTCCCCCTGGGTGAATATGATATCGCCCAACTGGCATATTCGATCGAACGAGAAGACCTGGCTTTAAGTGGTGGAAAACAGGACCAGTATGCGGCAACTTTCGGGGGTTTTAACTTCATGGAATTTTATGCTGAAAACAGGGTGATTGTTAACCCCCTCCGGATCCGTGAACAACATATTGAAGAACTGGAAGCTTCGATGATGTTATATTATACAGGGATGTCAAGGTCCTCAGCCAGGATCATAGAAGACCAGAAAAACAGCCTGCAAAGTTCAAATGAAAACAGGCTTAAGGCGATGCACCAGATAAAAAGTGATGCCTACCTGTTAAAAGAGTACCTGTTGAAAGGCGAATTCAATAAAATGTTTCTCGCAATGCAGGATTCATGGGCGGCCAAAAAAAGTACTTCTGATTCAATCTCAAATCCACATATTGATACTATTTATAACACCGCCCTGAGCGCTGGCGCGTACAGCGGGAAGATTTCGGGAGCAGGCGGCGGGGGGTTTATGATGTTTTTTGTGGATCCTTTGAAACGCCTGAGTATAAAGACAGCATTGGCCCCGTTTGAAGGAGAATTTGTGAATTTTCATTTCTTTAACAGGGGTGCTAATAGTTGGAAACTGTTGTAATAAGCCTCAATTCTGTAAGGGAGGAAGCCAATACTTCTGTGTTTTTGAAAGAGGACATTACAAGCGGATTCAACAACCAAGACATAAACATCTAAACACAGCCGCATAGATTTGCAGGGGCGTCCCCTGCGCTTCAAAATATCTTTATCCATAAAGTCTTGTTGTCCAATGGGATATGAGGTGGCGGCTGGTATTGTGGACAGTCAAAGCGGGAAATTTGGATGTTTACCCTGCTAAATGCTGTACATTCACTGTTTATCCGTCCCCGGAAAAAAAATGGTTGTCCTCATAGACGCCAGGCGACGGACTTCGTATTCTCTGGTTAACGTCTTCCTTTCAAGTTGGTAATGGTTAGTAGCAAGTATGCATTTGCCGGATTGGTTAACGCCACCCCGGAAAAGTGGCATGTATTTAGAATTAGGATATCACCCGGATCCGACCCCTGATACTATTGCTATTATTCGAATGAAAATTGGTCGTGGCAGTGGACTACAGATGGGGTTGAAAATTTTCACAGCAAAACAATCATTACAATTTCAGAGCATCAAAGATGACCAATGTTGCGTAAACTCAGAATTCATATTGCACTTCTGGACACTATTGTCCTGAATGTTGCAATTATTACCACTGAACAGATTTTTCAAAACAAGCTATCGCCGCTTACGGAATCGGTTTACCTGAGGTTTTACCTTTTCATGAACATTGCCTGGGTTACCATCAGCCTGATATTTTCTCTTTATAAAGATGCTTACAACTCGATTTTCGAGCAGTTTTGCCGGCGATCCATGAATGTTTATATCGCCTGGTCGATAACCATATTTGTTTACCTGTTTTTCTGGCGGCAGCTGGAACTTTCAAGATTATTTATCACCGTCAATATGGTTGGATTCGGATTGCTTGTTTTGTTCAACCGGTTTATCTTTCTCACCACCACGTACCCCAATGCAAACAGGCGACCGGTAAAAAATGTTATGATTCTCGGTTACAACGATGTCGCTAAAAAGCTGGCGGGTTATCTTGAACAGGAGGCGACGAATAAAGTGGTTGGTTTTTGTGATAAACAGGAGAATGTTAAAGAACTAAGCCATTATCCGATACTCAGCGATGTTTCAGGCGCTATGAAAATGTCAAGGCAGTATGACGTGAACGAAATTTATTCAACCATTGCTCCGGAGCATAATGACCATGTTTACCAGATCATGCAACAGGCCGACCGGGAATGTATTCGTTTTAAACTCATCCCGGACATGACTTTGTTCCGGAAAGAGCACGGACATCTGAACTATGTAAAGGACATGCCGGTACTTTCTTTCAGGAGCGAACCATTGGAAAGCTCACGGAGCCAATACCGCAAGAGAATCTTTGACGTATCGGTCAGTCTCCTGGTAACTATTTTTATACTTTCCTGGCTTATCCCTATAATAACATTACTTATATGGCTGGAATCCAGGGGTCCCATATTTTTTGTGCAGATGCGTAGTGGAAAAAATAATAAAGCCTTCCCTTGTATCAAGTTCCGCAGCATGAAGGTGGACAACGAACATGAATCCCGCCAGGTCACAAAGAATGATGACCGCCTGACGAGGGTTGGTAAAATTTTAAGGAAAACTAATCTGGATGAATTTCCGCAATTTATTAATGTGCTGCGTGGAGAGATGAGTATCGTAGGTCCGAGGCCCCATATGCTTGAGCACACCGAGAGTTATTCTAAAAAAATTGAGCAATACATGGTGCGGCAGTTTATGAAGCCGGGCATAACCGGATGGGCCCAGGTTAACGGATTCAGGGGAGAAACAAAATCGCTCGACCAGATGGAGAAAAGGGTTGAGCATGATCTCTGGTACATGGAGAATTGGAGTCTTTGGTTAGATGTCCGGATCATCTTCATGACCATATTTAATGCCATCCGCGGCGAAGAAAATGCTTTTTGAAATGGCTCAGACAGCGTCCCTGTCTTCTGTAAGCCGGAACCAGTTTCCGGAATCATCAGTAAAAGCTGCCTCATATTGACCTAGAAATCCTTCCCCGGGTTTCATCAAAAATTTTACGCCTTTTTTCCGCAGCTCCAGGTAAGTTTCATTAAGGTTACTGCACCGGAACACCCCGTAGCTGAACACCTCGTGCCTTATCAGGTCCTGTAAGTTTTCAACTTGCTGCTTTGTAAATATCGAACCTTCTTCAACGGGTATAAGCATCAGCTGGTTGCCGGGCTGATCAGGCATGCAGACAGAGGCCCATCGCTTGTCCGAATCGATCGCGATATCTGTATGTACCTGGAATCCAAGCTGATCAACGTAAAATCTCAGCGCGTTTTCGAGGTTTAGTACATAGATTGTTACACTAGCGAGGCCAGTTAGCATTATCGGATTTTGTTCTGAAAGCCGCTTTCCAAAACCATGGGCCAAAAATCAGGCAGCTGATTTTTGGGTTTTTCTTATATTCACTTTTGGTTTCGTTAATACCTTCAGCTTTTTGATGAACACAAATTTACTTTGCGTTCTGGTAAATGCATATGGGTGGTTACGACATTAAGCGGGGTTAATTCCGACGATTGTTTTTGGAGAAATTAGAAGCACCAATGAAACATATTTCCATATTGATACCGGAGGGGGATTGCAGCATCACCCATATAGAAGCAAGTCACCAGATTCTTTCTGAGGTCAATGTCTTTCTTGCCAGCCTGGACCGCGATCCGCTTTTTAACATTGAGTTGGTTGGTCTGAACAAAGAGGCAGCATTGAAGAAGCGCTTTTACAGCGTGCATCACGATAAGACAATTTCAGATGTTCATAAAACTGACCTCATAATTATTCCGGCCCTCCAGGGTGCTGACATGGAAAGGGCCGTAAGCATTAATCAGGGTTTCGTAAACTGGATGCTGGAGCAACACAAGGCAGGTGCAGAAATCGCCAGTCTTTGTCTTGGCTCGTTTTTACTTGCGTCAACCGGATTATTAAAACATAAACAGTGCACAACCCATTGGAGTGCAGCTAACGATTTCCGTAAAATGTTTCCCGACGTTGAGCTTGTACCCGAGAAAATACTTATAGATGTAAATGGGATCTACTCAAGCGGAGGTGCATTGTCATTTACAAACCTGCTGCTTTACCTGATCGAAAAGTATGCCGGCCGTGACATTGCAGTGCTGGCCTCAAAGACTTTCATGATAGATATTGACAGGGACAGGCAATCGCCTTTCATCATATTCAAAGCGCAAAAGGATCATGAAGATGAACCGATTCTGAAAGCGCAGAACTTCATCGAAAAAAACTATGCAGAAAAACTCACTGTAGATGAACTTGCTTCCATGTTCGCACTGGGCAGAAGGAACCTCGAAAGAAGATTTAAGAAAGCTACTTCCAATACAGTCGTCGAATATATTCAAAGGGTGAAAATAGAGGCCGCTAAATTCAGCCTTGAATCATCCTATGATAACGTGAACGAAGTGATGTACAAAGTTGGCTACAACGATACAAAGGCTTTCCGCACCACTTTCCGAAAAATAACCGGCTTATCACCTATACAATACCGCACAAAGTTCAAGCAGAAGGTAGGTTGATGTTACCTGCTTCTTCCCTCGGAACCCGGATAATAGCCAGGTATAGTATCGCTCTGCCATAACTCACCCGTAGTTACTTCCAGTGCACTCAGCTTGCCATCGAATCCTGCACCAGTGTCTACATTAACGATGTTCAGTGCCCTGATGGGAACACTCACATCATAAAATATCGTAGGGGTATGGCCGATATATATTTCTTCAAATAGTCTAAAGACAGGTGGATAATCCTCTGCTTTGGATCCAACTTTATCATGAAGTCTCAGGGCTTTCTGCCACAGGGAACGATCCCAGTTGTATTTGCCATCACGAAACTCAAAATCCGGCCCCTCCAATGTCGAGTAACCGGCGTGAATAAAAAGACGGTTTGAATCATGAACAAGGTAATTCTCCAGTTTCGCGAAAAATTCAATATGGTCATGTCTGTCTTTGTCCACGATCTCCTTATAGCTGTCGATGGTCGCATAACCACCATGCCGGAGCCAGATGGAATCTGGTTTGTTTCCTTCGAGCCAAAGCTGACACCATACATCGTGATTGCCTTTAATGAAGGTGCAATGATGATCCTTCGAAAAGTTTATGAGGAAAGTTATTACCTGTGCAGATTCCGGCCATCCATCAACATAGTCGCCAAGAAAAATAAATCTGTCATCGCGCGCCGGCCTGATAATTGTCAATAATTGGTGCAGGGCTTGTAAGGCGCCGTGTATATCCCCGATTGCGATTGTTCTTGCCATTACTAAAATTAAGATTGCACCAACACTGCTACAGGGAACTTCTGAAAGATCTTGTGCACATCTATGTTGCTGCCGGTAACTTCCTCATGGGTAAAAAGGTTTTTCCAGTTTGTTGGCGCTTCCGGTGGCAATTGGAGATGAAGTTCTTTTCCGGTATCATTTACTATCCCCATTGGCAGCACCACTAAAACGAATTGGTCTTCGTGTCTTCTCATAAAAGCCAGCACTTTGCGCTCGGAGCCATCTCCATACACAGGAATGTATGCTGCTTTGGTAAACAGATCCGGGTTTTGTTTCCGGAACCTCAATACCTCACGGGTCACAAACATTTTCTGGGTTCCTATCTCATAATTCTTTTCAGAATAATCCAGCAAAGCATCACGGCTTATCCTGTCCCTGGTTTTCATATCATGAATCAAACGTTTGCGCAGATCATAGTTAACATAACGCCTGTTATCCGGATCAACGTAACTAAGATCCCATAACTCGCACCCGCGATAGATATCAGGAATTCCCGGTGCCGTACACTTGATAATCACCTGGACCATTGTATAAGTATTGGCAAACCTGATTATCTTTTTTACAAAAGGCATTAATGAAGGCAGGAAACTATCTTTTGAATTCAGCAGGTGTTCTATAAAAGCTGTTGCCGCTGCCTCATAACTATAGTTTGGATTGATGTACTCGGAACGAAGTTTAGATTCACGCAATACCTTGATAAAAAATATTTTGGTCCTTTCTACAAATTCCCTGGTTACGTTGAGATCTTCCGGAAAGCCTCCGATGATTGCCTGGTACAAATAATATTCATCGTTTACAATCGGCGCTTTTTCTCCTGCGACAACCTGCCTGTAGGGTTCATTGATCTTTTGCCAATACGCTACAAGATCCTTCCATTCGTCTGCCAGCTCGCTGATAATATTTATCCGGACACGTGCATCTTCACCTCTTTTTGTATCATGTGTGGACGTGCAGTTAAACGAGTAGGGATTTTTTTCCTGTCTTTCAATCATCTTGTTATGAAACTGTTGAATGTCTATGCCGAGTACTCTTGGCTGATCACCAACTTCATTATGCGAGATCAATGGATTGTAGAGATAAAAAGCGGTGTCTTCAACACCTTTAGCTGCCAGTGGGCCGGTGAACTGAAAAAGCCGTTGAATAAAATTGAGCCTGTTATTGGTTTTTGTTGTGTCTTCATGTGGTTCAAACAGTGATTGAAGAACGGTCAGTTCGTAATCAAGATCAGGGAACAATTTGCGCGCTTTATCAAAGCCGGCTTTTACGAGTTCATCATCATTAGGATCAAGCGGCATCTTTTCTACATAAGCCCTGTACACCGGGAATGCCGCCATGAAAACACCTAACGCTTTTTTCAACGCAGGCATTTTGATCTCTTCATCTTCAATCAGGCTCAAGGATAAAAGCAGGCGAAGCAGGTTATCCCATTCACCGTTAAGATATGGTTCGAGGAATGACAGCTTCTTTTCAAAAACCATTTTATCATAATCATTGAACTCGGGCACATATGAGTTATAGATCTTAAGCAATTTTTCCGAACCCTTGTTATCAGTAATTACCTGGTTGATGTACGAAAGGAATTCATAGCCGCTTGTACCCTGTATCCGCATCTCCGGTAACTCTTCCTTATCGTCCAGGATTTTTTCAACTATAATGTAACAGTCTTCGCCAAAAAGTGTGCGCAACCGGTCGACATATTCTACCGGGTTACGAAGTCCGTCCACATGGTCAATTCTTAGTCCCTGTATATGGCCGAGTTCATAGAGTTTATGGATATATGCATGATAGGCATTAAACACTGCTTCATCTTCCATCCGGAGACAGATCAATCCATTGACATTAAAAAACCTGCGGTAGTTAATGCTTGTGTTTGACTCCATGTGATAGCAGAGGATATAGTGCTGCGAGTTCACTATGCTCAGGAGTAACTCGTTATCAGTGTTGATGTCTTTGATCTTTTCTTCAATGTTAAATGCGACCGTTTCATCATGCAGCTGCGCCATCAGCTCTGCCTTCATTGCGCAATGTTGCTCGTAGCTGAGACCATTGTTGGTGATAAGGGCATTTAGCAGGGAGTTAACATTATTGAACTCATCATTCAGACAGCCAGAAATCAGCAGGGGATATGTTTCCAGGCTTATCGGATAGTACAGCTCACGATAGGCGAGAAAGAAGCCGTCTTCCCTTAATCTCACATTCAGAATGTTTTGCCTCAGGCAATCCGACACGGGCGCCTCAAGGAAAGGAACCATCAGCTTACCTGTGTAAAAGGGATGTTCCCAATCGATATCAAAATATGTGGCGTATGAGGAATTCGTTCCTCGTTCGAGCACATCCTTCAGCCAAACATTGTTTGTGTCGAATGCCAGGTGATTAGGAACTATGTCCTGGATCCAACCTATACCTTTTTTTTTGAGACCCTGGGCGAGGCGTTTCATTTCGTCCACCGTGCCCAGCTCTTCATTTATCCGGGTTACATCTATTCCATCATAGCCGTGCTCACTTCCTTTTGCAGCCTGCAATACAGGCGAAGCATAAATGGTGGTTATTCCAAGGTCTTCAAGGTAGTCAAGTATATTAAAGAGATGATTGAAAGTAAAATTCCTGTTAAACTGAATGCGGTAGGTGGATGAGGGTATAATCATTTGTAAAATATTTTCAATTCTTATTTTACCATTTATCTGCCAAGAGTGCAAAAAATGAGGGAAAACCTAAAAATTTAAATGCTTTTTCAAAGGTCCCCCTTACCCAAAAGCTACTGGAATGCTTTTTTTAGCCTCCTTTCAACAAATTGAGAAAGATGGGGACAAGTGATAAAGGGCAGGCGGTGAAAAACAAATTGCAAAACAAAACCCTCATACAGTTTTTTGAATGGTATGTACCGGCGGATGGCAACCATTGGAATCGGTTCAGAGATGCCGTACCGGAACTGATTTCGATGGGGATTACTTCAGTGTGGCTTCCCCCGGCATACAAAGGCACCAGGGGCAACGAGTCGGAAGGTTATGATGTATATGATATCTATGACCTTGGTGAATTTAATCAGAAAGGTACCATACCGACAAAGTACGGGTCAAAGCAGGATTATATAAATGCGGTTGCAAGCGCAAGGGAAGCCGGCCTGGAGGTTTATGTTGATGTGGTATTAAATCATATGGGTGGCGCAGAAGAAACTGAGAAATTCCGGGCCAGAAAAGTGGACCCTGCAAACCGGACAAAGTTCATCAGCCCGGAGCTGGAGGTTGTGGCATATACGAAATTCAAATTCCCGGGACGTAAGGGAAAATATTCTGGCTTCCAGTGGGATCATCACTGTTTTACGGGGGTCGATCATAATGTTCATGACCCTGCGCCAGCTATATACAATATCATAAATGAATATGGTGACAAGTGGGAGCCACTTGTTGACAATGAGAAAGGAAATTTCGATTACCTCATCCTTAATGATATTGAAACGCGTAACCCCGGCGTCAGGGCAGAATTTAAAAAATGGATCAGCTGGTATTATGATACTGTTCCATTCGATGGTGTGCGCCTCGATGCGGTAAAACACATCAATCCTTCTTTTTTTATTGAATGGATAGATTACCTCCGCACCGAGGTGAATCCAGATCTCTTTGTAGTTGGAGAGTATTGGCTTTCTGATGACTTACCCGTACTTCTTAAATATCTTGAAGCTATAGGAAATCGAATGCATCTGTTCGATGCGCCCCTGCAGCATAACCTGACTATTGCATCTGAAGAAAAAGAAAAATTTGATCTGAGACGTATATTCAATGAGACGCTGGTATCGGTATATCCGGACCTGGCAGTGACCTTTGTAGATAACCATGATACTCAACCCCTGCAGTCCCTGGAAGAGTACACACTTGCGTGGTTCCGTCCACATGGGTATGCGCTTATCCTCCTGAGGGAGAGCGGTTATCCATGTGTTTTTTATCCGGACATTTATGGCTCCGGTTATTCGGGCAAAAATAAGTTTGATGAAACAGTGCAGGTGGAATTACCAAAACTGGATGTGTTGCCGGCATTGTTGAAACTGCGTACCGAATATGCTTACGGAAAACAAACGGATTACTTTGATGAACCCGATTGCATAGGTTGGACCAGGTCCGGCGATGGGAATCATCCTGGTTCAGGGCTGGCAGTGCTGATAAGAAACCGTGAAGATGGTTCGGCAACAAAGGAAATGAGCGTGGGCCGGCAGTTCGCGGGCGCAACATTTATTAATTTTCTTGACCCTGATGATGCTCCTGTAATCATCAATGAAGACGGATGTGGCGAATTCAGTGTTAAGGGTGCGGGTGTGGCAGCTTATGTAAAGTCCGCCTGATCTATTTCCCTGCCACGAGCATCAACTGGCCCAGGTGATATGACAAATGATTGGTTCTGTTCAGGAGAACACTGAGTTTATTTCTACCAGGGTCGTTGATCAGGTCCTGATCCGTCATGGAGTTATGGCGGGTGAACCAGTCATCAGCAGTCATCTTTTCAAAAAAAGCAGAAAGCATGTCGTTGGATTTCCGCCATTCCCGTTTCAGGGTTGCAGCATCTGGCATTGGAAGGCCGGATTTATCCGGATTCTTTACGAATGCCTCATCAAGGTATGCATATTGCCTTTCGCCAAGTCCGAACAAACTGATCATGCCGTCGTTCACCGCAATAAGGTGCCCCAGCAGATACAGAATGGTATTTTTGCCGGGAGCTACCTCCCGGCTTAATGATGCATCGTCTATGGAATCAAAAAATGCGTTGGCATTCTTCACCTGGAGGTTCCAGGATTTCAGTGCCATGCGGACGAAGATCTCTTTAGTCATATAGCTGATTGTTCAACAAAAATACGCGTTCAGGATTTAGTTCCAATCACCTGTTCACATGGCCGGTAACACATATGGCTTTCTGTATACAGGCTTCAACAAGTCATTTGCAGCTTTATTGTTCCCGAAGTTTTGCAACTTGTCATTCCATACGAGGGATGATCCTGACCTCAAGGCGATATTACCCATATGGCAGTAAACCGCGGCGAGCCTGCCGGTTTCTATTGGGCATAAAGGCTCTTGCCCCGACCGCATACAATCAATCCAGTTTTTGAGATGAATGCCATGGGAATCAGTTCCTTTTTGAGTTGGCATCTCAGGAACCTTCAGTTTATCCTTTTCTTTCTCCGGAATGAGGTCCCATGATCCACGATCAATGACAATGGTGCCATTATTCCCTACAAATGAAAGCCCATAACTTTTTCCGTAAGGCCCGGTTTGAATGCCTGCAGAATGTTCGTAGCTTATGTTATAACCAGGCATGGCATATTGAACACTCATGGTATCAAAGGTTTCATGAGCATGGTCGGGGAAGGCAAAATTGCCGCCGACAGCAGATACTTTAAGAGGAAGTGCACTGGTGTCTTTTGCCCATAGCGCCATGTCCATAAGATGCACTCCCCAGTCGGTCATCAATCCACCACCATAGTTCCAGAACATCCGCCATGAGCCGTGAAAACGATTTTTATTGAAACTCCTTGCAGGAGCGGGCCCCAGCCATTTATCGAAATCAAGTCCGGCAGGAATGGGTGAATCCGGCATCTTCGGTTGTCCCACACCGTAATTGAAGTTTGCCCACACATTTATTTTTCTAAGATCACCTAACTTCCCTTCTTTGATAAAATCCATAGCTGTCTTCCAATGATCTCCACTTCTTTGCTGTTGACCAACCTGGACGATCTTTTTATAACGCCTGACTGCTTTAACCATCTGGTCGCATTCATAAATGCTATTGGCGATTGGTTTTTCAACATAAACATGTTTCCCGGCCATAACACTGTCTACTAACTGAAGGCAATGCCAGTGATCAGGAGTTCCAATGATGACCGCATCAATGTCTTTACTTTCAAGCATCTTGCGGTAGTCATTGTATGAAACTGGTTTTTTACCCTGTATTTTTGAGATTTCATCTATTCGCTTAGCCAGTACCGCTTCATCAATATCGCAGATGCCTGCGCATTCCACATCAGGCTGTTTGAGTGCCTGCACGAGGTTCCAGTTACCCTGGCTGTTAGCACCGATCAGCCCCACGCGGATTTTGTCGTTAACTCCCGGCACTGCGAATCCCCGTTGCGGAAAAACGTTTGCAATGGCACCTGTTGCAAGCAGCCTGGAAGAATCTGCCAAAAATTTTCTCCTTGAGTTTTTCATAATGAATGATTAAAACAATATCTATGAAGAAGACACTATGAAACTAAGGGATAATCCTCAATTTATTGTTTCCTGTTATGCGTATCCCTGTTGCTGCAGCTGTCTAAAATGCCCGCTGAGGTTGTGGTGCATTCAGCAAAAACTCTTTAGGTGGTTCCAGCCCCTTAAGGTGCTTTACAAAATAATCCCAGCGGCGACGCATCATATATGGTGAATATGGACCGAAGCCATGAGCGCTGTTAGGGAATATAACCAGGTCATAATCTTTGTTCGCTTTATTAAGCGCTTCAACTACCAGCAATGTGTTGTAAGGTGGTACATTGTTATCAAGCATGCCATGTGCAAGCATCAACTTTCCCTTAAGATTTTTTGCATAGTTCTGGTTAGCCTGCCCTTCGTAATCTGAATTCTCAACAAGGCCATTGTATCTTTCGCCCCAGTCGTCTTCATAGTTCCTGTTATCATGATTACCCGATTCAGAAATGCCCACTTTGAAAAAATCAGGATAGCGGAACATAGCCGCTGCAGTTGCAAAACCACCACCGGAGTGCCCCCAGATTCCTACCTTGTTTGTGTCAATTGGGAACTGCGCGGATAACTGCCTGATTGCAGCTATCTGGTCAGGCAAGGTGTTCTCGGCCATGTTGCCATAACTCATGTCGTGAAAACTTTTTGAACGATATGGATTGCTGGTACCTTCAATCAGGACTACAATAAAACCCAACTCGGCCAAAGCCTGCTGATCGCCCCTGGAGGCAGTAAAAGACCAGTTTCCGACACTACCGCCTTGTGGCCCCGGATAGATATAATCAATAACCGGGTATTTGGTCCCGGCTTTCATTGCTGACGGAGTGAAGACCAGTCCATATATGTCTGTTTTACCATCCCCGGCTTTTACCTTAACCGGTTTCGGAGCTTTCCATCCCTTTGCAACCAGTCTGGAGATATCCGTCTTTTCCAGTTCAACCAAAAGCTTACCGTTTAGATCTCTGAGTACGGTTACCGCAGGGGTATCCGGTTGGGAATAAGTATCAATGAGATATTTTTTTGATGGAGAAAGCGAAACGGTATGATTGCCGTTCACCGGGGTAAGATGTTTCAGATTTTTCCCGTCAAGGCCTATGCTGTATAGATGTTGGAAATAAGGATTGCCTGGTTCACGGCCCACTGCTGTGAAAATGATCTCGCGTTTCTTTTCATCAACATTCATCAGGCGGGCAACTACAAATTCACCTTTTGTAACCTGGTTTTTCAGCTTGCCTGTTTTTGCATCGTACAGGTACATATGTCCCCAGTTGTCACGCTCAGAATACCAGAGTATTTCGTCGCTTGCAGGCAGGTAACGCCAGTTGATTGCACCCCGGCCGGATTCATACTGGGTCTCCACGACTTCTTCAAACACTTCCCGCACTAGCCCGGTATTTGCGTCGGCAATTCTGAGCCGCTCGTGTTTATGGTCTCTTGACGTTGATAAAAATGCGAGCTCTGAACCGTCCTCCTTCCAATCGATATCATCGAAGGTTCCGCTGCTTGAAATATCATCGCTCAATGAAGCTCTGTGTGGATCCGGTGGGATCTGCAGCCGGATCACCTTTGGGTTCGCGACATCAATCACCACGCGGTGAATCATCACGATCTCCTTATCACCCGGTAGAGGATATTTCCAGGCCCTCAGTTTTGGCTCTCCAACATTGGTAGTAACCAGGTACATATCACTGGCTTTTCGCTGATCCTGCTGAAATGTTGCTACTTTTTTTGAATCAGGCGACCATCTGACCACTGGTCTGTCACTCATCGACCAACCTGCATTGTCAGTGGCATATCCAAAATTTTCGATACCATCGGTTGTTAGCTGAGTTTCTTTTTTTGAACTGACATCGCGTACCCATAGGTTCCAGTCTTTGATAAAAACCGCTTTCTTTCCATCAGGTGAATAAACATCATTGCCACCTGCTCGTCTTCCGGCAATCATTGTTTGTGCAGGTATGATTGTATTGGATGAATCGAGAGTGAGCTCATTTGTTTTGAGATTAAATTTCCATTTTTTGTTATCGGCGGAAAAGAGAATGCTTTTCCCATCCGCTGAAGGAACGATCACCTGGAAAGGCAATTTGTACGCACCATATGTCTTAGTAGTTGCCTTAGAAAGTGCAGCTGCTAATTTGACCTGGTCAAAGGCCGAAGCTTTTGTCTTCTTAACCGGATCTACCATTACAAATTCATTGCCTTTATCGGTTGTAACCAGGTACCAGAGTTTGTCACCGGCAATCCAGTTGGGCCGCAGGTTATTCCGGGTAACAAGAGAATCGGTTCTGTAAGCGAGAAAATTTTCGGCCTGTTGATAATCTGTTGCTGTGAGCGCTGATGATGTTTGTGCCGAAATGAAAATCGGAAGGGCGAGGATACCCGCCATAGTCAGGAATTTGTTCATCGAATATGTGACTGTTTAAATGGCGAAAAGACGCCAATAGAAATTGAAAATGCTAAGAATGAAAGGTAAGAAATAAGCGGCAAAGGGCTATATTTCTAAATTACTCCATATGACACAAAGTATTAAATAAGGCAGTACATTCATGACTCTGAATATTGCTCACCAATAATAACTCATCATTCATAACTTTTTTCATGTTTCTTTCCAAGCTTAAACTAACTGCACTATTGCTTTCAGGGATTCTTATGTCTGCTGCTGTGGCTCAACAGCAACCCGCGGAAAAAGCAAATTACCAACTGGCCTCAAGATTTTCAACAGGTAAACTGGAACGGATGGTCTTCAGTACCTCTGTTGATCCACATTGGCTGAAAGGTTCCGACCGCTTCTGGTATTCATATGAAACCACCGAAGGGAAAAAATGGTACATCGTTGACGCCGCGCTCGGTCAGAAAAAACAAATGTTCGACAACGATAAGATGGCGGCTGAACTAACAAAGATTGTCAGAGATCCATTTGATGCGCAACATCTGTTAATTGATAGTATCCTTTTTATAAAAAATGAAAACAGTATCCAGTTCCAGGTCAAAAGTTCACTTGAAGTGGAAATAAAAGATTCAACTGTAAAACAGGATACCGCATCAAAGAAAAAATCGCCAGGAAAAAAGGAAATCAAAACTTTCTATTTCGAGTATGAACTTGCCACAGGTAAATTAACTGAACTGACAGATTACAAGAAGCCCAAAAGAAACCACCGATGGGCCTCAGTATCGCCAGACAAAAAGACAATAGTATTCACAAAGAATCATAATCTATACTTCATGGATCAGGCTAATTATGAAAAGGCCATGAAAAATGAAGATGATACCACCATAGTAGAAACAAAACTTACGACAGACGGTGTGGAATTCTATTCTTATGGCGGTGGAGGTATGGGCAATGAAAACAACGTTGAAAAGATAAAGAACAGGAACAAACGTAAACCTTCCGGTATCCTGTGGTCCCCGGATTCAAAACATTTTGTGATCAATCGTGTGGATCAGCGCAGCGTGAAAGAACTATGGGTAATAAACAGTGTTGCGGAACCGAGGCCAACCCTGGAGACCTATAAATACCAGATGCCAGGTGAAAAAGAGGCTCCGGTTGAACACCTGCTGGTATTTGATGTCGCCGCGAAGACGAGCAAGGAACTCGATGTTAAACAATTCAAAGACCAGAATATTGGCCTGTGGTCAGCGCCGGCTTTAAAAAACAGCAGGGACGATGACTGGCGACCCTCGTTATGGCACGGCAACAACGAAAAACTTTATTTCAATCGTACCAGCCGTGACCTTAAGCGCATAGATATTTGCCTGGTTGATGTAAATACAGGCAGTGTCAAACCACTGATTGAAGAAAGAATGAATACCTATGTTGAATTGAGAAGATTAGGGCTGGTAAATGAAGGGTCTGAGTTGATCGAGTGGAGTGAAAGAGACGGATGGGCTCATTTTTATTTGTATGATGGTAATGGTAAACTTAAAAACCAGATCACCAGCGGACCATTTCATTGTGAAGACATACTTGGAATAGATGAAAAGAAAAGGGTCCTGTATTTTGAAGCGAATGGCAGGGAACTAAATGAGGATCCTTACTATGTACATACCTACCGGATCAACTTTGATGGTACGGATCTCCGGCTACTTGATAAAGGTGAGTTCGAACATTCAGTAAGTCTGAATGATAATAACCGGTTTTTTGTAAATAATTTTTCAAGGGTTAATACAGTACCGCAGTCAGCACTGTACAACGTAGAAGGGAAAAAGATTCTTGATCTTGAAACCGCCGACCTGAGATCGCTGATGGCTTCCGGTTATAAGTTTCCTGAAATTTTCAAGGTCAAGGCAGATGATGGTATCACTGACCTTTATGGTGTACTTTATAAACCTTTTAATTTTGACAGCACAAAAAAATACCCCGTTGTTGAATATGTTTATCCCGGTCCTCAAACGGAAGCCGTGAATAAAGCCTTTACACAGCCAGCTGCCAGGACGGACCGGATAGCGCAACTTGGAATATTGGTAGTAACGGTGGGTAACCGTGGTGGCAACCCTGGCCGTTCAAAATGGTACCACAACTATGGATATGGCAACCTGAGAGATTACGGACTCGCCGATAAAAAAGCAGCTATCGAGCAACTCGCAGACAGGCACTCTTACGTGGATATCGACCGGGTTGGAATCCACGGGCATTCCGGTGGAGGATTTATGAGTACTGCCGCAATGCTTGTGTATCCTGACTTTTTCAAGGTAGGTGTATCATCTTCCGGTAATCACGACAACAGTATTTATAATCGTTGGTGGAGTGAAAAACATCATGGCGTAAAGGAACAGATCACGGAGAATGGGGATACTTCTTTTGTATACAATATTGACAAAAATCCGGACCTCGCTAAAAATCTGAAAGGTCACCTGATGTTAACCACCGGGGATATCGATAATAACGTACACCCGGCGAACACAATTCGGGTAGCCAACGCATTGATCAAGGCAAATAAACGGTTTGATCTTGTGATCCTTCCCGGGCAGCGTCACGGTTACGCGGATATGACGGAATATTTTTTCTATGTACTTGCTGACTACTACGCAAAGTGGCTGCTTGGAGATTTTTCGCAGACCGTTGACATCAATGAAATGAACAGGGAGACACAACAAAGGGGTCAGAGAAAGTTATGAGTTTAACTCATAACTTTCTTATAGCTGACTCATGACCGATCACCAGGTTCACCATCCTCCACCCAGTGATCTGTACAATTCCACCTTTGCTCCCAGGTGTTCCCGCGTTAATGCAGCAAGTTCAAGTTCGCTTTGAAGAACATTGCCTTGTGCTGTTATCACTTCAAGGTAATTTGCCATTCCTGAACTAAAAAGCTGTCGCGCGTTGCTGGTGGCTTTTTGTAATAATAGAACCCTGTCCCTGACGATCCGTTGTTCGGCGCCAAGTTTTTCGATCCTTACCAGGGCATCAGAAACTTCTCCTACAGCGAGCAATACAGATTGGCGGAATTCGATAACCGATTGTTCACGACGAACCTTTGCAATCTCAAGATCCGTTTTGAGTTGCTTTTTCTGAATGAGCGGTTGCACTAATCCCCCGGTCACTGCGCCAAAAAGCGAGGCTGGTATATTGAACCAGTTGCTCGCTTTGAAAGCGTTGAGTCCGCCAGCTGCGGTTATTCTCAGGGCCGGATACATATTCGCCCTTGCAATGCCCACCTCTGCGTTAGCAATATTTAATTCAAGTTCCTGTCTTTTGACATCTGGTCTGCGGCTAAGCAATTCAGTGGGTACGCCGGCAGTTAAACTATCGGAAATGTTTGCCTCTGCCAATGTTGCCTGGCGCAAAACAGCTGAAGGCAACTCGGCTGATAATACACGCAGGGCGTTTTCCTGCAACACGATATCTTTCTCTATTTGCGGAAGAAGAGCCGTGGCTGTGTTTTGTTGTGCTTCTGCCTGCTGTACAGCCAGTGCCGTAACCTGTCCGGCATTGTATTGGAACCTCAAAATTCTCAAGGTGCTATCTCTTAGTGTTATGTTTTTCTTCGAAATTAACAACTGTTCATCGAGCATTAAGAGGTTATAATAAGCCTGCGATATACTTGCAACCAGGTTTGTCTGAACAGCCTTCCTCACTTCTTCGGATTGCAGATAGCCTGCGAGGGCCGCAGCTTTGCGGTTCTTGACTTTTCCCCAGATATCTGCTTCCCATGATAAAGAAACACTGGCACTGAAATCCTCGATATGCGTCGTTTTAAGAAACTGGCTGGCGCTGAGTCCGTTCAGGCTGTTATCTGAAGGCCGGTTCGATCCGGCAGCAATCTGGAGGGCGAGGTCGGGAACATAACCCCAGCGACTTTGTTTTAACAGTAACTGTGCTGTCTCGATATTTTTTATTGCCAGCTGCATGTCATAGTTCTTTGCGATCGCTGTATCGATGAGACGCTGAAGTACCGGATCGGTAAAGAAATTTTTCCAGGATAAATTCCCGATGCTCCTGTTCCGGGTAGTGTCATCAACCCTTGTTGAATTGTCCCCTACTGAAATGTCCTTTGCTGAAATCTCCCTTGCGGAACTGTCCCGTTTTGAAATGTCTCTTGCTGAGCTGTCGGCAACGATAGCCCCGGAATTATCAGCACCGGGCTTAGCTGAATCCTGATTCCTGAATTTCACAGGCAGTTCTGCATCGGGCTTCACATTGTCTTTCGACACATTACATGCAGTGACAACTGCAATTAAGATTGGCACAATAATCTGCGATATATAATTTTTCATTTCCTTGTTATTGTTAATTATCATCATTAAGCTATTACCGGCTGATGGTTCTTTTCGTGTTCTCTCAGTTTGCTGTCAGATCTTATTACCGGTTTACCTGTCACTTTTTCCTGCAGGTGTTGGAACACTATGAATAGTACTGGTATAATCAGAACACCCAATATCACCCCGGTAATCATTCCTCCCGCTGCCCCTATACTGATCGAGTGATTACCCTGCGCTGAAGGCCCGGAAGCTGTCATCATTGGAACCAGGCCCGCAACGAATGCAAGAGAGGTCATGACAATGGGACGTAACCTTAGTTTAGCAGCTTCGAGTGCTGAAGCAAGCAGTGTTTTTCCTGCCCTTCTTCTTTGAACCGCATATTCTACAATCAGTATCGCGTTTTTTGCAAGCAGACCGATTAGCATCACCAATGCCACCTGCACATAAATATTATTCTCGATCCCGGTCAATCCAATCGCAGCAAACACACCGAATACACCTACAGGTATTGACAGAATAACTGATAGCGGCAGGATGTAACTCTCATATTGTGCAGACAACAAAAAGTAAACAAACAGCAGACAGAGTGCAAATATGATAACTGATTGCCCGCCTGATGAAATCTCCTCGCGGGTAAGACCCGAAAATTCGAAAGCATAACCTTCAGGCAATTTCTCTGCTGCCACTTCTTCAACAGCCCTGATGGCATCACCAGAGCTATAGCCTGGTTTTGTAATAGCATTGATGCCGATCGAATTGAAAAGATTATAACGTGAAACCGTCTCCGGTCCGAAAACTCTTTTCAGTTTCACCAGGGTATTGATTGGAACCATTTCTCCATTCCTGTTTTTTACAAACACGCCTTCTACAGAAGATGGCTCAGCCCTCGAAACCGTTTCGGCCTGTACAACCACCCGGTAGTATTTACCGAACCGATTAAAATCCGAAGCCTGTGTGCTGCCATAATAAGCCTGCATGGTTCTTAATATGTCCTTTATATTCACACCTAGTTGTTCTGCTTTAACTTCATCGATCTCGAGATCAAGTTGCGGATAGTCCGATTTGAAAGAAGTGAAAGCCATAGCAATCTCCTTCCGTTTCATCAGCTCGCCAATAAAGTTTTGAGCAACACCACTGAACTTGTCCAGCTTTCCCCCGGTCTTATCCTGTAACACAAGATCCAATCCATCGATATTGCTGAAACCGGGAACGGTTGGAAAAGTAAACACAAAGAAGTTACCGTCTTTTACACCGGCAAGTCTTTGCCTGATCTCATTCATGATCTCATTGATGTCTTTTATTTTACCTCTTTCCTTTGCATCTTTCAGGAGAACAAATACCACGGCAGCCGATGGGCTTGAAGACTGGGTAAGCATATTGAAACCAGACAGGCCCATCAGTGTCCGGCTCGCCTCAAGATCTCCAAGTGCGATTTCGGTCTTTTTCACAGCTTCGGTTGTTCGTTGCAGTGAGGCTCCGGCTGGCATGGAAAGTGAAATGGCTATAAAGCCCTGGTCTTCGGAAGGGATAAAGCCCGTTTTCGTTTTTGATACCATCCAGGCCGTAGATAACAGCACTATTGCAAGCCCGGCGAATCCCACCCACTTATATCTTACCAGGAACCTGATACTACCGAGGTATTTATCGGATAAGGAATTGAATCCGGTATTAAAGCCGTCGAAGAACTTTTCTTTAAAGCTGCGTTTCCTTGTGCCTGCGCTTTTGCCATGCTTGTCTTTCAATAACAGTGCTGTTAAGGCAGGACTGAGTGTCAACGCATTTACTGCTGATATTACAATGGCGATGGCCAGTGTAAATGCAAACTGGCGGTAGAACACACCTGTAGAGCCTTCCATGAATCCTACGGGGAGAAACACGGCACTCATCACCAGGGTTATGGATATAATAGCGCCGGTGATTTCCCGCATAGCAGAAACCGTGGCGGCTTTTGGAGGAAGATGTTCATTCTCCATTTTAGCATGTACCGCTTCCACTACCACGATGGCATCATCGACCACGATACCTATTGCAAGCACAAGCGCGAACAGGGTAAGGAGGTTGATCGAGAATCCAAACAGGTTCATGAAAAAGAAGGTCCCGATAATCGCCACCGGCACAGCTATAGCAGGAATCAGGGTGGACCGGAAATCCTGCAGGAATAAAAACACAACCAGGAACACCAGGATAAATGCTTCTATCAATGTGTGTATGACCTGGCTTATAGATTGATCAAGCGAGTTTTTGGTGTTATAAAGGATGAGATGTTTTACACCTTTCGGAAAACTCTTTGATGCCTTTTCCATGAACTCAGCGATAGCGATCTGTATCTCGTTGCTGTTGGAACCTGAAAGCTGAAAAGACGCAATGTTTATACCTGGCTTACCATTTACACGGGTATAGTTTCCATAGGTGTACGAACCAAATTCAATTTTTGCGACGTCTTTTAGTCGCAGCATTGAGCCATCGGGGTTGGATCTGATTATTATGTTTTCATAGTCGAGTGGTTGATTGAGCTTTCCTTTGTATTTGATCACATATTCAAACGCTTCACCACTGCTTTCGCCGAATTTTCCCGGTGCTGCTTCAAGGTTTTTGTCCTGGATCGAAGCCAGTATTTCGGAAGGGGTAAGGTTATAAGCGGCCATCTGTGAAGGATTTAACCAAACACGCATGGAGTAATCCTTACTTCCACCGAATATCAACGCCTGCCCGACTCCCTGGATCCTTTTTATTTCAGGGATGATATTTATCTGGGCATAGTTTGCAAGAAAGGTCTGATCATAATTTTTCTCGTCTTCAGCATACAGGTCAACTACCATCAACAAGCTGTTCTGCTGTTTGGATGTCGTGATTCCTGCCTGTACTACTTCTGCCGGTAACTGGCTGGTGGCCTGTGCTACACGATTCTGCACGTTAACCGCTGCCTGGTCGGGATTGGTTCCAAGCTTGAAGTAAATGGTTATGATGAGTGATCCGTCATTACTGGCGGTCGAACTCATGTAACTCATATTTTCCACACCATTGATGCTTTCTTCAAGTGATGGGGCAACGGATCTTAATACAGTTTCTGCATTTGCACCCGGATAAAATGCTGCAACCTGTACAGCTGGTGGCGCAATGTCGGGGAACTGTTCCAGTGGAAGTTTGAAGAGGCCGAGTACTCCAAGCATTACCAGGAGAATGGAGATAACGGTTGCCATAACCGGCCTTTCGATGAATTTTTTAAACATGATGGTTGTGTTGATACTTGTTGAATGATGAACATAGTTTGCCTCTACCGTAGTCAGCTGATTACAGTTCGTTAATGATTGCAGGCACCTGTATGGTTTGTGTTAGTCCGGGAAGTAGTGTTGAATTGTCTGGTGGTATTTAGGTCGGTAACAATTTATTTAATGAACCCTGAGACTGAAGGATGTGATATCAAGTAACGCGTCCGCATGCAACATGCGTCGCAACTTTGTCCTTCAGTTTTTCTTTGCGGCCATTGAAAGCTGGGTGTTAATCTTTGGACTTTCCGGCTTTATCACGAGGTCTTCGCTGAGATTTTCGAGACCATTGATCACTATCCTGTCGCCGGCCTTTACACCGTCTTTCACAATATAATCCGTTCCGCTTTTGCCCGTGATCTGTAATGGCTGTTTGCTTACTTTATTGCTGTCGCCGACGGCATAAACAAATATCTTATCCTGCACTTCAACTGTGGCTGACTGCGGTACCAGTATAGCATCTGGATGTTGTTGCTGTAATCGTATTTTGCCGGTATTACCAGATCGCAATAAGTTGTTGGGATTTGGAAATATTGCCCGCAATGTGATTGCACCGGTTGTTTTATCGAATCTTCCGTCTACCATATCAATTTTTCCGGTAACAGGGTAAACCGAATTGTCTGGCAGGATCAGTGAAACAGCAGGAAGATGTTTAAGTTTATCACTGATGCTCGCCCCTTCGTGTTGTGACTTGAAGTTGATAAAATCTGTTTCACCCAACGAGAAGTAGGCATAAACTTCATGCACATCTGAAAGATTGGTCAGCGCTTCGGGATCAGCGGGGGAAACCAGTGATCCCTGTTTTTTCGGAAGCCGGCCAATATAGCCGCTGACAGGTGCTGTTACATTGGTATACCCTAGCTTTATTTTGGCTGAAGCAACCAGGGCTTTCGCCTGTTCAACATTAGCTGCAGCGCCACTGTGAGCCGACTTTGCAACCTTCAGTTGATAATCCGAGATGATCTTATTTTCTACCAGCGGTGTTAGTTTTTCTATTTCTATTGCTGCATTATTCAGCTGTGCTTCTGCTGACTTAAGGTTCGCAACCGCATTGTTTAGTTGTTCGCGGTATGGCTGATCGTTGATCTTAAACAGCAACTGACCAGCTTTCACAAATGCACCCTCATCAACAAGTACCTTGTCGAGAAATCCATCGACCTGTGGCCTGATTTCAACATCAACTTTTCCTTGTATGGCTGCGGTATAGTCGTGCCCCGTAGTGGCCGGTGACGAACTTATTGTGATTACTTCTGCAACTGGTGGTTGAGCAGGTGGTTGTGGATTATCGTTTGAACATGCTGCTGCAAGCACAAGGATAAGACTTAAAATGATTGGAGTTCTCATAACTACATTAAACGATTTAACACTGTTAAGAATAAAGTTTAAAAAAAACGGTTTTTTCAACCGGCTTGCATCGTTATTGGGGGACGAACTTATTGAACTGATCCTTAGGCCGTGATGGCTTTGGTTATTCCCCGGATCGCGTCCTGGAGAATCCTTCGGTTCAGCTTGTCTGAAGTTCCGCGGTTTGTAAGATTAATAGAAATAAGGCCGTGAACGATGGACCAGTAGGTGTAATACCACCGGCAGATTTCTGATTCCTCATCTTCATTATCCTTTGTCAACTGACTGATCAGGCCGTTAACAAGGTTAGTGGGACCGGCAATCTCCGGACCTTTTTGCTGTGTACAGCAGTTCATCGAAACGCCAAACATGAGTTGATAGAATTCCTTTTCAGCAAAGGCGAAGTTCCAGTAAGCCATCCAGGCAGCTTCAATTTTATCTGCTGGTGTTTCGGCTTTATCACTTGCCTCCTGCATCTGTTTCGTCAGCAGAATAAAGCCCTTTTTACTTAAAGCCTCCAGTATAGCTTCCTTATTGGCAAAATATTCATAGATGATCGGCGCGGTATATTCAATCTCCTCTGCGATTTTGCGCATGCTTAACGCCTGCCATCCTTCTTTCTTGACAATATGAAAAGCTGCATCCAGGATATTAAGCCTGGTCTCTTCCTTCAACCTCAGAATTCTGTCCTTACTTGCCATTTGTTTTACGGCTGTAAATAATCTAACACCGTTAGGTAAAGGTACAGCCAGATCACAAACGTTTCCAAATTTATTTTCTGATTCGTTAACTCTTTTTGCATTCTGCTAACAAATGCCAAAACGAATAAAAGATATTCCGCTTTGCTAATTTCTTGACTTAGAACGAAATGTATGTGGAATACCGGGTCTCCAAAATCAAAATATCATGAATTCAGGAAATGGGATAAGGATATTTTTAAAGCCTCAGGCAAGTAGACAGGAATAGTTAAGCCTCGCTCCGAATTGCGTCCACGGGATTTGCCAGCGCTGCTCTCACAGACTGCATACTGATCGCGAGGATCGCCATCATGCTGGCGGATGCTGCTGCAAATAATATTATTCCTCCCCCGATGTCGATACGATAAGCGAAATTTTCGAGCCATTTGTTCATGATGATCCACGCAATAGGAACTGCAATGATAATAGCAAGGACGACAAGTTTCAGAAAACGTGATGAAATCAAAGCCACTACCTGCATGGCTGTTGCTCCAAGCACCTTTCTTATACCAATCTCTTTCTGTCTTTGATGTGCAGATATATGTGCCAGGCCAAAGAGGCCAAGACAACAAATGATCATTGATAAGATTGCAGCTACCGTGATGATCTTCTGCCAGCGTTTCTCGTTTTGGTAGTTTTCCAAATTCATTTCATCAAGAAACTTATAGGAATAAACTGCCCCGGGAACCGCTTTTCGGTATATCTTCTCGAACGCCACAAGACCTTGTTTTAAGTTGGTCTTTTCGAGCTTTGCGTAGATACCTCCACCGTACCAGTTGTTCATAAACATTACCTGTGGTTTGATAGGTTCACGTAACGATCTCAGGTGATAATCCTTAACTACCCCTATTATTGTTTTTGGTTCTTTATCAAAATACTCATCAGTTTTTATCTGTGTGCCCAACGGGTTTTCAAGTTTTGCTGCTCTCACAAAAGCTTCATTTACTATTACAGATTTCAGGCTGTCTGCCGGGTATGTCCGTGGGTCGAGATTACGTCCGATCAACAGCGGTATATTCATAACCCCTAAATAGTTTTCATCGATCACGAGGTAATCCGCATCCAGTTTTTGTGCCCCCACTTTAACCTCATATACATTGCCATCGCCAAAAAAAGCAATCTTTTGAATGGAAGGTTCTGAAGCAGCTTCAATTTTTATTGCTCTTATGGCAGGAGGCAGGGGCCGGTTACCGCTTATATAGCTGAACACAACCTGGTAGGGATCATAACCAAGGTCCTTGGACCTGATGAAACGCATCTGGTGATAATATACCAATGTGGCAATCATCAGGAACACTGCCAGTGAAACCTGCAGCACGACCAGGCTGCGGCCGAATATGTTTTTCCCGGTAACTACCAACTTGTTGTAAAGTACCTGGGTGGGAGTATATCTTGATAACGTATAAGCCGGATAAAAGCCGGTAAATAAGATAATAAATACAAACACTACCAATAACGAACCCAGGAGCCTGAATTCAAAAATGCCTTCAAAACCAATTTGTTTGTTGGTAAGAAGATTGAAAAAAGGTAGACAGAATTTTAAGCCGGCCATGGCTATAATAAATGAAATTAAACATAGCACTGAAGACTCTGCAAGAAACTGTGTTATGATTTGCAGCCTGCTGCCACCGGTGATCTTCCGGATCCCAACTTCCTTTGCCCGTTTTAATGAATTTGCTATGGTGATGTTTACAAAATTGATACAGCTCATGGCAAGTATAAAACCCGCGATGCCGAGGAACAGGTACGAATACAAAGGGTTACTGGTATTCGATATTCCGCTTTCTGAGCTTTGATTTGGATGTTTTAACGGTTGCAGGTGCATATCACGCAAGGGCTGCAGGCCATAATGGATTTTTGGGTCATGATTATAGGTTTTGATACTTTCTGTAAGTTGCTGATGACCATGAATTTTATAAACATCATTGAACTTCCTGATCACCTGCTTATGGTCTGCATTCGGATTCAACAGCACATAAGTTCCCAGGTATGCATTGAGCCAGTTATCATCAGTGAATGATAGTTGAAGGAACTTCATTGGTAGAAGCAGATCAAAATTGATTGACGAGTTAGAAGGAATATCTTTTATGACTGCGGTAATTTGCATAGGTTTTCCTAACTTCTGCGCAGAAGGGTCGGAATCCAGTGAAAGCGTTTTCCCAATAACGTCTATAGAGTTGAAAAATTTCCTGGCAACAGTTTCAGTGATAACTACCGACGATATATCGGTAAGCGCAGTGTTGGCATTCCCGCGTAAAACCGGGAAAGAAAAGATGCGGAAAAAGTTATCATCGGCAAAAACTGTGCTGAAGCGCAATGCCTTATCATTTGCAATCACATCTGCAGATATCTCGCCTCCTAAAATCCTTACGTATTCCTGTAATTCGGGTACCGCATTCTTAAATGCCGGTCCCTGGACCTGGCCCGTGCCGCCTGTGGTTCTTACTTCACCGGTTTTAACATCGGTTGATGTAGTGGTCACCCGGTAGATATGCGGGTTATTGGAATGAAAATCATCAAAACTTCGTTCGTCAAACCAAAACATCATCGCGAACAATACACAAACAATACTTGCACCCAGTCCAAAAACATTGATGGCTGAATACAACCTGTTATTCCAGAGATGCCGGCGCGTAAGTCTGAGGTAGCTCATGAGCATGATAATTTCAGGGACGTAGAAGATAAAGTAGCTCATCTCTAATATCGTGAAAACATTTGAATCTGCCGTTTTAACATTTGCTCCGCAATCAACCGTTTATTCCAGGCTTTTGAATCTGCCGCTTAACGTTTTTTAACAAAACAACTTTTCCATTTCGGGACATCTCAATCTGCCGCTGTAACACTCGTCAGCAATAGACTTTTCCCTTTGGGGGTTTTCAAGCGCAATATTTTTTACAGCCGGTGCTTCGTTTTTGACAGTTAATTCATCAGGGGCATTGTTATGTTGGTTAATGCATTCAATTTACAACATGATCATTCAGGCGTTTTCGGTTGTGCATACAAGATAGTCACCTGCATACTTTGCAACCGTGAACAATGATGGCGTTGTCCATGAGTACAATCGCATAAATCCGCGATAAGCGCCTAAACCTTGTAAAGCGCAATATTTCGCAAAAACAAAATGTAGAACTATGAAGCAGATAGTGATGATAATAACTGCAATGATGATTTTTCTTGGAACATCCTGTACCAAAGAAAAAGTGATCTCTGATGATGGGGGCCGTAAGCCGCCTGATCCGGAATGGCAATTTTTTACCACTACCAATTCGAAACTTCCCGACAACCAGGTGAACACCCTTGCGATCGGAGATAATAATGTTAAGTGGGTTGGGACTTCCAAAGGATTGGTCCGGATCATTGATGATGTATGGACCGTTTTTACGAGTGAGAACTCAGTGCTGCCCTCGTCTTTTATCCAGGCCCTCGCGGTTGAGCCAGGCGGCACAGTATGGGTGGGCACTGATAAAGGACTGGCCCGATATGCTGGTTCAACATGGCAGGTTTACAGGACAGATAACAGCATGCTTCCTGAAAATGCAATCATGAGCCTTACACACGATTCAAAATTTGGAAGAACCTGGGTCGGAACTTCTAAAGGGTTGATAAGAATTGATAATGCCAATAACTGGAAATTGTATGATGAAACAAGTGATGACCTCCTGTTGTCGATGGCAACCGATCAACAGGGCAATCTTTGGATAGGTGCTTTCAATCATTTCCAGTTCCAGGGCAGGATAAGAAAACTGGAACAGGACAACTGGACCGTTTACAAACTTAACGATGCAGGTTACACTTCAACATTCCCATATTCCATAGCCGTTGACAAAAACAATGTTGTTGTTGCCTTGCTTACCGGAACTGCTGTTTCAGCGGTTGTCCGATTGAATGGTAGCGCGTTAGAAGAAATTCCCGGACCGGATGATGCCAAAGGGCTGAAAACTTTGCTGCTTGAGGATGAGAAGGTTTGGGTGGGAGGTAAGGATCTTTCCATATTCGGAAATTCAACAGCACCTGTCATCAAAATTCCTGGCGGGGATAACCTGGTTCTTGCGCTTGCCCGCGATAGGGCCGGAAAAAAATGGATAGGCACCCTTGCCGGCGGCCTGGCTGTGTACAGTAACAAATAAAGGAGGGGAAGATGTTTAATCTTCCCGGCTTCCGTCATTTGCCATGCGGACAATGCGAGGAACAAATTTCGCAACCACGTCCACCAGGTCAGTTTGTGCTGCCATTACCTTATGTATATCCTTATAAGCCATTGGTGCCTCGTCAAGGCCGGCACCGATCAGTGTTACCTCATGTTCTTCCAGAATTTTGTTTAACTCCGTTCGTGAGATATTCTGCATAGCCTTTGTCCGGCTCATTTGTCTCCCGGCTCCGTGTGAAGCCGAATTAATAGATTTTTCTTCTCCCCGACCCCTGACCAGGAAACCAGGAGCGGTCATACTTCCGGGGATGATGCCCATCACTCCGGCTCCCGCAGGTGTTGCTCCTTTCCGGTGAACCAACACTTCTTCCCCATTCCAGGTTTCTTTCCAGGCAAAATTGTGATGGTTCTCAATTTTTGTGATGAGGGCCCCTCCGATCGCCTTTGCAATCCGGCTATGAATAACATCGTGACAGGCAGAGGCATAGTCGCCAGCCAGGTTCATGGCCAGCCAGTATTCATTGCCGGCCTCGCTTTTTAAATCAAGGTATGCCAGGTTGGCCGCTTCTTTTGGCAAAGGGCACAGTTGCCTGGCCAGCTTTGTATAGTGACCCGCTATGGTTGCGCCCATGCCACGGGAACCGGAATGTGATAACAGTGCGAGATACTTTCCGCTTCCGATATTTAGTTTTTCGTCACGCGTTGAGAATTCAATCATTCCCCATTCAACAAAATGATTTCCGCCCCCTGATGTACCCAACTGGCTATGTGCCTTATCCTGTAATTGCCGGATAAAATGATTAAGCCTGAAAACCGGGTTGTCCAGTACTTCATGATCGGCCCTGTTTTTCCCGGTGTAGGCCGCGCCTGCACCAAACTTTGTGTGGGCAACAAGTTCCCGCCTGAACTTTGACTCGTTTGATAAAAAATGACTTTCGGGAATGTCGAATATGGACAGAGCCATCCGGCAACCGATGTCAACGCCAACGCCATACGGAATTATTGAATTTTTTGTTGCAAGCACTCCACCTATGGGTAGTCCATAACCCTGGTGAGCGTCTGGCATGAGGGCGCCACCGACAGTTACCGGCAGTCGCATGGCAATCGCCATTTGATCCCTGGCACCTTCCTCGATAAACTCGCCGCCATACATTTTGTATCCTGGCGGGTTTTGATTTAAGGCTATACCAGCGCTTATCGGGATGTTCTTTTCTTCCACCAGTGCAACTGCCAGGGGCTTCAGCGCATCGTCTTCCAGGAAAAGCTCGGGATAGGCGATCGCTTTCTTCAGCAATGCCAGTACCTTTGGTTTATCCAGACCGGCCAAACTTGTTTCTATCAACCCGATCGCAATACCAAGAATTTTACCTTCCCGGTAGCCAATCTGGATAAGATCTTTACCTGTAATCGTTTTTTTCATGGCAATGTAATAAGTATAATGCCCGGGCATTACACTCCATCACCGTAATATGCAAATTCTATGCTCCCGTTGATTTTCTACTTGAAAAATCCGGGATTTAAACTGCCATGTGCTCCCGCAAGAAAGTTACCGGTATGCGCATGCTTTTGTAACTCATTCAAAGTTGCTTTCGCGGCCTCCGTGCGCGGATAAGATTGCGGACCGGCGATGAGTTCCGGTTCGGTATCCTGCATATCGAGCGAGGCAAGAATCACGTTGGCTGTTGTTGCATTTGACGCGACCATAATATCCTGTTCGGTAGCAAGTGCTATCAGGTCAGTGATTCCCGTCTGGAAATTATTTCCCCTGTCCGTTGACCCCATACATATCAGGAAATCAATTTCCTTATTTTCGATCATTGTCGCCAGCTGCCGGTAGCCTCCAAAGGTACCATGGGGCAAAGAAGTCACCGGAACGGTGAGTGTACCCGTCAATATCAGCGCTATATCATCATTGGCAACAATATTATGCTGTCGCAACAGGGCCTTGTTGAAATAGGACCATTCAATCAATTTATTTCTGTTTTCGTCATCAACTACGATGGCGACTGTTTTAGGTATTCTGTTAAGTTGTTGTTTCATTATTATTCTTTTAGGGTTACGTGTAATCGCAAAAACCTGCTCAATGGCAGGCAAGTATCGTTATGACATAAGTTTGGATGGATGTTTTGCAACACCAGATCTGAGGGATGTTTTTTCAACATCGGCAAAAAGAAGATCAGCGAAAATCAGGCGGTTCCTTATAGGACCCTTACCTGTTTGCCTGCACCCAGAGCCTGGGCTACAACACCAAGGTCTCCATTGGTTGATCCGGCGATTATCACCAATTCGATGTTTGAGTCATTTATTATCGAGCTGCTATCGTTCACCATCTCGGCGTCCGGATAATGATCTTTTACTAAATTATTAGTTGCCTTCTTGCTGGGAAGAATCTTTGTTACCTGGTAGCCATTCGAAATTGTTACGTCTTGTGCCAGTGATGGAATGCTTGAATTTCCGCATTCGATCAATCCAACATATTTCATCGTCGTTTCCATATTCACGTGTTTTAATGTGTATAAACACCACAAAGGTATCCAAAATTGTTTAATCGTTTAAACAAATCTTCTTAATTTTACCCACACGAACATTCCAGAGCGGTATTTTTAGTCAAACCGAACTTGCCAGGTAGGGCAACCTGTTCGTTTTAACAGTGTTACACAACTTGCCAATGAAAAAAAAGACTTCGTTAAAAGATATAGCTTCAGCTGTCGGGGTGTCCACCGCCCTTGTTTCTTATGTACTTAACAACAAAAAAGAGGGTAGGATCCGCAAGGAAGTGGCAGAAAAAATCCGGGCGATGGCCGTTAAACTAAGTTACAGGCCCAACCAGATCGCTAAAAGTCTGAAGACAAACAGAACAAATACTATAGGGTTGATAGTCGCCGATATTTCTAACCCGTTTTCTTCCGGGCTCGCCCGCATTATCGAAGATGAGGCGGACAGGCAGGGATATACCGTGATTTTCGGAAGCTCAGATGAAAAGGCTGAACGTTGCGAAAAACTGATTGAGACGCTGGTTAACCGACAGGTTGATGGCCTTATCATAGCCCCGCCGGCGGACTCTGCCGGACAGATCATCCAACTCAAAAAACAACAGGTTCCATTTGTGTTGGTGGATCGTTATTTTCCCGAGATCGAAGCGAACCAGGTGACCCTGGATAATTACCAGGCGACTTTTGATGCGATCCAACACATGGTAAAAAATGGTCGCACCCGGATCGGTATGTTGACTTACAGGACGTCGATGGTGCATCTGAACGACAGGATCAGAGGTTATTGGACGGCACTAAAATCCGCACAGATAAAACCGATGAAAAGTTGGTTACAACAAGTGGATATTAAGAATGATCCAAAGGAAATAAGAGGGGCAATTGATGACATGTTATCGGGCGGTGTTGCGATTGATTCCATCCTGCTGGCCTCTAACCGGATTGCCGCCATTGCATTAAAATATATTGACGAACTCGGCATCAAAGTGCCCGGGCAATTAGCCCTGGTGGGTTTTGATGAGACTGAGATCTTCGATTTCTTTCATGTACCCATCACCTATGTCAGTCAACCACTCGCACAAATCGGCCAGGCTGCAACCCGTATCCTCCTGAATAATATTGATGCAGGCAAAAAAACCGAGCAGGTTCGGCTTTCGGCTAAACTGGTGATCAGGGAAAGTTCGGGCAGCTGGTGAAAAGAAAAATATATCCAGGCCACGGGAGATGATCGATTGGAGGAAAAACCAACCCGGAAAGAACGTAACCCCGAAAGAAGCGCAGGGAGAAACGCCCCCGGCAAAAAAGCAAGCCGCATTTTGATAAGCTTAATGAAAAGCAGGAGACCAAAAAAAATGCGTGCGAAATAAAAGCATGTAAAAAAGAAAAGCAGGCAAAAAGATTAGGGCCGGTGCTGATGATTGAAGCCAGAAAAAAGATTAAATTCAGTAACAACTGCGCACTTTGTCATTTCTAAATCAAATTATCGGGGAAATAGAGATCCATTCTGTAGAGGGGATACAAACCTGTTTCAGCAATGGAGTGAGCCCGAATGATCTGTACAATAACAAGCCTCTTATCTACGAGCTGATCAATGAATACAGTCGCGGTCCCTCATTCAGCAAATGTATACAGGTGTTTATCGATCACGGGCTCAGGTTTGATGACCAGGTATTGCTGGCGGTACTGGCTAATAATCCGGGTGAGTTAAAGCGATACCTGGAAAAGGACCCTGGTATCATTAACAGGCGGTACGACCTCGATTGTGCATTCACCCCTTTATACCAGTCAACGCTTCTGCATATCTGCGCCGAATACAATCATGTGGCATGCGCTGAACTGTTGCTGGATGCCGGCGCTGATCCCAATGTGAGGGCAGGGGAGGATGAAAATGGCTTTGGTGGTCATACTCCTGTTTTCCACACTGTGAATCAGAACGGTAATAAATGCATTGACATGATGCGGCTTTTAATAGCTCATCGTGCCGATCTGTCGATCACGGTGAAAGGCCTGATCTGGGGTAAGGGATATCAGTGGGAAACCTTTATTCCGGCGGTGAATCCAATCAGTTATGCTATGATGGGTTTGCTTCGCCAGTTCCAAAGAAGCGAAGAGAACATTTATGCGGTTGTCGGCGAACTTATGAAAGAAGCTTACGGGACAGCGTACACACCTTCCAACGTACCGAACGCTTACCTCAAAAGTTGAAAAGAATGGTCCCCCGATGTGATGATCATTTCGCTTTTCGCGGGGTTTTTAATTCGGCAGTTGCCTGGCTTTCCTGTACACGAAACTTAACAATGCGGGTAATTAAGGCCGCGGGAAGAGGTTCATCCAGGGGGAACTGAACGGCACCCTTCGAGCTTTTATATTTTGACAGTTCTTTTTTAAAAGATTCAATACCCGAAGGGGCAGGGTAGAACCCTATGTGATTTTTATAACCTGCAAAATGAACAAGATTGCCATGAAGCGTGAAAGTAGGTATGGCGTATTTCATAGCTTCCCCTGCTTCCGGAGCAGCCTTCCGTATTATTTCTCTCATTTGCTTGAGAAGCTTCTGAACATCTTGCGGAAACCCCGCGATGTACTCATCGATTGATTCAACCTGGGTTTTTCCCATTGAACTGGCCATCGTATTAAATTTAGGTCTTTGAAACTTACATAATTAAAAAGCAACATATCGGAAGAGAACTCCAAAATGTATTGAGGGTACGATAAACGTCCTTTTTCTGCGGCCTGTACGTACCCTTGTTCAGAATTTCCAGGATAGCATTTTTAATTTCATCAGGGTCAGCCGTTTTTGCCAGGGAACCGTGCGCACCAGCGCGGATCATATCCTCCGGACTTTCCCTCAACGGATCCATGAACATGACCAGGATCTTTATACCAGGGTAATATTGCTGCAGCCATTCCACGCTTTCCAAACCGTTCATACCATCCAGGCTCGCTGAAATCAATACGATGTCGGGCAAATTCTTTGATTTCAGAAAGTCGATCATCTCAAAGGTATTGGAAGCTTCAAACCTGACCTCAAACCCAGCCCGGGTGAGGACCATGCTTATCCCCTTCCTGAAGAAGCTTGTTTTGTCAACAACGGCAACACCTCCGGGGAAGTGACCAGTACTCGTACTCCTGGGTATGTACACAAATCTTGTCAGCACTTTCACCAGCGCAGCAAAAAGCAAAATGACGATCAGGGGATATAATACTTCATATGGCATGTCCAGGCTTTGAATGATTCGCATTGCTGCGTAAGGATGGAAGAATAGATCAGGGATGAACTTCTATTAAGTTAATCAATATTTTTATAAATTTCCCGCTCCTTCAAAAACCTCTTTTTTCCTACAGGAATGACCAGACCTGAACTCAAAATTTGTTAGTTTGTTCATTAATCATTTCGGGACTAAACGCTTTTAATGCCAGGTCATGGGTTGGGATCCTTCAACATATAACAAGTTTAAAACTGAGCGCATGCAGCCTTTTTATGACTGCATGCAATTGATTGAGCCCCGGTCCTCCATGACAATTATTGACCTGGGTTGCGGCACCGGTGAATTGACTGTTAAACTGGCTGAACATTTCAGCGGTGCCGAAACGATAGTGGGAATTGACTCTTCACGGGAAATGCTCCAGGAATCAACCCGGTTTGAACATAGTAAATTATCGTTCCGGCAGACCAGTATCGAGGACCAATTAGAAACGGAAACGTGTTGGGATCTTAAATTTTCCAATGCAGCAATACAGTGGATAGGGGAACATCACAAACTGATACCCTCGATCATCTCCCGCTTGAAACCAGGGGGACAGCTGGCGATTCAACTACCTTCGCAGCATCACAATGTGACCAACACGCTACTCAGGGAACTTGCCGCGACCACACCGTATAGAGACGAACTAAAAGACTGGACCGGGGGTTCCCCGGTACTTGATAGTAGTGAATATGCAGAGATCCTGTTCCGGCAGGGTGGTCAGCAGATCCAGGTATTTGAAAAGATTTACCCGGTTATCGTGGAGGATACCGATGCCTTGTTTGACTGGGTTTCAGGCACAGCGTTAATTCCTTACCTGGAAAGATTACGCGATGATATCACCCCCGCTTTTATCGCTGAATACAAAGGCAAGTTAAGACAGCAATTCAGGCAAGGGCCTGTATTTTACCCGTTTAAGCGGATCATCATGTACGCCAGCTTTTAACTTCAATTCCTCTTTTAACTTCAAGTCTTATTTTAACTTCAAGTGTACATTATACCATTCCAGGCCATTATATCATTCCAAAGCCAGGCTAGGCAGTCCTCGCCAACCTGGTGGTCATTCCCCTGGCAATTTCTTCCAGGATACCAGGCATCTCTTTTTGCCAATTCCGCACTTCCGCGCTCAGCCGGGCCCGGCGTGAATTTGCCCGCTGTTCAATACATGACGCAACAAGATGTTGAAGCGTCGATGCTTCCTGGGTATGGTCCAGTCGTGTTGCCAGCCCCAGCCTTTGAAAAGCAGAGAGATTCCACTCCTGCTCGCAATGATTGGTGCTGACCAGGATCGGAGCGTTATAATAAAGCGCCTGGTACAGTGTGCCATTTCCGCCATGACAAATCAGCAGATCAATGTTTGGAAAGATCTCATGCATCCCGGCAAAAGACAAATGCTGAATATGGCTGGCTTCAAGCCTGCGGGCGGTATCGCCCACCGCAATCACGTTGTACCTGTTGTAAAAGGGGTCGATAAGAAATGCAACATTTTCCCAACTGCCCGAGCTGCCCATAGATACAAGAATTGTCTTTTTTGTTGGATCACAAGTAAGGCCGGTATTATGTGTGGTATTGCCCGCGTCATAGTAAACAGGGCCAATCACATAGTAACTGGATGGTAAAGCGTGTTGCGGAAACAGGATGGGTAGATCACAGACCAGCGTCAGATCTCCCTCCAGTTCCTCCAGGTAAGAAGTGGTCCCTGTTAATTTATATGTTTGCCTGAGCTCACGGAATGGCAAATGCAGTTTTTGAAAGGCAAGCCCTTCCCCAATCCTGGTCAGCTTTGCCCCGATCGAACCTGGCAGGAGTCGGATAAATTTATGTGCGGGATGTGTTTTTGATATGTCTCTTGTACCGGCGTAGTATCTGCTCATGTAGCCGTTGAGTAGCGAAACAAACTTAACGCCGGTGGCGGCGGCTGCCATTTTAAGTGTTGGCGAAAAATCGCCCAATACCAGCGCAGGTTCCAAACGCTCAATTACGTTTACCTGGTTATTAAAAAGCCGCCGGAGTTCTTCTTTTTCAAGCCATGAGAAATCAAACCGCCTGACCCCTTCTATGGCTTTCAAGGGGTCGAGATAACTGCAGGTAAAGGTGTCAAAATTTTCCTGGCGGATAAAATCGCGATAGTCCGGATTATCAAGGAATTTTATGGTGAAATACTTTTTCAGCCCTCTTGATAACATAAGGCATCTCAGGTAATGCGACATCAATCCAAAGGGAAAAACAAGCAGGAGAGGTTTTTCAGACTTTGCCAGGGCTTTTGCAATTAACATGAATCAGTTTTTCAATTGTCCGAAAAACCAATCATCAATAAATATTCCCTGAAGTACATAAACCCGGGATGACTCTAAACTCCACATCTCCCTGGATGTCGCCGGGGCAACGGCATAATTTTTTATGGTAATATAAAAAATGCTATCATGAAAAAAGAAGAATCACAAACGGAGACCCGCAGAACTGACAATGCACAAGGTGATCGCGAGAGGAATATTAACAGCGCAAATCCGGACCGCGGAAATGATACGGAAGATCTAAGCACGATTATAAAAGAGGATACCAGCAGGAATTCAACCGGCGCCACAATTAACACCCAAAGACTGGCCCAGGACGACAGCTATACCATCATCAGCCAGACCACAGAAGGGAAAAGGAATGAAGAGTTATTAAACGAAGCTTATGTTGGCGAAGCCGATAAAAGTAAACAAACTGCACCTTCGGAGGTAGTCACCATGGGTGAAAACTCGATCGAGGACCAGGATGATCTGGGTATCGTGATGGGGACTGAGGCAGATGTGACAGAGGAAGATTTGCTGGTCTTGGGCGAAAAGGACCAGGACATGGACGGTGGTGATGATGAGATGTTTTCCAAAGCCGGGCTTGACGATACAGATTTTGACGGTGAACCCCTGAACGAGGCCGCTACGGACATGTCCTCTACCGGTGAAGACCTTGATCTACCAGAAGAAACACCAAACAATCCTAAGGAAGATGCGATGGGCCAGGGTGATGAAGAGAACGACTACTATAGCCTTGGCAGTGATAATAATGACGAGGTCGTGGAAGGCACTCCATAAAGGATTTTATTATAACGTGTCATACTCCAGTAGAAGCTTTTTCTTATGTGAAAGCTTCTATTTTTTTGTATGGTCCTATTCGACTAAGTTGTGTATGTCCAGTTCCAAAACATCACTTCTGTGTAAGCTTTTGTAACAGTGATCTTAATGTTTGATAATCCTTATCACCGAGTTTTTCCTGCCACAGCTTTTCAAATTCCCTGTTAATTTGCTGCCCGGCGTCTTTCATTTTTTTTCCTTTGCTGGTCAGTACAAACAATGTGGCCCTCCTGTCGGTGGGATCGGGCTTACGTTTAATATACCCCGCTTCTTCCATCTGCGCAGAAAGTGCACTCATACTTTGTTTCGTGATCTTCGCCATGGCGGCAAGTTCGGTGATACGACTTCCTGTGTCTTTGATATTGTATAGTACCCACCCGTGTGAAGGGGATATGTCCCGGTAACCTCGTTCATTCAGCTGAAGTTCCATATTATAACGCAATTCATCCCACAGTATCCGCAGATAAACGCCGGTATTTACATATTCATCCATAAATATTCCGTTTCATTAAAATTTTGTTTTGTAAATATAGTAAGTTAAACTTACTTTGTAGTCAGTTTAACTTACTAAATTAACAACAATGAAACAGATTCCTTTTATGAGTAACCCCAGTCCAGGAAACACCAGGGCAATACCCGGGGCCGTTTTCAATTTTCTTGCAACCGGCGGGCAAACCGGTAATGCTTTTTCCTTAATAAAAATAGAAGTGCTGAAGGGTGCTGAGCCACCTGAGCACACGCATGCAAATGAGGACGAAGCCTATTTTATTATGGAAGGTGAGATGAGGTTCTGGATCGGTGGTAAGGTGTTTGATGCAAAGGCAGGCGATTTTATCTTTTTACCCAAGGGCATATCTCACCGGTTCCAGGTGCAGACCGAACGTGTGATCGAGCTGATGTGGATCGCGCCCGCGGGACTGGATCAATGGTTCTGGGATAATAGCCAGCCTGCACCGGATGGCCTGGCAATGCCATTACTACAGGGCCCGCCACCGCCGGAGATGGTTGATCATTTTGTGGCCTCGTTGCGCAAGTATGGAGTGGAGATGTAATTACACCTGTAATTACTCTGTCCTTAAATTTTTTACAGGATTGGCTAAAGCTGCTTTTATTGTTTGAAAAGAGATAGTAAGGAATGCCACCAGGATAGCCAGCACCGCCGCTACCAGGTAGATCCACCATCTCACTTCAACCCGGTAAGCGAAATTCTGCAGCCATTGCGTTACAGCATACCATCCAACAGGTAAAGCTATCACGAAAGAAATCAGTACCAGCTTAAGAAAGTCTTTAGACAGGAGGCCAACCACGCCGGCAACTGAGGCACCCAGTACTTTACGAATGCCAATTTCCTTGACCCTTTGTTGAGCAGCAAACGTTGCCAGGCCAAGTAATCCGAGGCACGCTATCACGATACCCAGCACAACAAGGCTTATAAATACCTTTTGAAAACGGGTCTCTGACTGGTAGAGCTTTGAGAAAGTGTCATCCAGGAAGCTGTATTGCATCGGCCTTTCTGGTGAGAAAGTTTTCCATCTCTGCTGGATGGCGGCCAGTGTACCCGAGATGTTGTTGCCAGACAGTTTAACGATTATTGTTCCATTGGCTTTTGGGTTCACGAGGAAACCAAAAGGCTTTATGGTATTCCTTAGAGAAGTAAAGTGAAAATCTTTCGTTACGCCAACTATGTTCAGATAGTAACTGGTGTCTGCATCGCGTGACCATAGTATTTGTTTGCCAATCACCGGTGATGGGATTGACAACTCCTTAACAGCTGCTTCATTTAATATAATGCTGCCGAAGGTTTGCTCCAGCGGTCCTCCGGGAATGCCGTTAGTGACGCTGTCTGCGAGGAAATCAGTAGAGAATTTCCGGCCCTCTTTCATTTTGATATCCATAACGTCAAGGAAATTGTATCCCACATAAATGAAATTCAATTGTTGTTCGGTTGACGATCCCTTCACACTTACCCTGCCGGTGTTGAACTGGTTCGGCAACATACCGTTTGATGCAGAGACCTGCTTCACACCGGGGATCCTGCCGATCTCGTTGCGAAGGGCATTCCTGGTGGAGGCAGGAAGAGCGCCGGCATTAGTGACAGTAACGATCTGCTCTTTATCAAAACCAAGGTTAGCCGACATAAGATGATTCATCTGCTGTGAGATAACCAGTGCCCCGATAATCAGGATTATGGATATGCTGAACTGAACTACCACCAGTACGCGACGCAGATACAGGGCTCCTCTTTCATTTAGTTTAAATCCCTTAAGGACAGCTGCCGGCTTGAAAGATGAAAGATAAATAGCCGGGAAAAAGCCTGCCAGTAAGCCAAGAAGGAGCGTCCCGATCAATATATAGAAGATCAGCATCGGGTTTCCGGAAAAATCAAGTATTGTACCGGTCAGTTTATTAACGGTTGGCAACAGTAGCCAGGCGAAGATCACAGCGAGTAAAGAGGCCATCAGGCAGGTTAATATTGACTCAACAAGAAATTGATTTATCAACGTAGTTTTTACTGCACCAATCACTTTTCTTACACCAACCTCTTTTGCTCTTGCTGATGCTTTTGCGGTCGCCAGGTTGATATAATTGATCGCGGCAATGATAACAATGAAGATCCCGATCAACATAAAAATATTTACATACTGCTTGCTTCCGTTTTGTTCAAGCTCCCATTTAAGGTTTGATTGAAGGTGGATTTCACTGACCGGTTGGATAAAGAACTCACTGATCTTCTCCTCGACACTTTTATCATAAAGCGCCTGGATTTTCCGAGTAAACGTAGTGCGGTTTACTCGGGGCTTTGTTTTCACATATGTATAATCATTATAACCGGTCCAGTTATTGTCTATGTCAACATTGCCTGGTTGACGGCGAAAGGAAACGAGCAAATCAAAATGAAAATGCGCATTTGGCGGTACATCCTTTATAACCCCGGTTACCAGCACATCTCCGAACGCATCTACATTCAGGGTTTTTCCGATGGCATTTTCCTTACCAAAATATCTTTTAGCAGCTGTTTCCGTCAGTACAATTGAATTGATATCCCTGAATGCATCGCGTGCGTTGCCAACAATGAAGGGAAACGTGAACACATCAAAAAAACTACTGTCGACGCCATATATTTTCTCTTCACTTATTCTTTTGTCCTTGTATTTTACAAAATAACTTCTTCCCCAGTTTGGTCTTATCCTGGTGATCGATTTCACCTCCGGAAGTTCCCTGTTCATAGCCGGGGCCAATGCAGCGGGCGTAGTGGCATCAGGGATCCTGCTTCCGTCATCATTCACAAAGTCTTTCGCAATACGATACACGTCATCACCATCTTTGTGAAACCTGTCGTAGCTAAGTTCGTTTTGGACGAAAAGAAAGATGAGTAAGCTGCAGGTTATCCCAATGGCCAGGCCTAAAATATTTATCAGCGAAAATCCCTGGTTGCGGCGAAAGCTTCTGAAAGCAATTTTGATATGGTTTTTGATCATTGCAGTGGTTTTAGCGCATTGATAAGACGAGGGTCAGTAGTTCTGACCACCATTTGTAAGAAGCGCAGCCCTAATCACGTACAATGATGCCAGACACACTATTTTTTGACTATCAGGAATTTGGGTATTGCCATTTGTACGAACGTGTTCGGATACGGACACCTGATTGTCCGCTTCTGACTTAATTACCTCTGCTTCAAAGCGATTTGCAGGTTTTGTTAACCCTATGGTAATACTGGCTCTATATTGTCTTAACATAGCGCTGATACTTTTGCTGCTTTAAGCCACAAAATAACTGTATGTCAAAAACACTCTTCCTCGCGATGTTGTTTGCTATTGGACTATTCGCAGCAAAATCGTCATCGGCTCAAACCACGCAGGCCTCCATCTCCGGTAAAGCATCAGACAATGAAAACAAATCACAGGCGGGCGCTACCGTTACTGTGAAAAATGAATCAACCGGTTTCAATACCAGTACCATCACAAATGCACAGGGTGAATTTACGTTTAAGGAATTACCGTTAGGGGGTCCTTATACAGTAACGGTATCCTATTCGGGTTTTGGAACACAGAAACGCAGTGGATATCGCCTGAACCAGGGCGATGCGGTGAGAGTAGAGGTCATTATGCAGGTTGAAGCAAGTGACCTTGCCGTGGTTGAGGTAGTCGGTTCGGGTCTGAAGAATAAAATAGAGAATATCGGTGCCGCAACTGCGATATCTGCAAGAACAATGACACAGCTTCCGGTGAATGGCCGGAACTTCGCTACATTAATGGATCTTTCGCCATTAACAAGGGGCGGGACCATTGCCGGTCAACTTGGTTCATCAACCAATTATACGATTGATGGGATGAACGCAAAAAATCCAACTTCTGCAGGTGCCACCACAAGCAGGAGCGGTGCGCCATATTCGATATCTATAGAAGCCGTCCGCGAGTTCAAGGTGGTGACGAATCAATATGATGTCACCTATGGCCGGGCCGGGGGCGGAACAGTGAGTGCTGTAACAAAGGCGGGCACGAACACACTGAGCGGCAGTGTATTTGGGTATGGAAGAGCAAACGAGCTCGCCAGCAACTATGATATTCGTGGTAATAAGCGTGACAATAATTATTCTACTTACCAGTATGGCTTTTCCCTCGGAGGTCCGATCATAAAAGATAAGCTCCATTTCTTTATTGCATGGGATCACCAGCTGGATAATCGCTCACTGGTCATCGCCGACGTCCGCTCTCCCGCAGATGAGAACAGGTTTAATGTTACCAAAGCAACCCTTGATAACTTCGTCGGAATAGCAAGGAGCAAATATGGAGTTTCAGATCATCCACAATACGGATCCTTTGACAAACAACGTGGATCGGATGCCGCATTTTTGCGACTTGACTGGCAGATCAATTCCAGGAACCTCTTAACTATACGGAACAATTTTACAAACGATAAAAACAAACTGGGTCTCACGGACAATACTTCCATTAATCTATATGAATCAACCGGTGATGATTATAACCGGGACAATAGTTTGCTGGCAACGTTGAGGACATCGATAAATCCAAAGCTTACCAACGAACTTAAAGTTCAACATCTGTATACTTACCAGTCAAGTGAACCGGGTGATGAGTTACCGGATGCAAATATTCCAAGAGCAATTGTAGAGAATGTTCCTTCTGTTATTGACGGCGTAACCCGGACAACAAATATCCAGCTTGGTGGTCATCGCTTTGCCCAGGAGAATTTTGACAATCACGTTGTACAGATCGTCGACAACCTTTACTACAACACGGATAAAATTAAATATACATTCGGCGTTGATGCCATGTATACCCGTTCTCATTCAAAATACGGAAGTGAAGTGAATGGGCGTTTTCATTACAATGGTATGACTGCTTTTCAGAATAACCAGCCATACAGGTACTACCGTGAAGTGCCACTGCTCGAGGATCCAAGTGTTGTAGGAAAGATTTTTAATTTCGGGCTTTATGGTCAGCTGCAGACAAATCTTTCACCCGGACTCAATCTGACAGCAGGGTTAAGGGTTGACTACGCGCACTATCCTTCATCACCGCTTAACCAGGTGGTGCTTGATGAGCTTAACCTGAGGACAGATAATAAGTTGAAATCTTTTGTGATTCAACCGCGTTTCCAGTTTACATGGGATGTTAATCAACAGCGCACTGACTTTATACGATTCGGTGCAGGTGTGTTTGCTTCTGATATCAACAACTACGTTCTTATTAATAACCTGGTGTTTGACGGTAAACATTCTGCCACAGTAGATACCAGGTCCCCAAATATTCCACCAGTAGATTTTGTAGCTTATCGAAATGATCCTTCGGTTACCCCGACCCTTCCGGCTTATCAGCTTCCGACAATTAATACCAATGGGACCGATGCCAGGGTTCCCGTAACATATAAGGCGAACGTATCATACACACATTACTTCACATCAAAATTAAAGGTCAGTCTCTCGGGTTACGCCAGCCTTGGTAGAAACAATTACATGTATGTTGACAGGAACATGGTCGAGACTCCATTTTTCACACTGGCTGAAGAGGGCAACCGCGGTGTATATGTGCCACTCAACACTATGCCCGCAAACGGAGCGGGAGACTGGCTCCAGGGTCGGATCAGCAACAAACTTGGCCGGGTTCTGGAGTTAAACAGCCAGGGTAAAGTAAACCAGTTTGCCATTGTGATTGATGGAACCTACCAGTACTGGAAGGATGGTGAGATTTCTGCAAGTTATACATGGAACGATACAAAGGATAATACATCGTTTAACGGTAATGTGGCAAATACTGCTACCCTGGTTTTGCCGGTGAGAGACGATCCAAGGGATCTCAGTAAGATCAGCTATTCTGACAACCAGTTCCGTCACAAGGTGGTGATTTACGGTACCCTCCCAACTTTCCTCGGAATTACAGTTGGGTTACGCTACTCAGGAATCGGGGGAACCAGGTATAGCCTGTGGTCAGGGGCAAACAGCAATGCTGACTTTGTTTCAGTAAACAATGACCTGGCCTTTGTTTTCGATCGTACCAAATCCAACGTTCCCCAGAATGTGCGGGATGGCCTGGAAGCGATCATCAACAACCCAAATGCGAGTAAGAGTATCAAAGAGTATATCAATAAGTACTCGGGGCAGATTGCAGAACGTAATGGTGGCATTAATGAATTTTACGGGCTGATAGATCTTAGGATTGCAAAAAAATTCTTCCTGAACAAAACGCATAATATCGAGATATCGGGCGATATCTTCAACGTCGCAAATATGTTGAATAAAAAATGGGGAGCTAACAAATCACTGGGGAACCAGTCGTTGTATGGCACGGGAATCCCTGCAGCGAACGGGCAACCAGCAAAACCCAATTTCGACATAGCTAATGCGAGGTACAACTACCGTGTGAATACGGCTGGTATTGCGAACCCGTCAGGCGACCCGTTCCAGGTGCAGCTTGGCCTGCGATATAACTTTTAACCGACCGGAACAACAAACATACAAATGGGTCTTCCTGAAAGGGAGGACCCTTTTGCTGTGTAATAACGGGCCGGATAGTAGACGAAAAATCGCTTTTCGTCGCATTCACAGCGGAAAGCAATGATATTGTTCGGTATTTTGCAGCGATGGATACGCAATGGTATACAAAGAAATGGGTTGGTATCAGCCTCCATGTCCTGTTTTGGATATTGTTTTTTATATCACCCTTATTGTTGCGGCCTGTTATGGACAATAAGGTCGGAGTCGCTCCCGGGGAATACAGGAATTTTTTCTTCCTGCATTTCCTGAATAACCTGATGCGCGTTGCGTTGTTTTATAGCAATGCTTATATCCTGATCCCCAGATTCATTTATAAGAAAAAGTATGGTCAGTACATCCTGGTGCTGCTGATTGCATTGTTGATTTTATTCTTCTGGGACCGATTAATATTCAGCTTATTAATTACCAGTCACGAACACACGATCTGGAACTTCTTTGTTTTCAATTTATACCCGTTTTTCTTCCTGATCATTGCCAGTGGGGCATTTCGTATGGGCAGGGACAAGCTTGTCGAAGACCGGAACAAAAAAGAACGGGAAACTGAACACTTGAAAACCGAATTGTCTTTCCTGCGTTCCCAGGTTAGCCCGCATTTCATGTTTAACGTTTTAAATAACATGGTTGCTCTTGCCAGGAAGAAGTCGGATGAACTCGAACCCTCGTTGATAAAACTTTCTTCGTTGCTTCGTTATATGCTTTATGAAACAGATGAGGATAAAGTGTTGCTCGAAAGAGAAGTTGAGTATCTTCAGAGTTATATTGATCTTCAAAAACAACGTTTCGGAAGAAATATCAAGATCAATATCTGTTTCAGGGAACTGGAAGGCAGTTATACGATTGAACCAATGTTATTGATCCCTTTTGTAGAGAATGCCTTTAAACATGGTAGCGGAATGATCACCAATGCGGAGATCGATATCAGTCTTGCAGTAAAGGAAGGCATCCTGCAATTCAAGGTAAAAAATAAATATAATGACTCGGTAGCCGAAACCAGGGACAAAACTTCCGGAATAGGGCTTGCCAATGTGAAACGCAGGCTTGAGCTTCTTTATAAAAAGGCGTATTCTTTGAATATTGAGAAGAAAGATGAATGGTTCACCGTTTTACTGGAGATAAACCTGCACTAATGTTACGTTGTATAGCCATAGATGATGAGGAACTGGGACTCGAACTGCTGGAAGATAATATCAGGAAAGTGCCTTTCCTCGAATTAGTTGCCACTTGCAGCAATCCGCTTGAGGCCATTAAGGTGATGCAGTCGGAATCCATAGAGCTGGTGTTTCTTGACATCCAGATGCCCGGACTTACCGGTCTCCAGTTTATTCAAAGCAGTTTGCAGAACTCAATGTTTATTCTCGTTACGGCGTATGAGAAGTATGCACTCGAAAGCTACAATCTCAATGTTGTCGATTATCTCGTTAAGCCCGTAGAGTTCAACCGCTTCATCAAGGCCTGCAACAAGGCTCTTGAGCTTCATAAATTAAAGAACAAAGCCGTAGATCAGCAGCAACAGGAGCCGGCACAGGATTACTTCTTTGTCAATGTTGACTACAGCCTTCTTAAAATTATGTATTCAGATATAATCTGGATAGAAGGTCTGAAAGACTATGTCAGGATACATCTGAAAAGTACTGATAAGCCAGTTATAGCACGGTTAAGTATGAAATCGCTCGAAGAAGAGCTTCCCCCGTCTGTTTTCCTGCGGATACATAAATCCTATATCGTCTCCAAGTCATTCGTTACAGCCATCCGCAAAAACAGCGTCTTTATCAGGGACCTGGAGCTTCCGATCGGCGAAAACTACAAAGAGGCAATCGAAGCCTTTGTGAAAAAGTAATTGTCCCGCACCTTTCGTCGCAGAATTTGCGGCATACGTCTCAATTTCTCGCGCTCCGTTTTTGATTTTAATAGATTCGCCGCGGTTGAAAATTCCACTTAATTATTCTTCAAATCAAAAAAGAAACAACATGAAAAAACTATTTTTTCCCATCGCGGGGCTGGCCATCATTGGTGCCTCGGCTTTTACAATTGTAGCAGTGCCTTCATGGAAAATAACCGATGATTACGAGGTAAAGTTTTCGAGCAAGGATCCGAACGGCGTATTTAAAGGGTTAAAAGGCCAAATAAGCTTTGATGAAAAGGATCTGAAAAATTCGCTGATGGATGTTTCAATTGACGTAAACACGATCAATACCGGGAACGGCATGCAAAACACACATGCAAAAGGAGAACAGTGGTTCGATGCAGCAAAATACCCCGTCATAAAATTTACTTCCAGTGAAATCACAAAAACTGGATCAGGATATCTCGTTACAGGGGTGCTTGAAATGCGTGGTGTCAAGAAGCAGATTGGTGTTCCATTTACATTTGATCAGAATAAATTCAACGGCAGCTTTGAAGTGAACCGTAATGATTTCGGCATCGGAGATCCAAAACACGAAAAGGTACCGCCTACTATTAAGATCGACCTTTCAGTACCCGTTTCAAAGGCTTAATTATGTATAGACGCATATTCTTCCTGGCCTTGGTTGCAGGCATCATGGCATCCCTTGCTGCCGTCATTTTTCAACGAATACACCAGTTCGCAACCTATACTGACTTCTCCGGAATTGTGAGCATCCCGGTTCTGCTGGCCATCAATGTCGGGGTATGTATGATAGCCTCGCTGTTGTATTTTCTTTTACAGAAATTGTTGCCCGGGCGCAGGGGCAGGGTTGCCTTTAACCTGTTTTTTGTGCTCAGTTCTTTTGTCAGTATTACCTGGTCATTTGCGGTAACCCTACCGCTTAATGTTGAGTTCCCTGAACTGTTTCCGGGGCTGACAGTTCCCATGCACTTCTTTCCGGCCCTGGCCTGGCTAACCTTTGAGCCCTTGTTCGTTACGGCTCCGCCGGGCCTGGTTACCAAAAACATCAACCTATATAAAGAAGCAGGCGAACTGGAGATCTCAAAAACATAAAACTCAGAACCTATCATTGATAACTATAGAACTGCGCCGATAGCGCAGTTTTTTTGTTTTAGGGGATTTGTCGCAGCTTTTTTCCCTTTTGTCTCATTTGCCTGAATTCCGGCTTACCTCATTCTATTTTTGCGACCTGAACGGATTGAATACAAACCCGGATCACAGTCAACAACGCTCAACTTTTTGTTATGAAAAAATACATCTTCTTCCTCGTCGCGATAGTTACATCGCTAACCGTAATGGCACAGCCGCCCGCTGGCATGCAGGGTGCGCCCAGGCCGGGACAGCCCATGCCCAACATCGGGCGGATCTACGGCAAACTGGTCGACAGCAATGGTAAAGCTGTTCGCGATGCTTCAGTCATGCTCCTTCACAGGAAAATGGATACAACTACCAGGCAAATAAAGCAGGTGTTGCTGAAGGGCATCACCAGCCAGGGTAACGGAGATTTCAACTTTGAAGAGCTTCCGGTAATGGGACAGCTCGTACTGAATATCTCGGCTACCGGCTACGTTCCCATCAGTGATACCATCTCTTTCATGGGGCAAAGGCCGGCAGCTGCAAGGCCCGGAGTTACTCCTGCAGGAGCAAATGTTGTCCCCGGACCTTCTTCACCCATGAGTGGTGGCTTTGAAAAAGATCTTGGCAGGTTAACATTAAAAACAGACGTGCAGCAGCTCCAGGACGTAGTTGTTACTGCTTCCAGCAGCAGGCTCCGGCTGGATATCGATAAGAAGGTCTTCAACGTTGATCAAAACATCGTGAGCGCCGGCGGCACCGCGGTTGATGTTATGAAAAATGTTCCATCCGTGAACGTGGACATTGATGGCAATGTTACATTAAGAAACGCATCACCGCAGCTTTATGTCGATGGTCGTCCTACAACATTGACGCTCGATCAGATCCCTGCAGATGCAATCGAAACTGTTGAAGTGATAACAAATCCCTCTGCTAAGTTTGATGCATCTGGCGGTGGCGCGGGGATACTTAATATCGTTCTTAAGAAAAACAAGAAGAAAGGATATAATGGGAACATTAATGCCGGGGTTGACAAACGCGGTGGGATAAATGGTGGTGCAAGCCTGAGCGTAAGACAGGATAAATTCAATTTCAGTGTAAGTTCCTTTGTGAACCAGATGAAAAACCGCAATACCGGTTCCACAGATATCAGGAATCTCCTCACTACACCGAATCTGCTGGTCAACCAAACCAGCCAGGACAGGATGAACGGTGCCTTTGTTTTCGGGAAAGTCGGGGTGGATTATTTCGCTACTAATCGTACAACAATCTCGCTTGGCGCTGTCAAGGTGCACGGCAGTTTCGATCCTACAGGTTTTCTTAGGACAGACAGTGCTTACGAAGGAGGCGACTATGTAAGCTTCAGCGAAAGAAACACAAGTAACACCCGTGAATTTAATGCGACAGGCTTACAGGGTGGGTTTAAATATCTCTTTCCTAAAAAAGGCGAAGAACTTACGGCAGACATCAACTATTTCGCCGGTAGAAACAACAGCAGCGCTTTATATAATACGGAGATATTCTCAGTTAATGGCGGTGCAAAAACCGGAAACATCCAACAACAGATCATTGGAAGCGGGACTAACGGCTTTCTGACTATGCAGACCGACTACGTCACTGTATTTGGTGCTTCAGCAAAGCTGGAAGCAGGAGCAAGGGTGCAGCTGAATAAACTGACCAACAACCAGTCGAACTATTTTTATGACGGTTCAACCGGTCAATATGTTGTGATCCCTTCTGCGACCAGTAATTACAAAAACAAGGATAATGTGTACGCCGGATACCTGTCGTTTGCTAACTCTATCAAAACTTTCGGATATAAAGTGGGATTACGCGCCGAGAGCTCTGATTATGTTGGCGAGTTGACAGATACAAAACAGCAGTTCACGAATAAATATCCGATCAGTCTTTTTCCTTCCGTCTTTCTTAGCCAGAAGTTGAATAATCAACAGGAATTGCAACTTAGTGTAACGCGCAGGGTAAACAGGCCGTTCTTTATGCAACTGATCCCTTTTATCGATTCCACCGATCAGCTGAACTGGAGAAAAGGAAACGCAGGCCTGAAGCCTGAATTCACAAGCTCGATCGAGGCTTCCTATTCAAAAACTTTCGCAGGAAATAATACACTACTGATTTCCGGTTATTACAAACGCACAACAGATCTTATCACGCGTTACCTGGATACGATTACCCTTACTGGCGGAGGACAACGCCCGATCACTACCTATATCAATGCGAATTCCGGACGGACTACTGGTATGGAATTCACTTCTCAAAATACATTGACAAAGTGGTGGGATCTTACCAGTAACCTGAACGTATATAATTCAAAGATCAATACGGACAATATAACCGGCACTTCGCAGGACGCTATCTGGAGCTGGTTTGCCAAGGTGAATAACAGTTTCAAGATGCCTTCAAACTTCAAACTGCAGTTGTCAGCTACTTACCAGTCAAAAACAAATCTTCCGGTTAACCAGAACACAGGTGGTGGTCCGGGTGGTGGCGGTCCCATGGGTGGTGGTGCTCAAAGTTCAGCCCAGGGTTATGTCAGGGCAAACTATGGAGTTGACGCAGCATTGCAGAAAAGCTTCCTGAAAAACAACGCAGCTTCGGTTACATTCAGTGTCAGCGATATCTTCGGCACCAGGAGGCTTGATCAGTATTCTGAGAGCGCATACTTTATCCAGAACACTTTTCGCCGGAACGATGTTCCCATGTTCCGCCTGAACTTTGCTTTCCGTTTCGGACAGGTTGATATGAATCTTTTCAAAAGAAAAAATATGAAGAGTGAAGAAGGGGCGCAGGGCGCGATGCAGGGAATAGGAAGTTGAGAATAAGTGATGAGCCAGCAGCTGAAAATGCTTTGGGTTTGAGATAAGATTGAGATCAGAGGCGAGTCAGTTGAAAGATGAGTGACATAGTTATCAGAAATTATGAGTTGAAGGACGAGTGAGTTGTCAATTTGCCGGACCAGGGCAAAAGTGGAGATGTATCAACTTTAGCAGGAGTTGAGATAAATAAGAAAGGGCCGCTTTGGCCCTTTTTTATTTGGAACTAATAAAGATCTGTTGATGTTCCCTGCTGATAGGTTTAACTGTTAATTGCGGTTTAGCTTTTTGTGATCGGACATGAGCATCCGGATCAGCATCGGATCATTATTGATGCTTGAGAGATGATTCGCGCACGATCAGTGTAGTATCCAGCACCTTGGTTTCAAAGGACGTGACCGGCCTTTTTGATTCGATAAGCTGGATCAGTTTTTCCGTTGCGAACTGCCCGATCTCGAAAGCCGGCTGTTGGATTACAGTCAGCGGGGGATCAAGCAGATCGGCAAGTATGGTATTCGTAAACCCCGTAAAACCGGCTTCCTTCCGGGGTTTCATACGTTTCAAAACGCCAAAGCAAACCGTGGTAAGCCTGTCTCCGGCGGTAAAGATGGCGTCTGGTTTGCTCTTTAAACTATACAGGTTTTTTATAGCATGCTCTACTTCTTCAATGATCATCCCACCATGATTGCAATGTTGGATGAATGACTCATCGAATTTAATATTATATTTTGCCAGCGCGGCTTTGTATCCTTCCAATCTTTCCCTCGATATAGACAGCGTAGCGGCACTTGTGATATGTGCAATTTCTTTGAATCCTTCAGCGATGAGATGTTCAGTTGCATTGAATGCCCCCTGGTAATTATTTGCCACTACCTTATGCGTCTCGATCTCATTGGTTACCCGATCAAATAACACCATCGGCAATCCTTTAGTATGAAATTCTTTCAGATAAGTAAGATCAACTGTTTCGCTGGATAAAGAGATGAGCAACCCGTCTACAGAGCGGGAAACCAGGTGCCCTATGTTTACGATTTCGCGGGCGTTGGATTCATGAGTCTGAGTAATGATAACATGGTAACCCCGGTCATACGCGATCGATTCAATGCCATTGATCGCCTGCGAAAAATAGTTGTTTGCAATCTCACTTACAACCACACCGATGGACCGGCTCCTTCCTTTCTTGAGGCTTTGCGCTATCGGGTTCGGACTATAGTTTATTTTTTCAGCGTATTCAAGAACCAGTTTTTGTGTTTCCTGGCTTATTTCATGACTTCCCCTCAGGGCTCTTGACACTGTGGATGTAGACAGGTTTAGCGCCCTCGCAATATCCTTAATGGTGACATTCTCGAATTTCATGAATAGTTTTTCTTCCGGCCAGGCAATGGTTCCGGTGTCTAAAATATCGCTTTTTTGCCTAACGTCCTTGTTATCTGCGTTCTACGCACAATCTGCAATCGTTTTCGGGAACGATTGCGCAAAAAAATACAGCTTTGATAGGCACTTGCAGTCAGAATAGTAGTAGACTTGTTTAAGACAGGGAGCTGATTATCCAGCATTTGTATTCATTTTCTTCAACACTTGCCATATGCATCAAGTCAAATCATTTAGTAATTTTTACCTGGTACCTTTTTGTTTAATTCTTGTTTCCTTTTGCACTAACGGGTATGGGCAGGTGACATCACTTCCAACAGTGAAAGTACCGGTTTTTAAAAATGATTCTTTCAACATTATTAAATATGGAGCCATTGCTGACGGATTATCGCTAAACACGAAGAGTATAAACTCAGCTATCGAAGACTGTAACAAAAGTGGTGGTGGTGTGGTAGTGGTCCCCGAAGGGATGTGGCTCACAGGACCCGTTGTGATCTTGTCGAACGTTAATCTTCATCTTAAACGAAATGCAGTATTACAGTTTACCAGTGATTTTAACCAGTATTCATTGGTTGAGGGAAATTGGGAAGGAGTGCCGCAGATGCGGAACCAGTCCCCCGTGAGCTCTAAAAACGCAACGAATATTGCCATTACGGGGTATGGAATTATTGATGGTTCAGGGGATGCATGGCGGATGGTTAAAAGGGACAAGCTTACCGAAACAGCCTGGAAGAAACTCATTGCATCAGGGGGCCGGTTAAGCAAGGATAAGAAAAACTGGTATCCAACCGAAAAGTCACTGAGAGGAGCAGAGATGAAAAATCCCGGGTTTATCGGCGGCGGTAAAAAACCTGCGGACTACGATTCCATTAAAGATTTCCTCCGTCCAAACCTTCTTGTTTTTGACCACTGCAAAACCATTCTGTTGGAAGGAGTAACATTTCAAAACTCTCCTGCATGGTGTCTGCATCCACTCATGAGTGAAGACATTACGATCAGGAACCTGGTAGTCAAAAATCCATGGTATGCACAAAACGGTGACGGAATCGATCTTGAGTCATGCAAAAATGTGGTGATCGAAAACAGTGTGTTTGATGTTGGTGATGACGGCATCTGTATCAAATCAGGCAGGGATGAGCACGGACGTAAAAGAAGGATGCCTACTGAAAATGTCCGGATAAAGAACTGCATTGTTTACCATGCACATGGCGGTTTTGTAATAGGAAGCGAGATGAGCGGCGGAGCAAAAAATATCTATGTGGATGATTGCACTTTTATCGGTACAGACATAGGACTCCGTTTTAAAACCACCCGTGGAAGAGGAGGTATCGTAGAAAATATCTACATCAATAATATCACCATGAAAGATATCCCGGGGGAAGCAATTCTTTTTGATATGTATTATGCAGCCCAGGATCCTGTACCGCTTGCCGGTGAAAAACGGGCACCCCCAAAGATTGAAATGTTACCTGTATCTGATGAAACGCCACAGTTCCGGAATATACACGTCAATAATGTAGTCTGTAACGGAGCAGAGAAGGGGATTTTTGTGAGGGGGTTGCCGGAGATGAATGTCAAAAACATTGTGCTGGAAAACATGGTGATACAGGCTAAGCAAGGTCTTGATATGACAGAGGGATCAGAGATTACACTACGGAATGTAAAGGTGCTGACGAAGGAAGAAGGCCCCGTATTTAACATTCATAACAGCAAAAATATTAAACTGGTAAACGTGAGCTACAAAAACAATGCGCCTGTGTTTCTTAATGTCAGTGGTGAAAAAACGGCAGGGATAAAGATTGAGGGAATCGATAAGATTAAAGCGACTAAGGGTATTCAATATAGTTATGGTGCAACTGAAAAAGCAGTGGAATCGAAAGGAAATTGAACCCCACGGGATTGAACAAAAGGAGAAGGGAAGTTGAACGAAAAGCAATTTCACAGAAGTAATTAAATGAAAGGCAACTTAATAAGAAGTTATTCAACAAGGCGGAATCGAACCATAAGAAATCAAACCAAATTGAATCAGCAACATTTCATGCGAATTTTAAAAATTATAATTCCCTGCATCATTAGTATCTGTGCATTAGGTCTGCAGGGACAACAATGGTCTGAAAAAATGGCTGCCACAGTAATGACTATCTGGAAAGACTCGCTTGACATAGCGGCCGGTCAGCCGGTCAAATGGAGGTATGACCAGGGTGTTATACTGAAAGGAATTGAAGGATTGTGGCTTCGGACCGGCGACAAAAAATACTTTGATTACATCCAGAAGAGCATGGACTTTTTTGTTGGAAGTGATGGAACAATACGGACTTATAAGCAGGCCGACTATAATCTTGACAATGTTCTTCCCGGACGAAACCTGCTAACCCTTTTCAATGTTACGGGCAAACAACAGTATTATAAAGCCGCACATACGCTCAGGCAACAATTGAATGCACATCCCCGTATCAGCACCGGCGGGTTCTGGCACAAAAAAATCTATCCCCACCAGATGTGGCTAGATGGTCTGTATATGGCTCAGCCCTTTTATGCGGAATGGTCAAAGCGCTTTTCAGATGATACCGCTTACAATGATATTGCGAGGCAATTCATTTTGATGGAACAGTATAGCAGGGATCCTGCAACCGGACTGATGTTGCATGGCTATGATCACTCAAGGGAACAGCAATGGGCAGATAAAAAAACAGGAAAGTCGCCAAATGTCTGGGCAAGAGCTATGGGATGGTATGGGATGGCACTTGTCGATGTTCTCGAGCAATTCCCGGAACAACATCCGAAATTTGATTCTCTTATCCAAATAATCCGCCGCTTTTCGGTTGTTGCTAAACGTTACCAGGATAAAAAGTCCGGGTTGTGGTGGGATATAGTTGATATGCCCGGCAAATCAAAAAATTATCCGGAAGCTTCTGCTTCATGCATGCTGGTGTATACATTGGCGAAAGCTGCCCGTTTTGGATGGATAGATAAGGAGTATGTAACCGCAGCGAAGTCTGGCTATGATGGAATTATTAAAACTTTCGTAAAAACGGAGAATGGCCAGACAAATTTGCACGGTACCGTAAGCGTATCAGGACTCGGGGGTAAACCATATCGTGATGGCACTTACAATTATTATGTCGGTGAACCGGTTATTGTAAATGACCCAAAAGGCATAGGAGCATTTTTGCTGGCTGCAAACGAGGTTGAAATGATGAACGATCATAAAACCGGTAATGGTAAAACCGTATTGCTGGATTATCACTTCAATCATGAAACAAAAAAAGATGTTGATGGAAAGACCATCCAGACACATTATACCTGGGAGCAAATGGATAACGGCGGCTTTTCGTTGCTGGGAAACATCTTCAGGAGATATGGTGCAAAAACAGCAGCGCTGCAATCTGCTCCAACCAGTTCCAACCTCGAAAGGGCAGACGTCTACATAATTGTAGATCCGGATTCAGTGTCCGAAACCGCTTCTCCAAATTTTATACAACCGGACCATGTGGAAGTAATTAATAACTGGGTACAGGCCGGCGGGATCTTGTTGTTGTTCGCTAATGATTCCGTTAACTCTGAATTTACTCATCTGAACCAGCTTGCAGCAACTTTCGGACTAAGGTTTAATGGTGATTCTAAAAATCGGGTGCAGGGTAATAATTTTGAGCAGGGCGCAATTACTATTCCAGCGGGAAATTCCATTTTTAAAACAACTACCAGGGTTTATATCAAAGAACTAAGCACACTGAATGTTTCATCCCCAGCCAAAACTTTATTGAGTCACAACGGCGCCCCGGTCATGGCAGTTACTTCGATAGGAAAAGGTTTTGTATTTGCCGTCGGTGATCCATGGCTTTATAATGAATATGTTGATGGGCGAAAACTGCCTGCTGATTTTCAGAATTACCTCGCAGCTGAAGAGCTGGTGAAATGGGCTCTGGGCTCAGCACAAACAAATAGGGGTACAGGCAACAATGTAACCAGCAAAAGTACAGCCCGTGGTGAGGTCTCTACAACTGGCAACTACCCCGTGATTCACACATCAAACCCGGTTAAGGAGAATGCCGGGCGAACAGCTGGTGAGGATCTAAAAAATATCAACGAAGATCCAAAGAACATCAACGGGACCCCAAAGAATCTTAACAAGGATCCAGGATACATCAATCAGGAACCAAAAAACATTATTGTTTCACCGGATGGTAAGGGTGATTACCGGTCGATACAGGCAGCCATAAATAGTTTGCCAGATTCATCGGCTGTTACCAGAACCATTCATATACGTAACGGTATTTACAATGAAAAAATCTACCTGGAAAAACACAATGTAATTCTGAAAGGGCAGGACAGGGAGAAGACTATCATTGCCCAGGCAATTGCAAGGGATGAATGGAGATGTAAACACAACGATGACTGGGGCGTGGCTACCCTGA
>NZ_JBTLQG010000016.1:0-122049 GCF_054461535.1 Flavitalea antarctica
TCATAATTCCTGTTCGCGGCAGCCGGCCCAAAAAAGTTGACTGCATTTATGGAGAGAACCACAGGCTCTGCAGGAGCAAGTGTAGCCTTATCCAGTTTGGTAGTAACTTTGATTCTGTCAGGCACAAATTCTTCGACGCTAAAAGCTTTGCTTGCCAGCAGCACCTCAGTAGAACTATAAACCTCCAGCGAATAAGTTCCGGTGATCGCAGAAACTGACAGATCCACATCCCCGGCTAAAGATCCCTGTTCATTTAACGTTTTCCGGAAAGTTTTTAATTCCTTGCCGTTTGGCAATAAAAACTTAAGGATCACGGGCAGTTCACCCGGGATTTTCCAGTTTGCGTCACGGGTGATCACCGAAAAGTTTACCCTTTCTCCCGGCCTGTATATATCTCTTTCCGCATAGATAAATGCATCAAGACCTGTCTGGTTCAGCGTTTTGCCGCCAGTTTCGAATCTTGATGTATTGACCCTGGTATTTGAAAACGGCAGGTAGTTAAAATCGGCTTCTGTTTTGGCAACTAACATTGCTGGTTTGAAACCGGCAAACTCTTTCCTGGTATATGCAATTTCGGCAACGCCATCTTCTTTGGTTGAACCAACGCCAAGCACCTGGTTATTGTTTCCATAAACCACTACATTCACACCAGGCATGGCCATGGCTGTCTGGAGGCTGTTTGCGAATACATATAACTTGTCTTTTCCCTCTTTGGCCATCAGACCTATATCTGACTTTGCAATAAAGCGGCTGTCGCTTAACCAATAATCCTTGTCCGACCTGACCTTTATATGGTATATACCTTTAAAATCAGCAAGGCGGTCCTCCACATTAAACTTCAGCAATCGCGAGTTGCCGTACTTTGGTAAAGAACGCGTATCAATTTCTTTTTCATAAACAATGTCGCCAAGGTCCGGGCTGTTACTTTCATATTCATCCTCATACCCTTCACTGTCACGCCTGTCGTCCTTTGGATAATAACCATAACGTTGAGCCACCAGTAGATTCGACTCATAGATCTTGGAGATCACCACTTTGATTTTTGGCACGTTCACGATCCGCATTTCAATTTGCTGGTTGCCTGCACCTGAAAGATAAACTGCCTTACCGTTTACAAAACTTATGGACGGTTCAAGTTCACCAAAAGAGATGTTGTTTGTGTATGGTTCCCGCAGCACACCCCCGATACGGCCGCGCAAGCCTTCCTGCACATCAAGCACGTAGGTTTTTTCAACATCGAATTGTTCACTTCGTATTAAAAACCCATCATCGGTTAACTCCGTACTGAATTTCACTGCAGGTGTGATTTTCAACAATGAAGAAAGCCGGTCCGCAATAACCTGTTGGTTGGTTTTCACATAGATCTCTCCCCCGTTTCCACTGTGTTCTGCGGTAACTTCGTTGACGGTAAGATTAAAAGGCGAAGGTATCAGCAATTCAGATTTGAGCTCGCTTTCGGTTGCCTTGTTTCCACCCTGGGGCACAATGCCCTTTTGCAAAACCACTATGGCGTTGATATCCTTTTCCTGCAACTGCAGACCTTTGAGCCGGATAGAGATTTTGCTATCAGCAGATAAGGTGTTAACCTGGTAAGCAACATCTTTGTCATCAATCCGGATAGCCAGCTTGTTTTTAAGAGTGGCAGGATCAACGGGATAATTAAAATACAAATCAGCCTGTGGTAATGCTGAGTTCGAACTTTCATCGGTGACCACCCAGGTAATATTTGTATTGTCAAGTTTTAATAGCGGTGTAGTAAAAAGGATCTTATCAGATTTTCCAATCTTATCAAAAGCTGAATACTGCAGTATGTCGCTTTTTAATGTTGCCTTGAAATCTGTGGCCGGGGGCAACGGCTTCGATGGTGAGAAGACCAGCTGATCGGGCGTTTCCCACCTGAACCTGCCGGGTATTGCCGGGGTGAATGATATGTATTCTGTGGAATCCCATTTGTTGAGGAGGGAATCTTTTACAAGCGCCTTATCAAACCTGAAGATGAGGTTGCCAAGTGTTGGAACTTCGTCTTTGGCATTAGTGTAGTCCAGGTTAACGATGTTGCGGTTGCAGGAAATAAAAGCCAAAATAAGAATCAAAGAAAACAATGATCTTGGGCGCATAGGTAAGGGTTGATGTTGGGGTATTGCGATGACTGGTTTATTTTTTCAGGAAGATATTTTGTAAAGCGACGGTGAACCAAGGCTTCGACGGGCAAACTTCTTAAAGCGTTGTATACATTAAATAATTATGTTCGTTATTTCGTTTAAAAGTAGAAAATCGTTCTTATATCGCATAACGGAAAAACTCAGACCGGCAGTTTACTGAGCCGATGGCATCATTTACTATGCAATTGAAATGAATAACAAACGCTACCAGCTGAAGAAGTGGCTTTTCCGCGGATTGATCTTCGTGGTAATCCTGGGTTTTGCGTTTGTTACCCTTAACCTGGTCTTTCCATTACCTGATAAGTTGGAATATTCCACGGCTGTTTATGATGACAAAGGTGAGCTCATACATGCTTACCTGACACCTGATCAGAAATGGCGTTTGAAAACTTCCCTGGAAGAAATTTCGCCGCTCCTCAAGAAAACCATACTTCATAAGGAGGACCGGTTTTTTTACAGTCATCCGGGGGTAAACCCAGCGGCAATATTCCGCGCATTCTCAAAAAACATTTTGCGTGGCAAAAGAACTTCCGGTGCTTCAACAATCACCATGCAGGTCGCCCGTGCACTCGAACCAAAACGGCGCACCTACCTGAATAAATTTGTGGAAATTTTCCGGGCCTTTCAGCTTGAACTGAAATATTCAAAATCAGAGATTTTCCAGCTTTATCTGAACCTGGTTCCTTATGGAGGAAATATTGAAGGGGTAAAATCTGCAGCTATTCTCTATTTTAAAAAGAATCCTGACCACTTGTCGCTCGCGGAAATCACGGCTCTGTCGATAATTCCAAACCGCCCCTCATCACTGGTAATCGGCAAAAATAATGATCGTATAGTCGGGGAAAGAAACAAATGGCTGAACTGGTTCCGGAAAGAAAACATCTTTACTGCTAAAGAAATATCCGATGCATTGCAGGAGCCGCTAACCGCTTCAAGAACCAAGGTTCCCAAACTATTACCTCATCTCTCACAAAAACTAAGGGCATCGGGTGGTATCGATATCCGAACGAATATTTCAATGAATATGCAGTCCAATATTGAAAAAATAGTGGCTGACTATTCCAGGACCTTTCGTTTGCAGCAAATCCGGAATGCTGCGGTGATAGTGATAGACAACAGGACACATAAAATCGTTTCCTACCTCGGCTCTGCTGACTTTTCCGACAGTATTGATGCCGGCCAGGTAAATGGGGCTGCAGCCGTCCGCCAGCCGGGAAGTACCCTAAAACCATTGGTGTATGCAATGAGTATCGATGAGGGCATCCTTACACCCAAGACGATCATCAGTGATGTGGCGATCAATTATGCAGGTTATGCACCCGAAAATTATGACCGGCAGTTCAATGGACAGGTTGCCATGGATTTTGCACTCGAACATTCGTTGAATATTCCTGCTGTAAAAACCCTGGGAAGGCTGGGCAAGGACCGATTAATAGACAAACTTGCGATCTGTGGTTTTGAACAGGTAAAAAAAGACCAGCGCAAACTGGGATTGTCAATGATCCTGGGTGGGTGCGGTGCAACACTCGAAGAGCTGACAGGTCTTTACAGTGCCTTTGCAAATGATGGAAACTTTGTTAAACCTGCCATCCTCGCAAACACCAGGCTGCCCGGACCGCGGCGGATCTGCAGTCCTGCTGCAAGCTTTATGATCAACGAAATTCTTTCAAAAGTTAACCGGCCTGATTTTCCGCTCAACTGGCGCAGCACGGAGCATATGCCAAAGATCGCGTGGAAAACAGGTACAAGTTATGGCCGACGTGATGCCTGGAGCATCGGGTACAATAAAAACTTTACAGTGGGTGTCTGGCTTGGAAATTTCTCCGGGTTGGGCGTTGCATCCCTGAGTGGTACAAACACAGCTACCCCACTTCTTTTCAGGATCTTTAATACCATCGATTATGATAGTGACCAGGAATGGTTCAGGCAGCCGGAAGACTGTTTGAACAGGCTGGTATGTTCTGAAACAGGTTTGCCACCGGCAGAATTTTGTACCGATATCATTAACGACTATTACCTGCCACTTACTTCATCAACAAAAACGTGTGACCATCTTAGTGAGGTGTCCGTATCGGCGGATGAGAAGCTATCTTATTGTAATACCTGCCTGCCTCAGAGCGGCTATAAAAAGAAAATGTATAACAATTACTCTCCCGATATGCTGGCCTGGTTCAGCGAAAGGAACACACCATATAACCGCATTCCTCCACACAACCCCCTATGTGAAAAAGTTTTCCTGGAAAATGGTCCGGCAATTGTTTCACCGAAAAACGGCGCTGAATACCTTATCAGTAAAAAATTTCCTGAGCCAATTCAACTGAGTTGCAGCGCCGGGGCAGACGTGACAAAGGTCCACTGGTATATCGATAATAAATTTTTCAAGACCGCAGAAGCAGGTACCAGCCAGTTTTTTATGCCGGAAGAAGGCCCGGTTAAAATATCATGTACAGATGATAAAGGCAGGAACCGGGACGTAAAGATCCTTGTGAGATACCTCCGGGAGTGATGAATTGAGAGTTATGAGTGATGAGTCAACAAAATTTGATAACTTTCTTTCATGACGAACTCCAGGAGAAATTTTTTCTATAAGGCCGGCTTAATGGCAGGGGCCTTTTCTACGCATAGCCTGTTTAACCAGATACATGCTGCGGACATGGAGAGAGCCGGTAGCAGGATTTCAAACCTTGACCCATTCCAGGCCGCAGGTGATGAAGACTACTGGAGTGTGATACAACAGTCATTTACTGTAAATCCGAATATCATAAACTTCAATAACGGGGGCGTAAGTCCATCACCGAAAGTGGTGCAGGATGCGGTGGAGCGTTATAATAAATTTTCCAACGAAGCTCCTTCTTATTTTATGTGGCGGATCCTTGACCAGGGCCGGGAACCATTAAGAGAAAAGCTGGCTCAACTTGCGGGTTGTGACCCGGAAGAGATAGCGATCAACCGCAATGCAACGGAAGCTTTGAATACGGTTATCTATGGAATGGATCTGAATAATGGAGATGAAGTTATTGGCACAAAGCAGGATTATCCAAACATGATACAAGCATGGAAACAGAGAGCCTTGCGCGAAGGAATACAATATACACAGTTGAATTTTGATTTTCCAATAGAAGATGATGATACAATAGTAAAAGCCTTTGAAAATGCCATCACATCAAAAACAAAACTCGTTCATATCACCCATGTCGTAAACTGGGTCGGGCAGATCATGCCGGTGAAAAAAATTGCGCGTATGGCGCATAGTAAAGGTGTTGAGGTACTGGTTGACGGTGCCCATAGTTTTGGCTTGCTGGATTTTAAAATACCGGACCTTGATTGTGATTATTTCGGGACCAGTCTTCACAAATTCCTCAGTGCGCCTATAGGTTCAGGCATGTTATGGATAAAAAAAGATAAGATTGAAAAGATCTGGCCGCTCTTATGTAATGATAAACCCAGGAGCAATGATATCAGGAAATTCGAAACATTGGGCACACGTAGTTTTCCAATCGAACAAGGCATTGGTGAAGCAATCAATTTTCACAATGGCATCGGGGCCAGAAGAAAAGAAGAGCGGATCAGGTATCTTAAAAATTACTGGGCCTCAAGAGCCAAAGAAATTCCAGGGGTAAAAATTCATACCTCGTTAAAACCGCAGTACTCCTGTGCCATTTGCGGTGTGTCCGTTGATGGGATGACAACAACTGAACTTGACAATGCACTTTTCGGCAAGTATAAAATTCACTGTACAAATATTGTTTGGGAAAACATCAAAGCCGTGAGGATCACACCGCATGTGTATACATCCATCCAGGACGTTCAAAAGCTGGTAAAGGCGCTGGAAGAAATTGCTTCCAAAAAGGCTTAAAACGGGCAAAGCCGGTTTTCCGCATATAAAAACCGGCTTTGCAATATTTCGATATGTGTTGTCGTCCTATGTGTTGTCGTCCGTTATCAGCCCTGATCAGGTGCTCAGGATCAGATCTAATCAACTTTTCTTACACTTCCTGCCCCACTCACTTTTTGATTTACAGTGCCTGCGTTGCCTTTGTATTTTACGGTACCTGCCCCACTGACTTCTGCATCAACCTTCATACTGGCGTACACTTCTGCATCACCGGCACCCGAAATATCGATGGTGGTATTTTCAGACAACAGGTCGAAGCACCTGGCATGCCCCGCACCTGAAAGATCGCATGAAAAATCTCTCGTTTTCCCTTTCAGATTTACCGAACCACTGCCCGATATATCAGCACTGATCACCGGCACATCCACTTCCATTTTTATATCACCCGCACCGCTGACATGCAGGCTTAGTTTTTCGTCATTGCTAATCCTGGTGTCGCCGATTATATCGCAGGCTCCGGAAACATCAATAACAGAAAATTTCGGTGACGTAACATAGATCTTGAGATCTGAGGTGGGTCTCAGGTTGTAACCGCGGCGGGTTCTTACTTCGATCTTATTACCATTTTCCTTGATCTCGATATACTGTAGCAGATTTTCATCGCCTTCGATACGGACAGGCTTCAGATCACCCTGGCTGACATGGACATCAATTGAACCGTGTACTTCAACTTCGGTAAAGGAACCAACAGACCGTTCCTGGGACTTGATATTTCCATTACCCTCTACGCGTTTTCCGCCACCAAAACGGCAGGAAGTGAAAACGATGACAGGCAAAAGGAGTAAAAGGAGTTTTCTCATAAAATGTGTGTTTAACGATGCAAATATTATTAAATATTCCAGATAATACACATTTGACGCAGATAAGTAATAAAGGTTACGCTTTTTACACTTAACTAACATATTTAATTAGTAATACACAAACAGCCAGAGGTTACGCAAATCTAAATTTGATTTTTTACCTTCGCGCTACCATGACGGAAAAGATCATCATTCTCGATTTCGGTTCACAATACACTCAATTGATAGCCAGGGCCGTGCGGGAAGCGAACATTTACTGCGAAATCACCCCATTTCATAAGGAAATTAACTTTGATGCCGGTATCAAAGGCATCATCCTCTCAGGGTCCCCATTCTCGGTGAATGACCCTAACGCGCCATATGTGGATATAACAGCCATGACTGACCGCGTTCCGGTTCTTGGTGTGTGCTATGGGGCACAGCTGACCGCCAAACAGTTCGGTGGAAAAGTTGAAAAAAGCAATAAAAGAGAATACGGCAGGGCATTTTTACATGCTACCACACACGACAAACTCTTCAAAGATATCAGCCCGACCAGCCAGGTCTGGATGAGCCATGCCGATACCATCCTCGAACTTCCCACGGGATTTGAATTACTTGCCACCACTGAAAGTATTCCTGTTGCGGCATTTCGTAAAACCGATGGAGCCGTATTGTATGGCGTTCAGTTTCACCCGGAGGTCTATCATTCGATCGAAGGAAAGAAGATCATAAAAAATTTCCTGGTCGATATCTGTGAATGCAAACAGGATTGGACGCCCGAACATTTTATCACAGATACCGTTTCATCTCTCAAAAAACAGATCGGTAATCGCAAGGTGATCATGGCCCTGAGCGGGGGTGTCGATTCCACCGTGGCTGCAACGCTTATTCACCGGGCCATAGGAGACAACCTCTCAGGAATATTCGTCGACAACGGTGTCTTAAGAAAAGGTGAGTTTGAACAGGTGCTTAAGACCTACAATGAGATCGGCCTGAACGTTAAGGGAGTTGATGCCAAACAAATATTCTATGATGCGCTGGCCGGCAAAACGGATCCCGAATCAAAACGAAAAACGATAGGAGGTCTGTTCATCGATGTGTTCCAGGATGAGGCAAAACATATTGAAGGAATTGAACTGCTTGGCCAGGGCACAATATATCCGGACGTAATCGAAAGTGTTTCCGTTCACGGTCCTTCGGTTACTATCAAATCACATCACAATGTCGGCGGCCTGCCGGACATCATGCACCTGGAACTTGTTGAGCCTTTGCGTTATCTCTTTAAAGATGAGGTCAGGAAAGTGGGACGGGAACTTGGAATACCCGCCGACCTTCTGAACAGGCATCCATTCCCCGGACCCGGACTTGCTATCCGCATCCTCGGTGAGATCACACCGGAAAAAGTAGCATTATTACAGGAGGCAGATTACCGGTTTACACTGGCGCTGAAAGAACATAAACTCTACGATACAGTTTGGCAGGCCGGGGCGATCCTGTTACCCGTAAAAAGTGTGGGTGTGATGGGTGATGAACGTACCTACGAATTTACTATTGCTTTGAGAGCTGTGACATCGGTTGACGGTATGACTGCAGACTGGGCGCACCTGCCTTACGATTTCCTGGCCTTCATTTCCGGAGATATCATCAATAATGTTAAGGGAATTAACAGGGTGGTTTATGATATTAGTAGCAAGCCCCCTGCAACCATTGAATGGGAGTAACCGTTTTGTAGCAGGAAGAATAAGCTCATTAAACAAAGATGTCTATGCTAGGATCCTACCGGGTTGTTATTTCCTGCCTGCTTTGCTTATTTGTATTGAATGTATCGGGCCAGACCGATACGGCTGTTAAGCGTCACAAAATCTCGGTACTGGCTCCTCTATATCTTGATTCAGCGTTTGATGCAGCGGGCAATTACCGGTACGGTAAGGTTCTTCCAAAGTTTATCGCACCGGGACTTGAATTTTACCAGGGCGTTCAACTGGCCATCGACTCCATCCGTAAACAAGGTCTTGAACTTGATATAAATATTTTTGATACAAGGTCAGGCAAACCCGCGCTGCAAAAGATCATCGACCAACCGGAATTCGATGGAACAGAAATCATCATAGCCCATGTGAACATGGCAGATGCACAGTGGCTCGCACACCTGGCTAAGGATCGGAAAATTCCGTTTATCAATGTCAACTTCCCGAATGAGGCCGGAGTTTCGGATAATCCAAATTACATCTTACTCAACTCTACCTTGTTTACTCACTGTGAAGGTTTGTATAAGTTCATGCAAAAAAACTACGCATTGTCGCCAATTGTTGTATTTCGTAAGAAAGGCGCGCAGGAAGACAGGCTTAATTTTTACCTGAAAGAAATTGAGAAAACCACCGCTTCAGTTCCACTCAAGCTGAAATACGTAACACTGAACGATGGATTTACACCGGATGAAGTTGCTGCTCATCTTAATCCTGCAAAAACAACTATAGCATTGTCTGCCAGTCTGGATGTGAATTTCGGAACCAGGCTCGCCACCCAGTTAAGTGAACTGAATACGGGCAGCCATGCAAATATCCTCGTAGGCATGCCAAACTGGGATGCCGTAAATTTTTCTGGCTCATTGTACAAAGGGCTCGAGATTATATATTCCACTCCTTTTTATATAGCGCCGTCGGATAGCACGGCGGCGAACTTAAACCGCAAATACAGCAAAGACTACTATGTACGTCCCGGCGAAATGGTTTTCCGCGGTTTTGAAACAACCTACCAGTTTTCACACATGTTAGTGGATACGCTTGAAGCGCCGATCCAACAGAAACTGGTGACTGATAAATACAAGGTATTCTACGACTTCAACATTCAGCCTGTGATCAATAAGCAAACGGGCAAGACTGATTATTACGAAAACAAGAAGTTATTTTTCGTAAAAAAGATAGACGGCCAGATCAAGGCGGTTTACTGATTTCCCGCTTTCAGGCCGGATATCTTCAAAGGAATAATAATTGCAGTCTCAAAGCATAAGCTTGCAACCTGATGGGACTCATAGAATTTACAAACAAGGGATTGTACTGCCCACCGGGTGATTTCTATATTGATCCATGGGCGCCGGTGGAACGTGCCGTCATCACTCATGCACATAGCGATCATGCAAGATGGGGTTCCTCATCTTATCTCTGCCATACTGATTGCAAACCCTTGCTGTATCTACGTTTGGGCGATGTGAACGTGCAAAGTATGGAGTGGGAAGATACCACCTATCTGAACGGTGTCAGAGTCTCTCTTCACCCGGCCGGTCACATGATAGGATCATCCCAGGTCAGAGTTGAATACCAGGGAGAAGTCTGGGTGGTGAGCGGTGATTACAAAACGGAGGATGATGGATTAAGTGGCAAGTTTGAGCCTGTGCGCTGCAACACCTTTATCACTGAATCAACCTTCGGCCTACCGATTTATCATTGGAAACCTCAACACGAAATATTTCAGAATATCCAGGATTGGATAAACGGCAACAGGGAAGCCGGCAAAACTTCCGTTCTGCTGGCTTACAGCCTTGGTAAAGCCCAGCGTTTGCTGCAGTGTATACCGGCCGTTTGTAATGATATATATGTGCATGGAGCCATCTGGAACGGCCATCTCGCCCTGCAACAGGCTGGCTGGGCACTTCCCGATGTAAAACGGGTAACTCCAGAAATCGCGAAAGAAAATTATACGGGAAAAGTGATCATTGCACCCCCAAGCGCCGACGGAACGCCCTGGATGAAAAGATTCCGGCCGCATGCAGTAGGGGTTTGCAGCGGATGGATGCAGGTCAGGGGAAACGTCAGGCGTCGCAATGCAGATGCCGGCTTTGCGCTTAGCGACCATGCCGACTGGAAAGGATTGCTTGAATCGATAAAGGCTACCGGTGCCGAAAAAGTATTCGTCACTCATGGATTCCAGTCTGTCCTTAGCCGTTATCTCAATGAATGTGGAATCGAATCAGCCGAAGTGAAAACTGAATATGGAAAAGAAGACGATGAGAACATACCGGCGAGCGATGAAGCTTCTGATGGTGATAATAAGGCCACTTCAGAAAGTACATCGAATGATAGTAATGATGTAATCAATGGCAGCGATGCTGTAATCATCGACAGCGATGACGTAATCTTTGATGAGGACCCAGACAGCGAAGATGATGCAACCACCTCTGATAATGAAACTAAAGATCAATAGTTATGCGATTATTTTCTGATCTGGTGGTTACACTCGGTTCGTCTACAAAAACGAATGAAAAGCTGGAAGCACTTTCAGATTATTTTGCCAAAGCACATCCACGCGATAAGGTATGGGTAATCGCGATCTTTAGCGGCAGGCGACCGAAGCGGGCTGTTAATTCCACCCAACTTTTTAACTGGTGCGCCGAAATCGTCGGCTTGCCGATCTGGTTAATGGAGGAGAGTTACCACACTGTAGGTGACCTCGGCGAAACGATTGCGCTCCTGCTGCCGGAGGCTGTAATCACTGAAGCCTCCCGCCCGCTGCATTACTATCTGGAACAACTTACATTGATTGATAAAGAGCCGGAAGCGGTTCGGAAAGAGTTTATACTTTCATCATGGAACAGTATGACCCAGGCCGAACGTTTTGTTTTCAATAAACTGATAACAGGCAGCTTCAGGATCGGTGTGTCGCAGAAAATGATGGTTAATGCTTTGTCCAAAACTGTTAATTTACCATCATCGGTAATAGCGCACCGGATCAGTGGTAACTGGAACCCGATGAATACTACGATAGAGGACCTGTTAAGTGAAAACGCACTGGCAGCCGATCATTCCAAGCCCTACCCTTTTTACCTTGCTTATGCACTTGAAGAAGATCCATCAGCATTGGGCGACCCCGCAGACTGGCAGGCAGAATGGAAGTGGGACGGTATACGGGGACAGATCATCAAACGTAATAATGAATTGTTTGTATGGAGCCGTGGTGAAGAGTTGATGACAGACAAATTCCCCGAGTATGATACGCTGCGCGAACTGATCCCTGAAGGAGTTGTACTCGATGGCGAAATCATCCCAAGCCTTGAAGGAAAGCCACTGCCTTTCGCGCTGCTGCAAACAAGGATTGGTCGGAAAAATCTCACCAAAAAACAATTGCTTGAAACCCCGATAACATTTTTTGTTTATGATCTGCTTGAATATGAAGGAAGGGATTTCCGTGAAGCAACTTTAATTGAAAGAAGAACCATACTTGAAAAAATTGTCAGCGCCGCAAAACACCCGGCATTGATACTTTCGGAGGTGATTGATTACAAGTCCTGGCAGGAGCTAACGGAAATGCGCACCCGATCCCGCGAGATGGGTAGTGAAGGCATCATGTTGAAACGCAAGATGTCCACTTACCAGGTTGGACGCAAAAGAGGCGATTGGTGGAAATGGAAAATTGATCCCCTTGTTATCGATTGTGTGATGATCTATGCGCAGAAAGGATCAGGACGGCGGAGTAATCTATATACTGACTACACCTTCGCTGTGAAAGATGGCGACAAACTTGTTGCATTTACCAAGGCATATTCGGGTCTGACTGATAAAGAGTTTAACCAGGTTGATGCTTTTGTTAAAACTCATTCCATAGAAAAATTCGGACCTGTCCGCACGGTAAAGCCGGAACTTGTTTTTGAAATCGCTTTTGAAGGAATAGCAGCCAGCAACAGGCACAAATCAGGTGTCGCCTTGCGTTTCCCAAGGATCTCCCGCTGGCGGAGGGATAAGAAGCCTGATGAGATAAATACTATCGAGGATCTTAAACAGATGCTTGAAGTTTATGGCAAATAGGCTTTCCCGGCAACTAGCTACGAATTATCGAACAAATAGTGCTCCCGGATTGTAAAAACTCAACTGATTTTCTTTAAAAAACAACTGGTATAGTCAAAATAATAACTGGTCCTGGTCAAAAAAGCTACTGGGCCCAGTGACACCTGGTACCAGGAAAACATTGACTGGTCACAGCCAAATAACAGCTGGTCCTGGTCAAAAGCACAAGTGGTCGTATTCAAAGTTACCACGAAGTTGTCCTAAACAATGCTGGAACGGGTCCAGTTGATTTTGTGGGCTCCGTGAATTAACTTCACAAACAGAACCTGGTGGTCATGAAAAAAATTGTGGTGCTCTCTGTCCTGGTGATTTGCAGTTTCGCATTTATCCGCGTTTCCGATCTGATTGATTTCGAACCTGTGCCTATTCCTCCAAGTCCCCAAAGACTCGGCGGTGATGCACAACAGGGCTATGAATATCTTACAACCGGTGATTATGTGAAAGGTGGCATTCCCTACAGTTTCTGGCTGATGGGAATGGGCAAGGTAAAGACCAATTACCTCAATCGCACTGGAAGGAATGAAAAGCTGGCGCACGATTACACCGCCATTGAATCAAAAGGAGAAATACTCGTAGCTCCTAACTGCATGCAATGCCATGCACAGGTTTTTGAAGATTCATTGATCATGGGTATGGGTAATACCTTTATCAATTTTGCCAGTGATGAAAAATTGAGCGAGAGAAATTTAAAGACCGCTGAAAATGTTTTAAAACTCAGTGCGCCAAAAAAATACGCTGCGGCCGCACCATTCATCGAAGTCGCAAAAACAATCGGGCCTCATTTGATTACAGCTGTGCAGGGAGTTAATCCAGCCGACAGGTTAGCTGCGGTACTGGCTGCGCATCGTGATCCGGTGACTTTCAAATGGAGCAAGGAGGCTTTGATCAAAATTCCCGAGCAGGTGATCCCCACGGACGTCCCGGCCTGGTGGCTGTTGAAAAAGAAGAACGCTATGTTTTACAACGGCTTTGGACGCGGTGATTTCGGACGTTTCCTGATGGGATCCAACCTGATGACGGTTAATGATACTGCCGAGTCAAGAGAAGTAGATGCTCATATGCCTGACGTGCTTGCCTATCTCTACTCGCTTGAACCACCAGATTATAAAAAACCGATAGACGAATCACTGGCGAAAAAAGGGAAAGAAGTTTTTCTTGTCAGTTGTGCAAAATGCCATGGCACTTATGGTGATTCCGTAACGTATCCTAACCTGCTGATCCCGCAGGCAGCGATCCAGACAGATTCAATGCTCAATGCCAGCAACTATAGCTCTCCCCAGTTTATTGATTGGTTCAACAGGAGTTGGTTCACCACCGGCGATCACCCCGCGAGGCTTGAACCGTTTAACGGTTATATTGCTCCCCCGCTGGATGGCATCTGGGCCACTGCACCTTACCTGCATAATGGATCTGTACCCACGCTTGAAGCGCTGCTGAACAGTACAAAAAGGCCGACTTATTGGTCAAGGGACTTTGCCAACCCGAAATACGATTATTCAGCCCTGGGCTGGATGTTTAAAAAACATGATAAGCCTGGCGAAATTAACAGTTACAATACGGAAATCCCGGGCTATAGTAACTCGGGCCATTATTTTGGAGACAGGCTGAGTGCCGAAGAAAGAAAAGCCGTGCTTGAATACATGAAAACGCTGTAGGCAGGCATTTTGCATCTCCCTTAACACAACATTATTGGCCCCGTTTGTCAACTTTTGACGAAATTTGAATGAAAGAGGAATAGTTTTTTGCAGTTAAAACAATCAATAGGATATAAGGTTATCGACAGCTGGCTTCAGTCAAAAGGATTCAAGGCATTTACGTTCCAGGAAGAGTCGTGGCAGTTTATCCTGGAAGGCAGATCGGGGCTCGTAAATGCCCCAACAGGCTGTGGTAAAACGTTCTCTGTATTCCTTGGGTCGCTTATCGATTTCATCAATCATCATCCGGAGAATTATCAGAAAAAATCAAAAAATGGCCTGCAACTTTTGTGGGTTACCCCTTTGCGCGCACTCGCCAAGGATATTGGAAGGGCCATGGAAGAGGTTATCCTCGAACTGGGCATGAACTGGAAGGTGGGGATAAGAAACGGTGACACAACCATGAGTGACCGGCAGAAACAAAAAAGACAAATGCCGGAAGTGCTGATCATCACTCCCGAAAGTTTACACCTGCTGCTTGCGCTAAAGGATTACCCGCTTGTATTCAGTCAACTCAAAATTATTGCTGTTGACGAATGGCACGAGTTGCTGGGTTCCAAAAGAGGTGTACAGGTGGAACTGGCTTTATCAAGGATCGTAGGACTAAAAGCAAAAGAGAATATTGTTGATGATGATGGGATTCTTGTACTGCCCTCGGTAATCGGTATCAGTGCAACTATCGGTAATCTCGAAGAGGCCCGGCAGGTATTGATCTCACCGGTGCTGCATTACCTGGGAGGTTGCGGTGATCACGCTTTCATTGTGAAAGCAAACGTTTACAAGCCGATTGAAGTTGAATCCATCATACCGGACGAAATCGAAAAATATCCCTGGGCCGGCCACCTGGGTATCAGGCTGGCTGATAAAATCTTACCCATTCTCGAAAAGAGCACTACCACATTGATATTTATCAATACACGGGGCATGAGCGAAATCTGGTACCAGAAGCTGCTGAGCATCAACCCGGATCTTGCAGGTGTTATTGCATTGCACCATGGATCAATTGATATGGACCTGAGAACATGGGTAGAAGAAAATCTGCATACCGGTAAATTGAAAGCTGTTGTTTGTACTGCGAGTCTTGACCTTGGCGTTGATTTTCGGCCAGTCGAGACCGTTATACAGGTAGGATCACCGAAGGGTGTCGCAAGGTTTCTCCAACGCGCGGGACGAAGCGGTCATCAGCCCGGCCAGGTAAGCAAAATTTATTTTCTGCCAACACATTCCCTTGAACTGGTTGAAGCAGCGGCGCTGAAGGAAGCCATGAAATTGAATTTCATCGAAAGCCGTCAGCCCCAGTTATTATGTTTTGATGTGCTTTCACAATACCTGGGAACGCTTGCCATCTCCGATGGATTTCTTCCCGAAGAGATCTATCATGAAGTGAAAGCCACTTATTGTTACCGCGACATGCGCCCCGAAGAGTTCCAGGAGATTCTTCACTTCCTCACCGAAGGCGGCAATGCCCTGCAACAATATGATGAGTTTAAAAAAGTGGAAATCATTGATGGAAGGTACCGTATTACCAACAGGCGTGTTGCCATGCGGCATCGCATACATATTGGTACCATCGTAAGCGATGCAATGATAAAAGTAAAATTTTTAAGCGGCGGTTATGTTGGTGTGATCGAGGAATATTTTATTTCAAGATTGAACCCCGGAGATGTTTTCACGCTCGCCGGGAGGAATCTTGAATTTGTAGGGATCAAAGACAATACTGCAGTAGTAAAAAAATCAAACTCTAAAAAATCGATAGTTCCCAGTTGGAATGGCGGACGGATGCCACTTTCAGCGAACCTTGGCCTTATGCTAAGAAGAAAATTCAACGAAGCGGTAGGTAGCGTCATTCACAGCAATACGGGTTACCCGGGCGCCCACGATATCGAGCTCAGGGCTTTGCAACCATTGTTTGAATTGCAGGAACAACTTTCGCATATACCGCGGGAAAATGAATTACTGATCGAACACATTGAAACCAGAGATGGGTTTCACCTGTTTGTGTATCCTTTTGAAGGAAGATTGGTTCATGAGGCGATGGCTGCAATACTGGCTTACCGCATCAGCAGGATAACACCCATCACCTTTTCTTTTGCTATGAATGATTACGGATTTGAGTTGCTTAGCGATCAGCCGATACCGATAGATGACTCGAATGCATACGAACTGTTTTCACCCGATAATTTATTCGAAGATATCCAACGAAGTGTCAACTCATCTGAAATGGCGAGACGTAAGTTCAGGGATGTTGCTGTTATTGGCGGACTGATTTTCCAGGGCTACCCGGGTGAACATAAAAAAGCGAAACATCTCCAGAATTCGGCATCCCTGCTTTTCAATGTGTTTGCCGAATATGATAAAAACAATTTGTTGATGCGGCAGGCATTTAATGAAGTGATGGAACAGCAAATGGAAGAACAACGCCTCAGAAATATGCTTCAAAGGATCCAGGAATCAGACATTGTAATACAGGTCCCGAGCCGGCTCACGCCCTTCTGCTTCCCGCTGAAAGTGGATAGTATGAGAGAAAACATGTCTTCTGAAAAACTTGAGGACAGGGTCAAACGTATGCAGACCCAACTGGAGCGGGTATGATGCATCAATGAATATTCCCTAAAATTTTTAGCAAATACCTATATTTGCAGCTCTATGCAAGCGCCCCATTTACATGTAATTCAGGATCAGCATTTATGGCTTTCACACGAACGGGGAATTTATTGGGAATCTGAAAAGGCGTTAATTCTTTCTGACCTTCATTTTGGCAAGACAGGGCATTTCAGGAAATCAGGCATTCCGGTGCCGCAGCATGTTTACAAGCATGATCTGCAGCGCCTGGTGGCGATGATCCAGTTTTTTCAACCCCAAAAACTGATCGTTGTCGGAGATCTTTTTCATAGTCGTGAAAACAAGGAGCTGGAATTATTTCTCAAATGGCGCCAGGATTTTCCTTTCCTGACCATTGATCTCATCATGGGCAACCATGATATTCTTCACAAAAGCTGGTACCGGCAGGCAGCTATAAATATTTCACCGGAAGCGCTGAAGATCCGTGATTTTCATTTCAGGCACGATCTGACTTTATGCGACCCGGGGGATCCGGAACCGTGCTACGTTTTTTCCGGTCATATTCATCCTGGTATTTCGGTTAGAGGTTTGGGTAAACAATCTCTGCGTTTCCCTTGTTTTTATTTTACGGAAAAATATTGTGTACTGCCTGCATTCAGTCGTTTTACCGGGACCTTCCTGATTGAACCTGCTGCCGGAGAAGATGTTTTTGCTATCGTTGATAACCGCCTCATGCACATGAATAACTAAGCAGTTCTGAAGATGGTGAACAAGGCTTCCCGCAAATTACATATTGCCTATGACCCTATTTATGCTCATCCATTGCCTGAAGGTCACCGGTTCCCAATGCTTAAGTATGAATTGATCCCGGGACAATTGCTTCATGAAGGCACCATAGACGACAGTAGTGTTTTTGCGCCCTCTGTTTGCGAAAGCGAGATCATACTTTACACGCATACTGCTGAGTATCTTTCGAAGCTGAAAGATCAAACCTTGTCTTCCCGGGAGCAAAGACAGATTGGCTTTCCTCAGTCCCCGGCACTTACTCAAAGAGAACTTATTATCACCAGGGGAACAATCGACTGTTGCCATCATGCAATGGAAAATGGTGTGGCAATGAATGTTGCAGGCGGTACACATCATGCATTTGCAGATCGTGGTGAAGGGTTCTGCCTGTTGAACGATTTTGCCGTTGCTGCCAATTACCTGTTGAAGAAAAACATGGCAAAACAAATCCTGATCATTGATCTGGATGTTCACCAGGGCAATGGCACGGCTAAATTATTTGAAAATAACCCTGCTGTGTTTACGCTGAGCATGCATGGCCGTCATAATTATCCTTTCCATAAAGAACGAAGTGATTGGGACATTCCCCTGGAAGATGGAACAACAGATGAAACCTATCTCGGGTTACTAGATGATGCTCTGGCCGAATTGCCACGGAGATTCAATCCTGATTTTGTGTTTTATCTTTCGGGCGTAGATATTTTGGCGAGCGATAAATTCGGTAAGCTAAAAGTGACTATCGAAGGCTGCAAAACCCGGGACGCAATGGTGTTCAGCTGGGTTCGTAAGCGTAATCTTCCCTGTACAGTGGCGATGGGCGGCGGTTACAGCCCTGACGTGAAAACGATCACCGAAGCACACTGCAATACCTTTCGGACGGCCAAATCAATTTTTGACCTCTAAAAACTTTTCCTCACTCACCACTTTTAACTCATAACTCACTCATAATTCATAACTCTTCACTCATCACTGTCTTCACGTTTAGTTCATCTTTTTCTTCAACTGGCTGACCTGGTCCTGCAGATTATTAACTATCCCTGCAAGCTGGTTTACATCCCACCGTTGTTGCTGATTTGCTTTGCTCATCACCAGCGTGGCTTTCCAGATCTCGATGATGTTTTCAGCATCAACATTGTATGGTTGATAAGCGGGATTGTCACTTATTAAAGTCAGTTTGTTTTTCGTGCGGTTACTTTTCATCACCCTTTTATAGACTATCCCTTCATTTCTCGAAATGATGATATAGGTATTGCTTGCCCGCACATCATCAAAGTTATCGACCTTCTCGCCAACAATTACTGACCCGCTGGGCGTAGGAAGCATAGAATCACCTACAATTTCAAAAGCGCGGTAACTTCCCGGAGCAAGCATCGGAAGCGTAAATGTGTTTAGTTCATCAATAAATTCCGGGTCAGCAAAACCTGCGAGGTAACCTGCTGCCGCTTTCATCGGAACAAAAGTGATCTCGGAATTGCCGGAGACAAGTTTCTGGGCACGCCTTTTAGACAGGTAGGTGCCTTTTGTATCACCAAGATCTTTCAACAGCAGCTCATCAAGACTAAGTTTGAAAGATTCGCTGACAAGCTCCAGCACTTCAAGCCGGGGCTCTGCCCTCTCCTCTTCGTATGCTCCTAGCAGGGAACGCTTAATTTTAAGCTTATTAGCGAATTCTTCCTGGGTCATGCCCCTAAGTTTTCGAAGATACTTCAGGTTTTTGCCGGCAACTGACATAGACTAATAATTTTAGGCAAAATACTAACTTTTTTATCAATCCAATCATACTGCCCCAATTTTTTATATATTATTTTAAAACTCAGTCTGTTCGGCTCGTCGCTGGTGACAAAAATCAACGGTAAAGCCGGTCCCTTCGCCTCTTAATAAACCTGTAATATGTAGTCTAAACCAGCAACTTATTATTACCTTTGCTACCCTGTCAAATTGACTCGTTTTATCAGGGTAGCATTCTTTTTGACTAGATAAAACACTGGGTTTTCAGTGGGCTTTAAGTTCAATCATTCAATACACGATAATATATGTTAGGTTTCATTTCGAAAATGTTCGGGGGAAGTAAATCGGAAAAAGATATAAAAAATATCGAACCGGTTGTCGGGGAGATCAACAAGCACTTCGCATCATACCAGTCACTGAGCAATGACCAGCTCAGGGCAAAAACCGTAGAATTTAAGGAAAGGATTAAATCTCATCTTAAACAAATTGACGATGAAATCGCATCTCTTACAAAACAGGCAGAAGAACTGCCGTTTTCGGAGATTGCCAATAAAGACACTTTTTATCAGCAGGTTGACGTGCTGAAAAAAGACCGGGATAAAAAAGTTGAAGAAATTCTGAAGGAAATTCATCCCGAGGCCTTTGCCGTGGTGAAAGAAACTGCAAACCGTTTCAAGACTAATACCGAACTCGTATCCACTGCCACGGACCTCGATCGTGAGCTAAGTGTGAAGAAAGACTATATCAAAATCGAGGATAATAAATCTGTTTTCAGAAATAGCTGGAACGCAGGTGGTAACCTGATCACCTGGAACATGGTGCATTATGATGTGCAGTTGATCGGTGGATCAGTGCTGCACCAGGGAAAGATTGCGGAAATGGCAACCGGTGAAGGTAAAACGCTGGTATCTACGCTTCCGGCTTATCTCAATGCACTTGCAGGTGAAGGCGTTCATATTGTAACCGTGAACGATTATCTCGCAAAACGTGACTCTGAGTGGAACGGACCAATCTTCGAATTTCTGGGACTTACCGTTGATTGCATTGACCGCCATCAACCCAACAGCAATGAAAGAAGAAAGGCATACCAGGCAGATATAACCTATGGTACCAATAACGAATTTGGTTTTGATTACCTGCGTGATAACATGGTGCATACTCCTGATGAAATGGTTCAACGCAAACACCATTTCGCAATGGTGGATGAGGTTGATAGTGTATTGATCGATGATGCGCGTACTCCGCTGATCATATCAGGACCTGTTCCCAAAGGCGATGAGCAACAATACCATGTCCTGAAATCAAGGGTTCAGCAATTGTTTGAAATGCAGCGGCAGGTCGTAAACAGGAACCTGATCGAAGCAAGGAAGCTGTTCACCGAAGGACAGGACGATGCAAAAACCGGCGGACTCGCACTGATGCGCGCATTCCGAGGTTTACCAAAAAACAGTGCATTGATCAAGTTCCTCAGCGAGCCGGGTGTAAAAGTAAAATTGCAGAAATCAGAAAATTATTACCTGGCTGATCAGCAACGTGAAATGCCAAAAGTAGATGCTGAACTTTTCTTTCATATCGATGAGAAAAACAATTCTGTTGATCTGACAGATAAAGGCCTGCAGGCGATTACAAAATCAGGTGAAGATCCGGATTTCTTTATCATGCCCGATATTGGTGTTCAGCTGGCTGAAATTGAAAAACAACCCGGCACTCCTGAAGAAAAACTTCCATTGAAGGAAGCGGTGCTGAATGAATATTCAGTAAAGGCTGAACGTATACATACCGTACAACAATTGCTTAAAGCATACACGCTTTTCGATAAGGATGTTGAATATGTGGTGATGGACGGACAGGTCAAAATTGTAGATGAACAAACCGGACGTATACTTGATGGCCGTCGTTATAGCGATGGTCTTCACCAGGCAATCGAGGCAAAGGAAAATGTAAAGATCGAAGCGGCTACCCAGACCTATGCAACTATCACCTTACAGAATTATTTCAGGATGTATCACAAGCTTGCCGGTATGACCGGTACAGCCGTAACCGAAGCAGGTGAGTTCTGGGATATTTATAAACTTGATGTAGTTACCGTTCCGACAAATGTAAAGGCAATCCGTATCGATAGTGAGGATCTTGTTTACAAGACCAAACGTGAAAAGTATAAATATGTAATTGAAGAGATTGAGAAGTTGCGTAATGCCGGCAGGCCCGTGCTTGTAGGTACAACTTCGGTTGAGGTAAGTGAGTTGCTGAGTAAAATGCTGCAGGGAAATAAGATCCCGCATAATGTGTTAAACGCAAAACAACACGCGCGTGAAGCCCAGGTAGTAGCCGAAGCTGGACTCGCCGGTGCTATAACCATTGCTACAAACATGGCTGGTCGTGGTACGGATATCAAGCTCGGGCCCGGTGTTAAAGAAGCGGGAGGACTTGCCATTATCGGTACCGAAAGACATGAAAGCCGCCGGGTGGACAGGCAGCTGCGTGGTCGTGCCGGACGCCAGGGTGATCCGGGTACCACACAATTTTACGTATCATTGGAAGATGAGTTGATGCGTTTGTTTGGTAGCGACAGGATTGCATCTATAATGGACCGTTTCGGATACAAGGAAGGTGAAGTGATCCAGCATAGCATGGTTACCAAAAGTATTGAGCGCGCACAACGTAAGGTTGAGGAGAATAACTTCGGCATACGTAAACGTTTGCTCGAGTACGATGATGTGATGAACAAGCAACGGAACGTGATCTATAAAAAAAGAAATCACGCCTTGTTTGGTGAACGCCTTGCATTGGATCTCGATAATGCGTTTTATGTTGTTGCTGAGGGACTGGTTAGTTCGTTCCAGGAACAAAGCGATTATGAAGGTTTTAAGCTTTCAGCAATCGTAAACTTTGGTATAGATAGTGCCATCACTCAACAGGAGTTTGAAAAAACCAATGCGCGGGAACTGGCAGACAAGTTATATTTTGAAGCGATTGCACACTATCAGCTGAAGATGAAAAATCTTCATTCGCAGGCTGTGCCGGTATTCAAAAACATCCGCCAGACACAGGGTCCCAATATTGAAAATGTCGTGGTACCATTTACAGATGGTAAAAAGGTTATCCAGGTGCTGGCAAATCTCAACAAAACCCTTGACACTGAGGGCCGCGAACTCGTTAATTCGCTTGAGCGCCAGATCACGCTTGCTATAATAGATGACACCTGGAAAGAACATCTACGTGCAATGGATGATCTTAAACAAAGTGTACAGACCGCTTATCTTGAACAAAAAGATCCGCTCGTTATCTACAAGATCACCGCCTTTGATCTGTTCAAGAGAATGGACGCCGAGGTAAATCGTGAAATTGTAAGTTTCCTTTGCCATAGTGGTATTCCTATCGAACAGCAGGAGAATCCGTCACAAATAAGGGAGGCGCGTGAACAGAAGACCGATATGAGCCGCCTGCATGCGAATAAGGAAGAGGTGGAAGTTCGTGGTGAAGATTATGGCGCGAACGAAAATGACTATTTCGATCCTTCAACGCCTGCTGTAAAACAGGAACCCGTGAAGGTCGGTCCAAAGATCGGCCGGAACGATCCTTGTCCTTGCGGCAGTGGCAAGAAATACAAAAATTGTCATGGAGCTTAAGAGCTCCCTAAGATGATCTAAAGTGATGCTCAAAATGATCCCGTTGAATTTGATTTGGCGCTGTTCTATTTTTTGAGTTCGAGCACCACTTTTGCGTTTCGTTCTTCGGTGGAGGAGATGAATACCTCGTAGCGTTTGGCGCCGGCGGTCACGATCATCAGGGATGTATTTGGCGGGATCGAGCCCAGGTTTTCGGCGACCATGACGAGTTCATGGTGAGGGTTTGCCGGGTCCATTGCGATACGAAGGGTCACCGGTTTTTGTGACAACCTGGCTTTTGAAACTACAAGTTGATTGTTATGATAGATAGTAACGGTGTCGCCGTCTATCTCTCCATTATCGTACAGGTCAACCCTGATCTCCCCTGGTTCCATCTCAATCTGTTTGAACAACGTGTTTGCCCTCCTTGCTATCGCCGGTGGCGGAGGTGGCATCTTTGGTGGTCGTTGAGTAACAACGGGGACCGTAGGTTTCGGGAGATCGTTCGGCAGCTTCGTGACGACCGTATCAGCTGGTGCTTTTTTGGGAGCAGCAGCTGTTTTTGTTTCAGCCGGCTTTTCGGTCGCTGGTTTCGGTGTAGCTGGTTTAGTGGTTACCGGCTTAGTCGCGGGTGGTTTAGTTGTCGCAGACGTGGTTGCAGGAGCTTTGGCAACTGGTTTCGCAACTTCTTTTGCAGGCGGAGTAACTGCTTTGGTTTCCGGTTTTACGACAGGCTCTTTTTTTGTTGTTGCAGCTTCCTTATTGGGGGTTGTTTTGGTTACCGGCGTTTCGGCTTTTTTAACCGGTGCAGGAGTCGTCTTCTTTGGTGGGGCAGTCGTTTTCGCAACAGGCTTCGTTGGCGGAGGAATGATGATACATTCCCGGAAAGTGATATCATCCACGGCAAAATCGTTCCCGCAGCCTCCCGGTATATTATCAATCATCGTTAACACCAGGCGGGATTCGGACGGAGGCGTCGTGAAGGTCATCGTATATTGGGTCCACTGGGGTGACAGCCGGCGGACCAGCTCCCCGGTTTCCAGCTGGGCAACTACCTTACCGCTTGTGGTCTGTAACCTGATGGTAATATCCGGCAACAGCGGGAAAGGACATTTGTCGCTCAGTTTGCAAACATTGGTCATCCAGACTCCAAATTCATAGAGTGTTCCGCCTCTTAGTCCCTCGATCATCGTGGTGAGAAAATATCCATTCCGGTACGACGCATTTACCAGCAGCATGTTCCCTGCAACGTCACCCGGGGTATGATCCTCCGTAGTTATCCAGTCGCCCCGAAAACAGTCACTCGTATAGGAAGTGTAGCTGTAATGTCCATCAGAAGGACAGGATGTAGATACGCGCTGATAAGCTGCAGTACCTCCCGGGTTAAGATCCTCCACATCACCGGTGCCGAAATTAATATTGACGACCGGCGCTTTAAACGTACAGTTCAGCGTTTGTGCAGTCGCCGTCAATGCGGGAAGCAATAGTAAAAAAAGCAGGGTTCTCAACACTCTTTCCTTTATTACTAAATTTACTGAAATTTCAGATTGGTTCCGCGCCTTAAGTTTAAACGGTTATTCTTGTCAGGGCTTTGGTAAAACCTTGATTTCAATCCTGCGAAAGTCCACCGGCTGCCCCTCGCTCTGCAAAGCAATAAAACCCTCTTTCAACAGCTTTCCGTCAATTTTTATCTTTGGATCATAACGGTTGGCAACACCTCCGCCAATTTGTGGCTTCGTATACTGCAGCACCGTATCTCCATTGATGATATGGGTCACCAGTGAATCGCCAAGTACGATTAATTCGGCAGTTACCCACTGGTCTCCATCATAAGTTTTTGATCTGGAGTTGATGCAATGCCTCGGATCCATCTTGCCCTCATAGATGACCTCTGTACCCGGTGAGCACATATTACCCGTAGAGCGAGGCTTACCGTCGCCCAGTCCACCAAGAAACTGCAGCTCCACAGAAATCGGCCAATCCTGCTCCTTTGGCATGGTACGCGGATCCTGGGAATGAAACATCACACCACTATTTCTTAGCGTGTAGGATGGGGCACCACGTTGGAGCTCGCCAACAAAACGATATTGTAAACGCAGGTGGTAATAAGAAAACGGCTGATTGTAATACAGGTGCCCAAACTGATCATTGAATTCACCATATTGATCATAACGCACCTGTATAGAGCTATCAGCAACTCTGAATGTGTTTCCGAAGTTCACGCCTGTTTCATGATGATGTATTTTGACAGTCCAGTCTTTTGTATCAACCCCGTTGAAAAGGCTTACCCACTTGCCCACCGGGAATTTTTGCTGCGCATTTAACCGCGCAGAAAACATTATTAATAAGAGTAAGGTCATCTGAACTACCTGACTATTTCGAAAACAGGATAATGTGTGCTTCAAAGGATTGAAAGACTGTAAAATCTGACGTGTAAACTCCGGTACAGAACAATATCTCTTCAATGAAAATGCGCTCATAATGGGTCAATCTTTGGCTGAATGTAAAAACATTTTTCCGACATTCAGCATTTTCTCTCTGACATAGCACCACCGGAAGCCTCGCCATTTAATTTCGTATATTAATGCCTCCGAACATCACTGTTATGCCTGAATTTAACTATTATACTGTCGATCCGGTACCCGAACTAAAACGTTATGTGCGGTGTTTCTGGGTGTTTGAAGGGAAAGGCATCGGCAGCCAGCCGTATGTTTACCGGTCGATGGCAGATGCCTGTGCAGAAATGGTCTTTCATTATACGACAAGGTGGGACGAAATTTCAGCAACTGATGAAGTATTGCCCGGCACAAACAACGTAGCGATCTTACAAAGTCCAACGGGCACCTATAAACGATTCGTCACCAGCTCCGACTTTGGCATTTTTGGCGCTTATCTTTATCCTTATGCAATTCCTGAATTATTTAAACTCTCATCACTGGAGCTACAAAACGAAATGCCGTCCATTGCTGATTGCCTGGGTAACGATGGTAATATGCTGCAGGAAAAAATGCTGGTGGCAGATGATAATCGTGAGCGTATCTCCATTCTTTCTTCATATCTCATCAAAAGATCCAGAATAAACCCGGAACCGGAATCATCCATACAAGCCTGTATCAAACACCTCATTCATACCAGGATCCAGTTACCGATAGAACAAACCGCAAGTATGTTCTGTGTTTCGCCAAGACAACTGGAAAGGAAATTCAAAACAATTACTGGTTTTGCACCCAAATCTTTCGCCCGGATCAGTCGCTTTCAACATGCGTTGCGAAGTTACGGGTCATCTTATAAAAGTCTGACCGAGATAGCATATGAATGCGGTTACTATGATCAATCCCATTTCATCCATGACTTCAAAAAGTTTTCCGGGTATGAGCCCGGCAGTTATTTTTCCGGCAAGGCAGAAGGCATAGAATACCGGGAAAGCTAAAACGACGAAGCTCCGGAAGCTTCAGATAACTATTGACAATACCTGATCACTCTGTAGAAATAAAGGGATGTCGGATTCGATCACTCTTTATGAAATAAAAGAATGTCGGATTTTTACAATTCACCGCAAGAGGTCACCGATATCTTTACACTCAGCAGGATTCAAATAATAGCTTCTGTTAAATCAAAAAAAAATTACAATGGACACAATCAAATTTCCAAAAGGTTACAACCGCGTAATGCCATATCTCATACTCGAAGATGCAAACGCTTTTCAGTCATTCATGCAGGATGTGTTCGGGGCAACAGAAAAAATGAAGGTGCTCCGGGATGATAAAACCATTATGCATGCTGAGCTGCAGGTTGGCGATGTGGTAATAATGTTTGCCCAATGCAGCAATGAATTCACCCCAACCCCCGGCGCTTTTTTTATTTATGTGAATGACGCAGATGCTGCATTTAACCATGCGATATCAAAAGGCGCCACCAAAATTCAGGATGTCACCGACCAGGACTATGGCAGATCCGGAGGCGTAAAAGATCCTAACGGAAACACCTGGTGGATCACTGCCGAGAGGTCCGCCTGACACATATAAATACAATGGCCCCGGATGCGCGAATGCACCGGGGCCAAAATTATAAAAAGGGTATTTATGTTATAAAAGGGTATTTATTTCAGGCCATACTTGTGTTTGTATTTTTCATAAAGTTGCTTCTGCTTATCTGACAGATCAACCTGGCGACCCTGAATAAAGGCGTCGGTTATGATATTTGTTTTCATATCCAGGATATCACCCTCACATACTATTATATTAGCCTGTTTTCCTTTTTCAATTGATCCGGCAATGGAATCTATTCCCAGGATCTTCGCAGGATTTAACGTTATCGCTGTCAGGGCCTCTTCTTTTGTTAAGCCATACGCAACGGCAGTTCCGGCATTGAAAGCAAGATTCCGGTAACGGGTGTTTCCGTCTTCATCATTGATTGCGAATAATACCCCGGCCTTCTGCAACATTGCAGGTGTTTTGTATGGTTGATCCACATCATCGTCGACCATAGTTGGCAGGCTGTGCAGTTGTTCCAGGATAACTGCTATGTTATGTTGTTTCAACAGATCAGCAATCAGGTAACTGTCCACACCACCAACAATCACTACATCAAACCCAAAATCTTTTACAAAGTCTACCGCGATCAACATCTCCTTTACAATATTGCAATGGATAAACAACTTTTGCTTTTTTGTGAAAAGGCCTCTAACCGATTCATATTTCAGGTTGGTAGCAGTATGTCCAGGAGCTTCAGCATAAGCTTTGGCTTCCTTAAAAAATGCTTTAACGGATTCTATTTCTTCCAGCGCTCTTTTAATAGGGTCACCGGCGGGCTGAGCAGCAGCAAAGTTGAAACCTCCGAAGCCGCCTCTGCCACCTCTCCTCGTGAGCAATGAAGGCATATTGAAGTGTACACCGTTATCAGTGGCAACGGCCGCATCTTCCCAGTTCCATGCATCTAACTGCACGACCGATGAAGTTCCCGAAATGACTCCGCCCAATGGCACCACGTTAGCCATCAGGATTCCGACATTCCGAAGCGTAAATGGAACTTTTGAATCCGTATTGTAAGCAACGATGGAACGAATGTTGGAATTCACTTCACCTATTTCGCGGCTATCATTTGTAGCCCTGATGCTTGGAACCTCAACTAGTCCCAGTTGGGAGTTAGACAGAATAAGGCCCGGGTAAAGATGCTTTCCCTTACAATCAATAACCTTAACATCCATAATAGCTGTTGATGGACGAACATCAACAATTTTTCCGCCTGAAATAACAACCATCCCATTTTCTATCACCTGGCCATTGCCAACGTGGACAATAGCGTTCGTGAGTGCAATAGTTTGCGTCTGTGCCGGCGCCGGGTATATCGACTCCTGCGCATGAGTAGCAGTGATCACCGACATACCCATTAATATTGAGAAAAGTATTTTTTTCATAATAATTACACTGTTTGATAAATTTCTAAACCGGTTAATTTCCTGCTTTGCAAAACTTCGTTGCGGGATAAGCCGAATGTGACTAGTCCTGGCTTCCCTGCTCTCCTGCCGCAGCACCTGATTCAAATTCATTCAGATTGTCGCCTTCAACCGCAAGTAGGCCATGATGATGATAGTGATCGCTGCAATTGAAGATCAGTTCATATCTTGGCCTTGCACGCTGGGTATTTGCCGGTGCACCACCAGCACCAGGCGTTCTTTTTACTGCTGCCATCTTCTGAATAAGCCTTGTTTTTTCTGCCTGCATTAGTTTGCGGAGTTCAGCATCTTTTTCGCGGTCGAAAAATACAGTCCCGTCAACAATAGTTTTTTCTGCCTTTGCATATATGCTCAATGGATGGTCGCTCCACAATACCAGGTCGGCGTCTTTTCCAACTTTGATACTGCCGGTCTGATTATCAACATGCAACATTTTCGCGGGGTTGATGGTAACCATCATCAGCGCATCCGTTTCGCTCATTCCGCCATATTTCACACTTTTTGCTGCTTCCTGGTTAAGACGGCGAGCCATCTCTGCATCATCTGAATTGATAGCTACATTCAATCCCATACGCTGCATGATACTTGCATTGTAAGGAATAGCATCAAGCACTTCGTTTTTATAGTTCCACCAGTCGCTGAAGGTAGACGCGCTGGCTCCATGTGCCTTCATCTTATCAGCCACTTTATAACCTTCAAGGATATGCGTAAACGTGTTCACCGGGAAATTAAATTTCTCTGTGACTTTCATGATAGCATTGATCTCGCTCTGTACATAGGAGTGACAGGTGATGAAACGTTTTTTGTTCATGATCTCAACCAACGCATCCAACTCCAGATCACGCCTTACTGGTGTGGCAGTGCCCGTGGCCTGTGCCCCGGTTGTTTTCTTTCCCGGTTTCGCCGTTGCTGCAGTAACTCCGGCTTTCATACATGCCTGGTAGTCCGAAGCCCTCTGGAAGGCATCCAGAAGCACTGATTCAACACCCATCCTGCTATCAGGAAAGCGATTGTTGCCCTGGGTAGCAGAAGAACGTTTTACGTTTTCGCCCAAAGCGAATTTGATAAATGGATCAGCTCCTTTGAATTTCAGCTCCTCATCATTCATTCCCCAACGTAATTTTATCAGCTGCGTTTGCCCGCCAATAGTATTGGCAGAGCCGTGAAGGATATGAGATGATGTAACACCACCACTCAACTGCCGGTAGATATTGATGTCTTCAGGATTAAGATTATCGCCGATGCGGACTTCAGAGGTTACAGACTGTCCGCCTTCATTAATGGAGTTTACCGCGATATGCGAGTGTTCATCGATGATACCTGCTGTAAGATGTTTGCCACTACCATCAATAACCCTTGCGCCTGCAGGGCTTATATTTTTACCTATCTGCGTGATCTTTCCTCCTTTAACCAATACATCTGTTGCATCCAGCTTTCCTTCTTTTTCGCTGGTCCAGACTGTCGCATTTTTTATCAGGATATTTTCCTGTTTTGCAACGGAGTCGGTTCCGTAAGCAAGAAACGGATAAGTCACCTTACCAAGGTTTAAAGGCTGTTTTGGCTTTGCACTGTCTGGTTTCGCAGCCGGAGCTTTTTCAAATGCAGCTGTCCAGGTGAAAGAATTGCCTGAACCATCACGACCCATACCACTCCAGGTATTTCCGTTTGATACTCCGCTCAGGATAGTTTCAGTGGCTCTTGGTCCGCGCCCGACAGGAAAACTCATCTTGACGAGTTTACCATCATAACTGTATTTACCGGTCATGGTGTCCTTTGCGATAAAGCTTGCAACACCACCATCCTTAAGCTCAACAGACATGGATTGTGGCGCAGGTCCGTTAATGGCCAGCTTGTAGGTTCCTTTTACATCGAACCAGCTCTCCCCTTTTACATTGAATTTATTTCCCTGGACCCAGTTATGAAGTATCACTGTCTTCTCATTAAATATTGGTCCGGATGTGATCAGGAAGTTGGCAAGTTTACCCGCATCCAGGCTACCCACTTTGTCATAAACTGATAGAAGTGTTGCCGGCGTTTTTGTGAGTGCATCAAATGCTTTGGCTTCGGTAAGACCGTATTCAATTGCTTTACGCAGGTTGGCCATGAATTCACCTACATTCGTCAGATCAGCCGTTGTGAGACAAAAATTGATATTGGCCTTTTCAAAAGCTGACGGATTGGTCGGAGCGAGTTCCCAATGTTTCATGTCGTCAAGTCCTACAAAACGTAATTCGTTAGGATCGTCAACATCCATCGCTACCGGGTAGTTTAGGGGGACTATATACGCAGCTTTAGTAGCGGCAATTTCATTTATACGTTGATATTCGTTTGTACCACCTTTGATGATATACTGCACACCAAACTCTTTGCCGATCCGGTCTGCACGCAGGTCCTGCCATTTATCGCCGGCCTCAAAGATTTGTGGCAAACCCTGTATATCATTCCAGGCTTTCATAGAAAGATTAACCCCTTCTGCACCTGGATTGCTCTTGTACCACTGTGCGTCAAGATAGCTCTGTCTCAGCAAAGCGATCACACCCATCAGGCTCGCCGGGTATGACTGGGCCGAGGTACCTTTTGAAAATGAATAATGAGCTGAAGCTTTTTCTTTCAGAATAACCAGGTTCTCTTTTGTATCATTTAAAGTTGCAATCACACCGGTACCCCGGGCGATACCATCTTTCTGATGGCTGAGTACCGTTCCAAAACCGATATCTCTCAGCGTCTTCGCCTTAGTATCATCCACCACAAATAGCTTTCCTCCTTCTACATCACTGCGGATCGCCTGGTTCCAGCCAAAAGCACCTTTCTGGTTGGAAACGATCTGCCCAGGTCCGCCAAATCCGAAATTGCCTCCACCCGCGCGTTGAGGAGTGGCAATTCCGTAGTCACTATAAATGTCAATGAAAGATGGGTATATATACTTTCCTTCACAGTCAATAACAACCGCATCTTTTGGAATGGTAAGGTTTGTGCCGGTTGCGACAATCTTACCTTCACGGATAATCATGGTACCCTTTGTAATAGTGGTTGCACCATCTTTTACAATAGTAGCATTAGTAAAGGCGTATGCACCATCTTTGGGATCAGCAATTCCATTAACAGGAAAAGTTGACTGTGCAAACAGGGAAGCGGGAACGGAAAGAATCATCCATAACAAGATGATCCATCTTCCCGGGGGAATCATAGAACACTTTCTCATACTGTTAGTTTTGTTAATATGTGGTTTAAGCTTGTAAATTAGTCAAATGGAGATATTCACAGTCATTTAAATTTGATTTCACGCACAAATAATCGAATGAAAATTAATTCATATATAGATCATACTATACTGAAGCCTACAACTACGATAGTTGAAATCAGGCAGTTATGCGATGAGGCACGTGAGCTTCAGTTTGCTGCTGTTTGCGTGCCACCGCCTTTGGTCAAAAATGCAGTCAAATTTCTTAACGGTTCCGGGGTCAGGACGGCAACTGTTATCGGGTTCCCTTTTGGTTACTCTAATGTACATGCGAAAAAAGCAGAGGTCGGCCAGGCCATAACGGACGGTGCCGATGAACTTGACATGGTGATAAACCTGGTGGCGCTTCGGAATAACGCCTGGTCATACCTTGAAGCAGAAGTAGCCACGGTGCTCGCCCAGGTTCGTGAAGCAGGAAAAATCCTGAAAGTGATTATCGAATCAGGAATACTGACCGATGCGGAAATCATCCGGTGTTGCGAGATATATGGTGCCGCCGGTGTGGACTTTGTGAAAACTTCTACGGGGTATGCTGAAAAGGGAGCCAGCGTTGAAGCGATCAGGCTGATGCGTGCGAATCTGCCAGCAGGGATACGTATTAAGGCTTCCGGGGGAATCAGGACCTTTTCATTTGCCAAAGAATTGATTGACTCAGGTGCTGACAGGCTGGGATGCAGTGCGAGCGTGGCCATAGTAAATGGCCAACCGCCAGAAAACGACGGGTATTAAAGGCCGTATGAAGACAATTTACCGGTTGAGCCATCTATAAGAGCTTATTTATACCACGGCTGAACCTTCCCGGGTAAGGACCAGATTAAAATTAACAAATTCCAGTTCTCTTTCTCCCATATAAACGGCAACTTTGAGAGAGATTGGTGAGCTTGCTTAGGCAAAACGATCTGGTCATAATTATAAAATCATGAAGACACCTGTATTCATTTTTGTTGGTCTCCTGTTCGTAGCTACCGGTAATGCGCAAACGGAAAAGCAGTCGGTAACGGTTAACAAAGATCCGCGGATAGATTTGCTGGTCAAAAAACAAGTGGAAGCAAATGAGATCCTGACCCGTGATGAGCGGCGTTCTGCAGCAGGATATCGGATACTTGTTATCAACACTCCTGACCGGGCCAAAGCTACCGAGGCTAAAATAAAAATGTACCAGGCCTTCCCGGAGCTGAAATCATATCTCTCCTTCCAGTCTCCCAAATTCCATTTGAAGGTGGGCAACTTCCGCGATCGCAGTGAAGCAGAGGTATATCTTGAAAACATCAAATTAAGTTTTCCTACTGGCGTCTATATTGTGCGTGATATTATTGAGGTAGATCCGGTGGCTCCCGCTGATTCAACCACGCAGCAACCCTAGGAACATCCCCACATTCCTCGCGCTTCATTGGTAAACACCTGGTCATAATCCGGAAAAACAGGTTCGGTGATTATCATACGCTGTTCAGTGATGATGCCATCAACCCTGTAGCAGTCGGACATGATGTTTTGATTGAAATACCTGTATCAAATGAATTCGATTTTGTAATTTTCCATATGTTATCGCAAAAGATCAGGCAACTTTCGTCATTATATTCAAAAGAATTCATTGAGGTAAGGCATCATTTACATGCGCACCCCGAGTTGAGCTATAAGGAATTTGAGACTTCTAAGTTTGTTCAGCAAAAACTTAAATCGTTTGGGATAGACTCCACCGTTATGGCAGAAACTGGTGTGGTAGGTATCATTGAAGGCAGAAATCCTTCGTCAAAGATCGTGGCTCTCCGCGCCGACATGGATGCTTTGCCGATCCAGGAGGAAAATGAGGTATCATATAAATCATTGAAACCAGGAATTATGCATGCCTGCGGGCATGATGTTCATACGAGTTGCTTATTGGGTGCCGCCCGGATCCTTAATGAGTTAAGAAATGAATGGGACGGAACAATCAAACTGATATTTCAACCCGGTGAAGAAAAAAATCCCGGTGGTGCAAGTATTATGATCAGGGAAGGTGTGCTTCAAAACCCGGAACCCGAGGCCATCTTCGGCTTACATGTTCATCCTGGTCTTCCGGTTGGGAAGTTCAGTTTCCGGGGTGGACAGGTAATGGCAAGTGCAGACGAAATTTATATCACCATCCGTGGCAAAGGGGGGCATGCGGCAGCACCACATCTTACCACAGACACCATATTGATCGCATCACAATTAATAGTAAACCTGCAACAGGTTATCAGCCGTAACCGTGATCCCTTTCAACCTTCGGTATTATCGATTACTTCTTTCCAGGGTGGCTATACTACTAATGTAATACCAAGTGAAGTAAAACTTATGGGCACATTCAGGGCACTCAACGAAGAATGGCGCTTCAAGGCACATGATATTATCAGAAAGATAAGTACGGAACTCGTCCAAAGCATGGGTGCCGAAATTGACCTTCATATCGATGTGGGATATCCAACGGTTTATAATAATGAATTATTAAATGAGAAAGCAAGAACGCTTGCAGAGGAATACATCGGTGCTGAAAATGTGGAAACTACCGAGATGCGTATGGGCGCCGAAGACTTTGGTTATTATTCTCAACTGATCCCAGGATGTTTCTATCGTCTCGGAGTGGGAAATGTTGCCAAAGGCATAAGCTCAGGGGTTCATACGCCCACTTTTAACATCGATGAGTCGGCCATTGAAAATGGGATCGGCATGATGGCCTGGCTGGGCTCAAATTATAAAAAATGAACTAAGGACTTCTATATCCCCCGCTATAATAATTTAAATCTATCTGCGTTTACAGTCCGGCATCACGTTTTTTGAGATTGGGCCAGGTGCAGTTTTTCTTAAACGCTTCCTGACTTCATTCAAAATTACTGATGCTTACCCGGGAGCACTAAGTGTTTTCCATCATTCCGTTTAATCCGTAAACCCTATTTGAATGTCAACTAGTTTGAGATCAAATCCTATGTGCCTGCACGTAGGCGCAAAAACCACCTTGTTTGCGTTGATATTATTAAGTGTTTCCTGTCGTAAAGAGGCTTACATAACTGATCAGAGTATCAGCCCCCAACAGGAAGTTATTCACGCCGGGGATCACCATGAGCTTCATCAATTTTTCTTTTCTCCAACACACAACCCTTCATACCTGACCGATACGATCTGGATGCAGGTTGATGGCGATATGATTACGGGGAGAACGCCTTACGGGATAAGCCGGAAGTCATTAATACCAAGTTTCGAAACAAAAGCCGCCAGTGTAGTAGTTAATGGCGTGAAACAGGAAAGCGGAAATACTGCACATGATTTCACGGAGCCTGTTACCTACCGCACTATTGGTTACAATGGCGCTCTGAAGGATTACAAGGTGAAACTGATAAATTTTACAGGTTTGCCTGTGATAAAGATTACAACAAAAAACGGTGCAGTCATCGATTCGAAAGACATCTACGTAGATGCTAATATCTCAATTGATGGCGCCGGAAGCTACGATGATTTTGCCGGTGAAATGAAAATCAAAGGCCGGGGCAACTACACCTGGACCTTGCCAAAGAAGCCATACAAAATGAAGTTTAATAATAAAGTGTCGTTGTTCGGAGAAGGTGAAGATAAAGAATGGGTACTTCTTGCCAATCAGGCCAACAAAAACCAGCTCAACACTTCCGCAGCATTTCTTCTGGGTGATCTGAGCCGACTCGACTGGACGCCTGACGCACATTTTGCCGAACTTTTTTTGAATGATGTGTACCAGGGTACATACCAGTTATGTGAGAGTGTCAAAGTGGGTGAAAACCGGGTTAATATTCCAAAGGATGGTTTCCTGCTGGAAGTTGACCAGGAAGAGAGAATGGAGGCGGGAGACGTTTTCTTCAAAACCGCACGTTTGCTTGTTAATATTAAAGAACCCGCAGTTGTTAAAGATGATCCTAAATACAATTTCGTTTCAGGTTTCGTCAATGCTGCTGAGAATGCATTGTACGGTCCGGATTTTAAAGATCCGGTCGTTGGCTACGCAAAGTACCTGGACGTTCCGAGCTTAATAGACTGGTACCTGATCAATGAAATAACAAAAAATCAGGATGCAGTCTTCTACTCGAGTTGCTATATGAATCTCACTCCAACAGGAAAGCTAAAAATGGGTCCAATATGGGACTTTGATTTCGCTTTCGGTCGAAATTCCGAGCGTGATCTTCATCTTCCGGAAGGTTTTTATGTCAGGGAATCCCGTTGGATTTCACGTTTATTCGAGGACCCCAATTTTGAAAAGCAGGTAGCACGACGTTTTGAACATTTTAAAGCCAACGAAGACGTCATACTGGGATTTCTCAGCGAAAGTTCCACAAAAATGACCTTCTCAACAATTGAAAATAATAAAAGATGGCAGATTTTCACGCCGGATGTCTCTTCGACCGGATTAGTTGTTAAACTATATCAAGATGACGTGCAGAAAATGAAGACCTGGTTCAAAGCCAGGATGACATGGCTGGATACAGCCTTTGCAGCAATGAAATAGTAGTACTTGCTTAGATCACTGCCAACAGGTAAAAGCTTATATCTTATCGATGTAAGCTTTTATTTTCTTACCCTGCATATGTTCAAAGGTAAGTACGAAGTGAAGGTTGCCCTCTTTGCCTTCAAGCGTCCCCGTGCCCTTGCTTTCCCTTCCGTCCGGAAAAGAAACAGAAAGTTCGTAAGCCGACTTTCCATCTTTCAGGGCCGCTTTCCATTTACAATCTTTCTTTAAGATAGTTGCCGTCAGGATGTTTTCACCGTTATCTTTGGTGATGACGATTTTGTTGCTACTAATGTCAATCGTAGCAGCATCATCTTCGTTGTCCACAACCTCGTCCTTCTCATTCAACATTTCCTGTTTAACAGTATGAAGAACAAATGATGAATCACATTGACCGAAGGCTACATTCATAGTAAGGAGCCAGGCAGAAATAATAATTACGAGCTTTTTCATTGACCTACATTTAATGATGATGATTGATAAGATCTGAACCCATTTGATTTAACAGGATCACGCAATTGCATGATGCCGTTCTGTGAGAGGGTTCGCCTCATTGAATCATTAGACTGATAAGCAAAGAAAAAGTTACAGTGGATTTTATTCAACTACTTACAAATCCATAAAATGATACCGAAGATGATAGGAATGATGATCATAAAATAAAGTTTAATGGTAAATGTGTATAATGATTATTGCGCTGTTGCTACAGCGGTAAGCTTCTTGAAATTTTGTCCGCTGACCTGGACGATGGAACTATCATCAGCTTTCACAACGAGATTTCTGATCTGGCCGGTTTGAAGATCACGAAGGATTGATTTCTCCAATTCAAAGCTCAGCGTATTGAAATTGATTTTATCGGACGAAAGCTCAATTTCGGAACCTTCCTTTGCGGTGACGAACACGTCACCAAAGTATCGATCAGTCTCATTTTCTGTGAATCGGTTTTTAAACGATAACCTGGATCGCAGAAGTGCTATCCGCGACTGGTTCCCCCTTGCCGAATCGCCATCACCAATCAATAAAAGGTTTGAATTTTCCGCCTCGATCCCCGTTACCTGCGGCAAATAAAGACTGATCTCCTGGTATATTTTAACCTTGTTTACCTGATCTTTTCCGGATGAAATTCCGTTAGCGCCGGTAACGATCAGTGTATCTCCGGAAACATAGTGTTTAAAAGAGGCAGGCATATTTTTCGCAACCTCAAGCCTAAAGCTTTCCGAAGCAATCACAGACACATTTTCCAGCCCGATCACTTTAATATATTTCGCCGGCCGGATCGTGATGCTATCCCTGTACTGACCCGGCTTGGTAACCAAGAATCCACCATTTTTATATTTTTGGGTAAGGGCAACATGTATGCCCGTCATCATCAGCAATGCTGCTATAAAAAGTCCGAGTAATATTTTATTGCTTGTTTTCATTTTTGCTCTTATAAGAGTTAAGCGAAATGTTGTTTTTTGAAAGTCTCAAATTTTGGTTTGAGTTCTTCGAGATCCATGTTCAACAGGTATAGATTCCTGAATATGGTTGGAAGATCTTTTTCAGTAAAAGCGTTTTTCCTGTAAACAGTGGCCTGGGCAACCGCATTAGCTGAAACAAAATATCCGATCCCGCGCTGGTTATGAATGATGTCCTGCTGTTGCAAAAATTCAAATGTGCGCATTACCGTGTTTGGGTTCACCTCAAGTTGCATGGCAAGCTCGCGCACGGATGGTATTCTTTCGTCCGGCTTCCATTCTTTCAACAAAATCTTTTCGCATACATAGTCTGCGATCTGGAGATATATAGCTTGTGACTCTCGGAATTGCATAGTAATTAATTTAGTCCTTGTTAAACTTCCTTTTCTTTAAAGCGGAAATACGTGGCAATCCAGAGTATGGGCGCCAGGGCAAACCTGTAGATGAATGACAAAATGTTGTTTACCCATTCCGGCAGGCTCACCACTTTGGCAGTTTCATAATTGCTGTCTGTGTAAACGCTGAAACTTGTAAGGCTGTTATAAATGCCACCGTCGGGCAACAGCGGATAAAGTACCTTACTCACAAACAGAGCAATGACCAACGCCGCAGCAGCCAGCGCGATGGTGGTCTTGATGAAACTGAATTTCGAAAAGTAGACAGAACCCAGTATATAGGCTGATTGAACTGCCAGGTATACAAAGATGAAATAATTAAACAGATTGGGGCCCTCTTTCGCTGAACCGGGATCGCCGGGGAAATTTCCAAAAACATTCACAACACCTGCAGGTTTTACAAGTGCCTCACCAAGGTTCTCGGAATTGCCTGCAATGCTGTTGCTGACGCTTACCATCGCAAAAGTAACCAGGTAGTATATCGATACATAAGCTATGAAAAAGAATACCACTCCATATAAAAGCCCGCAAGCCAGCTTTTCAAAGTGCGAGGCCGGGAAACTCAGGTAATTCATGGCTTTCGGGCCAGATGATAATTCTGCAAAGATCATGCTGCCAAAAAGAAATCCCAGGATAGATAGCCCAAAGAAAAATGTGGAGGCCTGGGTGTCAGTGCCAGCGCTATGATCGTCATCTATAAGTAATATGAAACTATACCAGAAAAACAGCATCCCGGCCATGGCCAACAGGCCAAGCAGGTATTTTTTTCTATTCTCGCTCCAGTGCTTGGAAACGAGCAAGGTGAATCTGTTGAATTCGAAAACCTGGTTCATAAATAAATATTATGCGTTAAAAACGGATTGGATTTTTGCCTGGTTTGTAATGATTGCTTTATATAACAGCTCAAGATCAATCTTCGATTCTTCTCCTTCTGTGTTTGCTGAAATGATAGCACTGCCACGCAAAGATGATTCATGATAAAAAGAATCATGAACTTCCGCAGGATCAAAAGAAATATGGAATGAAAGTTTGCGGGAAATGTTTTCGATGCTCTGATCAAACAAGATCTTTCCTTCATCAATGATGGTGATCCGATCAATCAGGTTCTCCAGGTCCTTAACCTGGTGCGTACTTATGATTATACATTTACTTTCGTTCAAAGCCCCTGCCATCACTTTCCTGAACTGGCTCTTACTCATGATGTCAAGGCCGTTGGTAGGTTCATCCATAAGCAAGACAGAAGTATTTGTTGCGAGCCCGAGGCTTATTAACACCTTTTTTTTCTGACCATAACTCATGTTTTGCAATGATCCTTCCAGCGGAATGTTAAACTCACCAATGTATTTGCGGAACTGCTCCTTATTGAACCTGGGATAAAACGGTGCATAGTGTTTCTCCAGGTCACTCAGCGGCACATCGGGCATATGAAATTCTTCAGGCACCATAAACACCTCCTGTAAAAAAGCCGGCGTTCTTTCACCCGGATCGAAACCCATCACCCTTATCTTTCCCTCCCTTGGGAACAACAGCCCGGCGATATTTCTAAGCAAGGTTGACTTGCCTGTACCATTTTTTCCGAGTAAACCATAAATAAATCCTGGTTCCAGCTCCAGGCTCAGGTCCTTGAAAACCGGTTTTTTCGGATACCCAAAATGTAAATGCTGAACTGAGATCATAACTTGGTGTTTTAGTGTACTACTTTAATAGTACACACAAACATAACACAGTTTTTTACTCTGTCAAAAGTTTTTTGAGATTTTTTCCGGTTTTCTCCGAAACCGAGGTTTTACACCCACCTAATCCACCTTCATTGAACGATACAAGTCATTCCAAATCACTTCAATAAAACAATCCTTAAATTGCACCACTATTCTATAACTATGCAAAAAGAACTCAGACGGGAACAGGCGCTCGAATACCATTCGAAGGGAAGGCCGGGGAAAATTGAGGTAGTGCCAACCAAGGATGCGAAAACCCAAAGGGATCTTTCACTGGCATACTCACCGGGCGTTGCAGAGCCATGTAAGGAGATTTACAAGAACGTAGACAATGTTTATAAATATACTGCGAAGGGGAACCTTGTGGCAGTTATCAGTAACGGCACCGCCGTGTTGGGTTTGGGAGATATCGGACCCGAAGCTTCAAAACCGGTCATGGAGGGGAAGGGTGTACTTTTCAAAATTTTTGCGGACATAGATGTTTTTGATATTGAGGTGAATGAAAAGGATCCTGAAAAGTTCGTGCAGATCGTGAAGGCGCTGGAACCCACTTTCGGGGGCATTAACCTGGAAGACATCAAGGCTCCTGAATGCTTTTATATAGAGCAAAAGTTGCGGGAAACGCTCAAGATACCCGTAATGCACGATGATCAGCACGGTACTGCAATCATCAGCAGCGCAGCATTGTTAAATGCACTGGAGCTGCAAAAGAAAAAAATAGATAAGGCGAGGTTCGTGATCAATGGAGCCGGGGCTGCTGCTATGGCCTGTGTTCAATTATATGTGTCACTCGGTGCCAGGTACGAGAATTTCATATTATTCGACAAGGACGGGGTGCTGCATGTGAACAGGACGGATCTGGATGAGACCAAGAAACTTTTTGCAGTAAGTGCCGACAACATCACGCTCAGCTCAGCCTTAAAAGATGCTGATGTATTTGTTGGTTTAAGCATTGGCAATGTCGTAACGCCTGAGATGGTAAAAAGTATGGCAAAGAGACCCATTGTGTTTGCAATGGCAAATCCTGACCCGGAAATTACATATGAAGCAGCCACCGCAGTCCGGTCAGATCTCATCATGGCAACGGGTCGCAGTGATTATCCTAACCAGGTGAACAATGTGCTTGGCTTTCCTTTTATTTTTCGCGGTGCGCTGGATGTAAGGGCCACCAAGATAAATGAAGAAATGAAACTTGCTGCGGTGAAGGCACTTGCCCTGCTCGCAAAAACGGCAGTTCCTGATATAGTGAACATTGCCTACAGTGAAGACAATATAGCTTTCGGGCCGACATATATTATTCCCAAGCCACTTGACCCGCGGTTGCTTTCAACGGTGTCGCCGGCCGTGGCAAGAGCCGCGATGGATTCCGGCGTTGCACAGACTGCCATTAAGGATTGGGATGCCTATGCCATTGAACTCAATAACAGGCTTGGACTTGATAACCAGGTAATGCGCCTGATGGGCAACCGGGCAAGACATGATCCAAAACGTATCGTGTTTGCTGAGGCTGATAATCTGAAAATTCTGAAAGCCGCCCAGATCGCCTATGATGAAGGGATAGCCCTGCCCATATTGTTGGGGGATGAGAAAAAGATAAGAGCGATCGCCGGCTCAAACAAGATTGATATCGAAGATATGCCGATCATCGATCCAAGAAGTGAAGAGGCCGAACCTTACCGTAAAGAATACGCTGAAATATTTTTCAGGAAGAGGCATCGTAAGGGGGTGAATAAATATGAATCATATAAAATGATGAAGGACCGTAACTATTACGGTTGTATGATGGTGGAAACCGGTGAGGCAGATGGTATGATCTCAGGATTGACGAGGAATTATGCGGAAACCATCAGGCCGGCTTTGCAGGTAATCGGCACGGAACCCGGCGTTAAAAAGATCGCCGGCATGTACCTTCTTCTCACCAAGAAAGGTCCACTGTTCATGGCAGATACTACGGTCAACTTCAATCCAACTGCGGAAGAGCTTGCAGACATTGTACTTATCGTGGCCAAAGAAATTAAAAACTTCAACCTTACGCCGAGGATAGCAATGCTGAGTTATTCAAATTTTGGAAGCAGTGACTCACCCGAAGCAAGATTGGTAGCCGAGGCAAGAAACATAGTAAAGAAGAAAAACCCGTCGCTGATCATAGATGGTGAAATGCAGGCCAGTATGCCCTTCAATAAAACGATCCTGAAAGATAATTATCCTTTCAGTGAATTGGTTGACCAGGATGTAAACACACTGATCTTTCCGAATCTTGCGGCTGGTAACGTGGCTTATAACCTGTTGAAAGAAGTTGGTGGCGCCGATGCAATAGGACCCATTCTGCTGGGATTGAAGAAACCGGTGCACGTTTTACAACTGGGTAGCTCCGTAAGAAGCATTTATAATATGACCCTTGTTTCGGTTATCGATGCCCAGCTTAAATGTAAGTCACACCCTATAGACAAGATAGGAAACAAAGATGCATGGAAGAAATTCAGAAAAGTAACAAAAGACATGTAACCGGCACCAGCGCTGCTTGCTGGCGCATAAGGGATTGCGGATTGGGACTTTAAACCTATCTTCACAACGAATTTAGAGCGAAGACATGACATTTTTTACAGAGCTGGGCCGTTACCTTTTAATGATCAAAGGAATGTTTTCCAAACCGGAAAACTGGAAGATGTACTGGAAAGAGTTTATGCACCAATGTTCAGAGATTGGCATTGGTTCGCTGGGTATCGTTGCCATCATTTCTGTATTTATCGGGGCAGTATCAGCACTTCAGACAGCCTACCAGCTTGTGAGCCCGCTGATTCCAAAATCAACCATTGCGCAGATCGTGCGTGACACTGTGATACTTGAATTCGCTCCCACCCTCGTTTGTATCGTACTTGCGGGAGTGGTTGGCAGCAAGATTGCATCAGAACTGGGAAACATGCGGGTTTCTGAGCAGATAGACGCACTCGAGATCATGGGAATAAATACCAAAACCTATCTTATTCTTCCAAAAATCCTTGCCGCCATGCTCACGATCCCGTTACTGGTGGTAATCTCTATGGGACTTGGAATCTGGGGCGGCAGACTTGCCAGCACTTTATCCGGAATCGTTGACATCAACGTGTTCGATAAAGGATTACTCGAAAACTTTCAGCCATATAACGTGTTTTTTGCCATCGTAAAAGGATACACTTTTGCTTACCTGATCTCCAGCATCCCAGCTTTTTATGGCTATCATGTGCAGGGTGGATCGCTAGAAATCGGCCGTGCAAGTACAAAGGCCGTGGTGGTGAGTTGCGTTGCCATACTTTTTGCGGATTATATTATCTCAGCATTGTTATTATAATGATAGAAGTAAAAAACATTAAGAAAGGATTTGGCGGGAAAACAGTGATCAATGATGTTAGTGCCGTAATGCAGACCGGCAAGTGTAACCTCATCATCGGGGCCAGCGGAAGCGGTAAAACCGTCTTGATGAAGTGTATGGTCGGCCTCTTTAAGCCAGACAGTGGCGATATCCTTTACGAGAATAAAAGCTTCACCCAAATGGAGCTGGAAGAAAAGAAAGAGGTGCGCAAACAGATAGGAATGCTGTTCCAGGGTTCCGCCTTGTTTGACAGTCAGACCGTGGAGCAGAATATTATGTTCCCCCTCGACATGTTTACAAAGGATCCCTACTCCAAAAAACTGAAACGTGTAAACGAAGTGCTGGCCAGGGTTGAGTTGAAAGACGTAAACAGGAAGTTTCCTGCTGAGCTTAGTGGCGGTATGAAAAAGCGTGTCGGGATCGCGCGTGCAATTGTATTGAATCCCCAGTATCTTTTTTGTGATGAACCGAACTCCGGCCTGGATCCCCAGACTTCATTGGTTATCGATAAACTCATCAAGGAAATTACTTCTGAATATAATATTACCACGGTCGTGAACACGCATGATATGAACAGCGTGATGGAAATCGGGGACAATATTATATATATGTACAAGGGCGATAAGGAATGGGAAGGTAACCGGGACGAGATTATTTTTAGTAAAAATGAACTGCTGAACGAGTTTATATTTGCTTCCGAGTTCCTGAAAGACGCCAAGGATATGCGAATGCTGGAAATGAGCGGGAAAATTGTGAATGACAGAAATATGAATGATCTGATTAAATAGATGTTGGATTCATTACTTTTGTCCGACTTTTAAAATTTTGATATGAGCATTTTAGTTAATAAACAGTCCAAAATTGTTGTGCAGGGCTTCACTGGTACAGAAGGTAGTTTCCATGCATCACAGATGATTGAATACGGGACTAACGTTGTGGGCGGAGTTACTCCTAATAAAGGAGGCACCTCGCATCTCGACAGACCGGTATTTAACACCGTTGCCGAAGCGGTTAAGGAAACAGGAGCCAATGTATCCATCATTTTTGTACCGCCGCCATTTGCAGCGGATGCAATCATGGAAGCTGCTGAAGCAGGAATCGGGCTGGTTGTTTGTATAACCGAAGGCATTCCTGTCCAGGACATGGTAAAAGTAAAATTATACCTGCAGGGACGGAAAACAAGATTAATCGGACCAAACTGCCCGGGCGTTATTACGGCCGATGAGTGCAAGGTTGGAATTATGCCGGGTTTTGTATTCAAAAAGGGTAAGATCGGTATCGTGTCAAAATCAGGTACACTTACATATGAAGCCAGCGACCAGGTTGCGAAGGCCGGTCTGGGAGTTTCAACAGCCGTTGGCATTGGTGGTGATCCGATCATCGGCACCACTACCCGCGAAGCATTGGAACTTTTCATGAACGACCCTGAAACGGAAGCCGTTGTAATGATCGGTGAGATCGGTGGTGGAATGGAAGCTGAAGCCGCCAGGTGGTATAAGGAAAATGCGAAAAAGCCGGTAGTCGGGTTTATTGCAGGTCAGACTGCTCCTCCGGGTCGCCGTATGGGCCACGCCGGTGCAATCATTGGCGGTGCAGAAGACACAGCCGAAGCGAAGATGAAAATCATGGCGGAATGCGGCATTACCGTAGTTCAAAGCCCTGCTGATATCGGTAAAACAATAGCAGAAGTTCTGAAGAAGTAATTCTTCCTTTAAATTGATAACAAGGCGGCCTTTGCGGGCTGCCTTTTTCATTTCAGGTACCTGGATGAGTGCTGAAATACCCACCCAAACGCTTTAACATACCGTTTTATGTAAAATCTGATTCCCGTTCATCAAGGGGAATAGATTCAATAACTTGCACACGCCGACAGATAAAACAGATAATTAATGAAAACGAGTTTTTTTCTATTCCTTGGTCTTTGTTTCAGCTTCTGCCTGTCAAACAATTTTCTTAATCCTGTACAGGCACAAACGCCTATGAAAACGTATAGCGCTGAATGGCGAAAGATTGACACCCTTGTTGTGGGTCAGGGTTTAACAAAGTCAGCATTAACTGCAGTCAATAATATATATAATGCCGCTCTCAAAGAAGGCAATGAAACTCAGGTATTAAAAGCCCTGGTTTACCAGGTAATGCTGGAAGAAAATGTTACCGAGGACGGCCAGGTGAATGGAATTCGTAAGCTTGAAAGGAACCTTGCCATTGTGAAAGAACCGGCAAGATCTGTCCTGAATAATATTATTGCTGAAAAATACTGGCGGTATTTCCAGCAAAACAGGTGGAAGTTTTATGATCGTACCGCTACTACCGGTTATGTCAAAGAAAATCCTGACACATGGGCACCGGAGGATTTTCACTCGGCTATCAGCAAGTATTATCTTGCTTCTTTAAACAATGAAGAACAGTTACAGTCGTCTGCGTTAAAGCCTTTTGATCCCATAATTACCAGTGGGAACATGCGTAAGCTGAGGCCCACCCTGTATGATCTTCTCGCCCACCGTGCATTACAATATTTCAGGAACGATGAACGGACAGTTACGAAACCATCATATTCATTCGAGATCAGGAATGACACTTCCTTTGCCCCCGCTGAAATTTTTACCAGGGCGAGCTTTCTTACTGCGGACACGATCTCACCTTATTACCAGGCAATCAGGCTATATCAAAAATTGATAAGGTTCCACCTTAATGATAAAACGAAGGATGCCTTGCTTGATGTTGATATTTCCAGGTTGGCATTTATGAAGGAACATGCAGTAGTGGGCAACAAGCTTGCGCTGTATGAAAAGGCATTGCAGCATATTACAGATACTTATGGGGATTTACCAGCCGCTTCCCAGGCATGGTACCTGCAGGCAGCGCTTCATGCCGACAATGCCCGCACCTATGCTCCACTCGTATATGAAGCACATAGATATGAATGGATAAAAGCCAGGGAAATTTGTGAAAGGCTGGTTGCGGCCAAAGATTCGAGCGAAGGAAAAATGAATGCATTGAATCTCTTGCAGGAGATCAATGAAAAATCAATTGAATTGCAACTGGAGAAAGTGAATGTCCCCGGTCAACCCTTTCGGGCAAGGGTGTCTTTCCGGAATTTCACCCGGTTACATTTCAGGCTGGTGAAGATCGATGCCGGTTTTAATACAACGATGAATGAAACGGATGAAGAGGACAGCTATTGGAAGCGCCTGCTCGCTCAACCCCTGGTAAAAACGTTCACACAGGAGTTCCCCGATACAAAGGACCACCAGAGACATTCAGCCGAAATAAAAATAGATGCTTTACCTGTAGGTCAGTACGCACTCATAGCAACCACCAATGCCGATTTTCTTTTAACGAAGGATCCACTCGCTGTTCACTTTCTGCATGTGTCAGCTCTCGCCTGGATCAGGAAAAGCAACGATTATTTTGTGTTGGACCGGGAGACCGGCCAACCGATAAACGGTGCCAATGTCCAAATCTGGTACAGTACTTATGATTATAACACCCGCAAGAATAAGAAGGTAAAGGGCGAAAGCCTGTCTACCGACCAGAATGGTTTTTTTTCAATGATGTCGACCAGGCCGAATCTTCAACAAAATATTCAACTGGAAATCTCGAAAGGTAGCGACAGACTTTCCACTGATGACGCCATTTATTATTACCGGCAATCAGATCGGGTACCCGAAGTGAAAGACAAAAAAACAAGTTACCTTTTTCTTGACCGTAGTATTTACAGACCGGGTCAGACCCTTTACTTCAAGGGCATAGTCGTCAACCGGAACACCCGTACAAAAAATGCTGCAGTTGCAGCTGGTTTCAAAACGACTATTTTGTTGTTCGATGCCAATCAGCAGATAGCCGATTCGCTCGAAGTAACAACCAATGAATTTGGCTCGTATTCCGGAAAGTTTATACTCCCCGTTTCTGTCCTGAATGGCGGTTTCAGGGTATTTGATAAAGCGACACAAGGCAGCGCGAACCTGTCTGTCGAAGAATACAAACGTCCACGGTTTGAAACAAAACTGGAGTCGCCTAAGGGATCATATAAACTGAACGATACCATTAAAGTAACAGGCTCCGCAACTGCTTACGCGGGCAATGCCCTGAACAACGCTGTTGTGAAGTACCGGGTTGTAAGAAGGGCAATCTTCCCGGTCTGGGGTTTCTCAGATTTCGCTATTACCCGTAATGCAGGTTCACGTAAAATGATATGGCCGCCTTACCCGCAAAACGAAGTGGAAATTGCCAATGGGCAGGTGACTACGGGAACTGACGGAAAATTTGAGATCATATTCAAAGCAATACCCGATGCGGGGATTGACCGAAAAAATCAGCCGGTTTTCAATTATTGGATAACCGCTGACATAACAGATATCTCGGGTGAAACAAGGTCTGCATCGGCCCTGGTCGCTGTCGCCTATCATTCGCTTAAACTTGATCTTGACCTTGCCGACAAACTTCATGCAGATAGTCTCAACAACATCAGGCTGACCTCAACCAATCTGAATAATGTATTTCAACAAGCGGCTGTTTCCGTAAAACTCGTGAAGCTGAAAATGCCGGCAAGGATCTTCAGGGAAAGATTATGGGAACAGGCGGATCAGCATATAATGGATGAGAAGACCTATATCGCTTTGTTTCCACATGATATTTACAAAAATGAAAATGATCCATCTGCCTGGGAAGAAGCCGGAACTGCGCTTACCGCCACTGATTCAACCAAAGAAAATGGCGCCTTCAAACTTCCCTCGCAAAAAATAGAAGCAGGTTGGTACCGTTTCGAAGCAAAAGCCAAAGATCGGTCAGGCGATACCGTTAGTGTTATAAGATATCTTCAGCTGTACAGGGAGAAAATAATAACCCCAAACCTTTCCGCTTCCGTGTTGACAGATAAATCCGTAGTCCGGGAAGGCGAAAAATTTCAATACGCCGTTGAAACCAATGTCGACAGCCTTTTTGTGATAAAAGATATTGAATCTGGCAACGACTCTATCAAGAGAAGTTATATCTCGCTTAATAAAAACAGGGAGGCCCGGGAATTGACTGTGACCAGTAGTGAGTCAGGTGGATTTGGTATAAGCATCGCGTTTGTGAAGTATAACCGGATCTTCACCTCGTTCGAAAGGATTGAAGTTCTTCAACCTGGCAAAGAATTGACCATTTCGTACGAAACCTTCCGGGACAAAACAATTCCAGGCTCTTCTGAAAAGTGGAAACTAAAGATTAGTGGCCATAAGGCAGATAAGTTAGCGGCCGAAGTCCTGACCGGTATGTACGATGCATCACTCGACCAATTCAACCCCCACGCATTTAATAAACCGGATATCTGGCCGTCATATTTCCAGCGTTCGTCATGGGAAGGACCGACTTTCAGGATGGAATATTCAAGAATGAAGCCGCAAGACAAACAATACCTGGTTGTGAACAAAACCTATGATCGTTTATTTTTTGATGATCAGGCGGCGGATGGTGTAATGTATGTTGGGGCACCTGGTCGTCTCCCGGGCGGTGGCGGAATAAAGATCAGGGGTAATATGGCCAGGCAGGAAAATCTTGCCCCGGCGGCGATATCCGTGCAGGAAAAGAGAGGTCCGGAAATGAACCAATCTGACGCGGGTTTGATGGAATCAGATACAAGCTCGGGTCCGGATGATTCGGGCAATCCTGCTCCTTCGATATCAATGCGAAAAAACTTCAACGAAACCGCGTTCTTTTTTCCGGATTTAAAAACAGATAGCAGCGGTAACATTGAATTTTCATTCACAATTCCCGAAGCATTGACAAGGTGGAAATGGATGACGCTTGCACATACAAAAGATCTGGCATTTGGACTCAGTGAAAAAAGCATTGTTACCCAAAAGGAGCTCATGGTGCAGCCAAATGCTACCCGTTTTGTGAGACAGGGAGACAAGATAGATTTCAGTGCCAAAATTGTGAACCTGACCGACTCAGAGATGACGGGCCAGGTAGAACTTCTACTGATAGATCCTTCCAACAACAGGTCCGTGGATGGCTGGTTCAAAAATGTATTTCCAAATCAATTTTTTACTGCACCTGCAAAAGAAAGTATCGCGGTCAATTTCAGTATTGAGATACCGTTTCAGTACAGCAAATCTTTGACCTACCGGGTGGTTGCACGCTCAGGCAATATGAGTGATGGCGAAGAAGGGATTCTACCTGTATTGAGCAACCGAATATTAATCACCGAATCATTGCAACTTCCGGTCCGTGGTTCAGCTTCAAAAAGTTTCACTTTTGACAAACTGCTGAAAAGCGAAGGAAGTGAAACCATTACCAATCATTCTCTGTCTGTCGAATACACGTCAAACCCCGCGTGGCTTGCGATACAGGCTTTGCCTTTCCTTGCAGGCAATACGAGGGAGTCAGCTGACGAAACATTCAATAATTTCTATGCAGCTGCCTTAGCTGCTGCAATCGTTAATGCTTCACCGGGTATCAAAGATTTGTTCTCAAAATATAAGGATACGGATACCGCTGACCTGCTTTCAAATCTTGATAAAAATCCGGAGTTAAAATCAATTTTACTTGCTGAGACTCCATGGGTGCTGCAGGCTAGATCGGAGCGTGAACAGAGGCGACGGCTCGCCACGATGTTTGATGTTAAACAGATCAGCGAAAATCAATTGGCAGGGTTGGCAAAACTGTCTGCATTGCAGTCACCCGAAGGAGCTTTCAGTTGGTTTCCCGGTGGACCAAACGATCGCTATATCACCCAGTATATTCTGACTGGTATCGGTCACCTGTTAAAGTTGAATCCGCAAGCCGCTGAAAATATAAGCTTGCAATCGATAATAAAAAAAGGGCTCGCTTATGTTGATGGCGTCATCGTCGCAGACTATGAACGCCTGGTAAAAACTGCAAAAAAACCTGCTCCCCCTACCGGCGGACTGGATCATTTCCAGGTTCAATATGGATACCTGCGTAGCTTTTTCCGGAATTACCCGATGGCTGGAAATACGCTGAAAGCGTTTAACTATTACCGTTCGCAATCGCAGGTGCAATGGCTTAAACAACCGCGATACATGCAGGCGATGATTGCAATCGCTTTGCACCGTACCGATGATATTAAAACGGCAAACAGCATCCTCGCGTCGTTAAAACAAAACGCCATTGTGAATGATGAGTTCGGTATGTATTGGAAAGATGTGAGGACCGGTTACTACTGGCACCAGGCGCCTATTGAGACCCAATCGGTGCTTGTCGAAGCTTTCGCTGAAATTGGCCGGGATGAAAAAGCCGGCTCTGATATGAAAACCTGGTTGCTTAAGCAAAAGCAAACCCAGGGTTGGTCGACCACCAGGGCCACTGCTGACGCTTGTTATGCGTTATTACTCCCGATTGAAGGAAAACCGGCAACGGGTATAACCAATCTTCTCACCAACACGCCGGAAGTTGAAATTCGTCTGGGTTCAACAGTTGTTTCGTCATCAGCTGAGACCGCGGAATCCGGCAGCGGTTATTTCAAAAAGACGTTTACAGAGGAGCAGGTAAAACCATCTATGGGAAACATCCAGGTTACCATTCGTCCCTCAAACCTGCAACCGGGCAAAACCAGTAATAAGCAGCTGCCCGCCAGCAGCACAAATACTTCTGGCAGGAGTAATGACGCTGTAACAAAAACAAAAGATCTTCCAAAGAACAGTACCAATGATCCGGCAAATAAGATAAAAGATCTGGCAAAGGGTAGTACTAATGATCCGGCAAGTAAGACCAAGGATTTGCAAAAGAGTAGTACTAATGATCCTGCAAACAAGACAAAAGATCTTCGGGCCGGTAATACCGAACTTCCAACCTGGGGCGCTGTTTACTGGCAATATTTTGAAAACCTCGACCAGGTGACAAGTGCCAACGGATCTTTACAGATCAACAAAAAACTGTTTGTTCAAAACAATACAGCAAACGGCCCGGTGCTTACACCCTACACGAATTCCGGTCCCTTGAAGATTGGAGATAAAGTGAAAATAAGGTTGGAACTAAAGTGTGATCGTGACATGGAATATGTCCACCTGAAAGATATGAGGGCAGCAGGAATGGAACCGGTAAACGTCTTAAGCAGTTATAAATGGCAGGGCGGCCTTGGCTATTATGAATCCACATCTGATGCAGCAACCAACTTTTATTTCAGCAGGATAAATAAGGGAACCTATGTTTTTGAATACGTTGTATTTGTCACCCATACCGGGACTTTCAACAATGGCATCGCCACCTTTCAATCCATATATGCTCCTGAATTCAAGGCGCATTCTGAAGGGATAACCGTTTCAGTTGAATAAGAGGATCACCGTTTCAATAGAATAAGATTTTGGTATAATTGAATAAGAGGATAACCGTTTCAATAGAATAAGATTTTAGTATAAGTGGAATAAGAGGATAACCGTTTCAATAGAATAAGATTTTAGTATAAGTAGAATAAGAGGATAACCGTTTCAGTAGAATAAGATTTTAGTAGTGGAACACCATCGTGTAAATGTAATCCGACTACACGGGTCTATATTCATGATGCAGGCAGCAGGTATTGAACACTTATGAATTAGTTTGGCTTCGATTTTTTCCATAACAACACCAAATATCGGCATGTTATGACCTGATGAACAATTTTATGTATGAATGTTGATTTTATATTGGTTGGACAGGGAATCTGCGGGACCATGATGTACCGTTTCCTAAAGCAGGCCGGCTATAGCGTACTTGTTATTGATCTTCCAAAAAGAAATACTGCCTCCAAGGTAGCCGCCGGGGTCATCAATCCTGTCACGGGCCGAAGAATTGTCAAGACCTGGCTCATCGATGAAGTAATGCCTTTCGCAAAAGGAATCTATGAAAAAATAAGTGGAGAGTTACAGATTAAAGCGATCAGCGAGGTATCTATCATCGATTTTTTTCCCACCCCGCAGATTACCGAAGCTTTTAAAAAAAGATACGCCGAAGACAAGGAATATCTTTCGTTTCCCGAAGACCCGGGCAACTGGAATAATTTTATCAACTATGAATTTGGCTACGGTGAGATTACCCCTGCTTTTCTCGTCAATCTGCCTGATCTGCTCGGCTCCTATCGTGCACAGATAGCCGAAGAAGGCCACCTAATTGAACAAAACTTTGAATTCAAAGATCTTGCTTTGATTGCCGGTGGTGTGAACTACCAACACATACAAGCAACGCACATCATTTTCTGTGATGGCATTTCCGGAGCAAATAACCCTTATTTCAACAATTTACCTTTCGCCCCAAATAAAGGAGAAGCGGTACTTGTGCGGATTGATGATCTTTCACAACTACACATTTATAAGAAAGGTTTTAACCTGGTTCCCTGGAAAGACAACATATTCTGGCTGGGATCAAACTATCTATGGGAGTTTGAAGATGATTCACCTACCCCTGGCTTCTATCGTTTTGCTGAAAACTGGTTGAAGCAAACGTTGAAGGTTCCTTTTACCATAGTTGACCATCTCGCAGGCATAAGGCCCGCAACACTTGAACGAAGACCTTTTGTGGGATTTCATCCGATCCATAAACAGGTAGGCATTTTTAATGGCATGGGTGCTAAAGGATGTTCTCTTGCACCTTTTTTCGCAAGCAAGTTCGCAGATGCTATTAAAACAGGTTCCGAGCTGCCCAAAGATGCGGATGTAAAACGTTTTTCACGTATTCTTTCCCGCAACCCCTAATTGACAATTTCAGCAACCTCTCCAGCGATTTCAGCAGTATTATCTAGTAACATTTTTTTGTCGCTCCTTCGCTCCGTGGGGAGCAGGTTGTAGTTTTCATGCTTGCCCCCAGCGAAGGTGGCGGGGCTGTTTTCTCTGGCTTAATAAGTTTGCTTATGGCATACCTGGCTGTTGTCTCCGATCAGCTTTTGGTCCCTGATTGGCTTTGTGGAGTAGCTCGAAGTGCTGGCTACTGCGCGGCCCTGATCGGCTTCTGTAACTCCGAGCAGGGAAATAAGGCCCCCACCTTCGCTGGGGGCAAGCCCCAAAAGCAACAACCTGTCTCCCCACTCGTTCATCGCTTGCGGGATATCCAATCAGTCTTAAGAAATTATACCAGCTGCTATTGCCCTCGAAATTTGGAATCTTTAATCAGCCCCGTGAACACTGATACTTCCAATCGGTGATTAATCAATATTCACACGAGTGACTTTTGTAGTTAGATGATTCGACTACTGTTGCTTGAACTTTTCGTTTTTGAGAGATAGCTGATTCAATGAGATAGGTGCCTGAAACGGCTTCGCGACAAATTAGTGTCTTGTTACTGGATTACCTGCCGTGGCAGGTTGTTGCCCAGCCGGTTATATCAATGAATGCAAGTTACCAGCATTTAATTCCTAGTGAATATTGTTGTGCTGATCGCATACACCCCCCAAAGAGAACGACAGTTGGAACGAAGGAGGATGGGCCTGAGGTGGTCTGATTGGACACCTTCGATTCCTCCCGAACAGTCGGGACTGTGAATTACAACCTGGTCAGCGGGAGGAATCACAGTGGCCAATCAGACCACCGAAAGGCCCATCCGGCGCCGTGAGGTACCAGGTGAACGCCCCCGCGGGACAAAATCAACACCCAATCGATTCATCAACCGACCCGCTAGCCCCCTAAAAATCATCAACCCAAAATTTGGAAACCTGAATTAAATTCGTGTTCATGAATACACCACACGGCAACTCCATCAACCCTCCAACCTACTCCATCCCTTTAAAATTCCGAAAAACAGAAAACCTGCATATACTATTCTGGCTTATAAAAGACATAAGTTGGGCGATGTTGTGGAAGCCTTTGGGTATGTTGATGCTGGTGCCAACACTTACGGTAGCAATAGTCATCACCTGGCAAACGCGTAAGATCATTTCTGAATTGTTTCACAACCTTGCGGTTGTATTCTGGATAACCGCAAACGGTTTCTGGATGATCATCGAATTTTATGGCTATGATGAACAACTCCGGACCTATACGGCAATACCGTTCTCGATAGGACTTTTTTTTATCCTTGTTTATTATGGTGTGATTTTACCGAGGGAAAAGCGCCGGCAAAAAGCGGGAGGAAAAGACAATGAAAATCTCAACCCGGTTTAATGATAAACGCGAATTAAACAATGTCGGTCAATCCTGAATCCGGCTGATAGATTAAGATGACTAGCCATGGGAAATGAGAATCGACTGATAAACGCAAGCTAAGCGGCAATCCGGTTGGAGCTGAGGATTACTATAGGATCCTGCCGGAGCAACCTGGTCATGGCATGGTACAGATCCGGCAATTCATGTCTCATACGGATGGGGTTTTCAAAAAACACCTCTACGCTAACGGCCCAGAACTCGTGATAGTTTGTACCAGCGTAGTCCCCGAGAATGTTCTTCTGACCCTTCTGCATTCCCTCGAATATCGGGCGGGCAACCTTTGAGAAATTCTTAAACTCCTTCTTGAAATGTTTGTCTTCCTCCGTTTGCGTAATGAAATTAACATAGGTCAATGCGTGTCCCATTTCATGTAAACCAACATTGCAGTTTGGAGAAAGTCTTTTGACACCTTTCATAAAATTGTCCCAGGAAAGATAGATGCCACTGTGATCAACATGGCCCTGGAATGGACGAGAGTAGAAGCCGTAATGGTAGTCATCTTTCAGAATGAATATGTCGCGGAAAAAGTTGAGCATGAATTTTTCAAGACCGAAAGTCAGCTGAACCGCGACGGCGCTCACCAGCAATGGCATTTCCGCATTTTCAGTCACCTCTATATAATGGAAGCGTTTTGCTTTCCTGAAAAGATAGGTGCGAAACAAAAACTTACGCTGGTCCTCGAGACTCAGCCTGTTATAGAAACGGAGGTTTGTGGAAATAATAGTATGATAGAATGTTTCCTGGGAAAGGAAATTCTTGAACTGCCGTTTTACCTGCAGCTTATCGAACCATTCTACTATCGGTGTATAACCGAGAATGATTCCGATGACGAATAATGATATGAACAAAATTTCCATAAGGTTTCCAATTTAGGTAAGTACAAAATCGGATACGGATAATCAACAAAAAGGGTTTCACAGAGTTGGATGATTTGTGGTCTTTCTGGAATGGAAACTTCTTTCTTTCAGGTGTGCGTCAATTTTTAAAGAATTGACGAATCTTCTAATACCAATCTTTGTTTTCTTTTAGAACAGGATTTTTTTCTTCGGAACTTGGGATTTGGTCACAGGTAGGGATCAGTAGATGGGATAGCAGATGCAAATCCTGGGAACAAAGTAGAAAGAATAATTCAAAAATGAAATAGCACCGCAAAAAAGCTTTTCCTGTTTTAACGTACCTTTGCCGTCCTGATATGTAAGTTCATGATTATTAATGAATTTACAAACAGAAATTCGTCCTCAACCCGGAAGAAATCAGATCTTTTTCAGATAACCGGGTTATTAAGTCAACAAAGTTAGAATTTTTATTATACAATGTACAGAACGCATACCTGTGGAGAATTAAGACCCACCGATTCAGGCAAGGAAATCACGTTAGCCGGCTGGGTGCAGACCATCCGGAAATTTGGCAGTATTACTTTCATTGACCTTAGGGACCGATATGGTATCACCCAATTGTTAATGGGGGAAGAGTTAAACGCTCAGCTTGATAATCAACCGCTTGGACGGGAGTTTGTATTACAGGTCAACGGAACTGTTGCGGAAAGAAGCAGCAAAAATCTCAATATCCCGACGGGGGAAATTGAGATCAGGGTGAAATCTTTCAGCATTCTGAACAAGTCCGCTACCCCGCCATTTACCATCCAGGACGACACCGACGGCGGGGATGATCTCCGGATGAAGTTCAGGTACCTGGACCTCAGAAGGCAGGCTGTAAAAAAGAACATTGAACTGCGTTATTCCGTAAATCGTGCGGCGCGGAATTATCTTCATTCCAACCAGTTTATGGATATAGAAACGCCCTTCCTTATCAAGTCGACCCCGGAAGGTGCCCGTGATTTCGTGGTGCCATCGAGGATGAATGCCGGCCAGTTTTATGCGCTTCCACAATCACCGCAAACATTTAAGCAGTTGCTGATGATCAGTGGTTACGACAGGTATTACCAGGTGGTGAAATGTTTCCGTGATGAAGATCTTCGTGCCGACAGGCAGCCGGAGTTCACACAGATAGATTGCGAAATGAGTTTCGTTGAGCAGAACGATATTCTCGACATGTTTGAAGGCATGATCAAACATATTTTCAAAGAAGTTAAAAACATAGATATCACTGAGCAGGTGCAACGGATGACCTGGGAAGATGCCATGTGGCTGTATGGGAATGATAAGCCTGATATACGCTTCAACATGGCCCTTTCAAATCTGAAATCGGCATTTTTGAAAGATGGGAAGATCCAGGCAACAGGGGAACTGATCAATAATAACGGATTCAAAGTATTTGACGATGCCGAAACAGTGCTTGCGATAGCAGTTCCGGGTTGCAGTGAATACACACGTAAACAAACTGACGAACTAACGGACTGGGTTAAGCGCCCGCAGATCGGGATGTCTGGGTTGATTTTTATAAAGGTTAACCAGGACGGCACCTTCAAAAGCAGCGCTGATAAATTCTTTAATGAAGACAAGCTAAAAGCAATTGCAGCTTCGTGCAATGCAGCACCCGGGGACCTTGTGTTGATTCTTGCTGGTAAAGAAGAAAGGACACGTAAGGCCATGAGTGAACTACGTCTGGAGATGGGTGAAAGACTGGGGCTGCGAAGGAAAGACGAGTTTAAATTGTTATGGGTATTGGACTTCCCATTGTTCGAATACAGTGAAGATGATAACCGCTGGGTTGCACGTCACCACCCGTTTACATCACCCAAGCCAGCACATATTGAGGTGATGATAAATAACAGTGAAAAAATTGAGGATGCTGCAAACTACCTCCAGCACCCGTATTCAAATATCAAGGCAAATGCCTATGACATGGTACTGAACGGGAACGAGATTGGGGGTGGTTCGATCAGGATCTTTCAGCGTGATCTCCAGGAAAAGATGTTTGCTGCATTGGGTATGGACAAAGAGGAACAACAGCATAAATTTGGTTTCCTGCTTGGCGCTTTTGAGTATGGTGCGCCTCCGCATGGTGGCATTGCATTCGGCTTCGATCGCCTTTGTGCTATAATGGGAGGAAGTGAAAGTATCCGCGACTTCATCGCCTTCCCGAAAAACAATAGCGGAAGAGATGTTATGCTGGACGCTCCTTCAACCATCGACGAAAAGCAGATGGTCGAATTAAACATTAAGCTTGATTTGAAATAAAGGCCGGTTACCTGGAGTACAGGTGACAAGCATCATTAGCGAGACTTGCATCATTAGCGAGAACTTGCTTCATTACCGAGAATATGAAAAATCTGGGCATCTATAGGATTATCACTTATCTGTTACTTTTTGTCGCGGCGTTTATGTCGGTTGGTGTGTTCACAAGTTTACTGGCTGCGCTGGCAAACCCGGTAGGACTTCTGCAGGTTTTCGTGCTGGCATGTGTGATCATTTACACCTATTGCAGCTGGCGCTTTCTTGTCAGGGGAATTGATAAAGGGATTCCGAGTAAGCCCATGATGAAAGATCTCATAAAGGTCAATGCTTATGTAAGTGTGGCCGTTGGAGCATTACTTTTTATCGTAATGGTTTCTGTGTTGACCATGCCCGAACAGTTCAAAAATCTTCTCGAACAGGCAAAAGCCGCCCAACCCCCGGGGACCGAATGGACCCGCGAGGAGATCATCAAAGGAACCCGTTTTGCAGTAGGGTTCCTGCTTTCCTATGGCGCCTTGTTATTGGTGCATCCTTTCATGACTTTCCGCCTGCTGAAAAAGTTCCCGCAATTGTTCCAGGAACCGACCAGCTAGTGAGAGTGCGGTAACTGAAACAATCCCCAATATTACAGCATCAACCAGGCGGCACCAGGATTGTATAACTGATAGGAATGTGTAAATAAAAAAAGGCTATGACTGATCTTCCGGGCAATTGGCGGGTATTTAAGGCGCTAATCATAATCCAGATGATCATGGTAATGTTCATGCTGGTTGTTTCGATCGGCGGGATATTCTACGGTGAGAATGTGTTCTGGCGGGGCTTCGAGGGCCTGTGTTATGGCCTGATGATGGTTTTTCTGTACCAGGGATTTTCGATCCTGAATGACAACTATCCTGATACCCCTCTGTCGTTGTCACAAAAACGAAATTTTAATGTTCTTTTCCTGATAAATTTTCTGTTGATTGCTTTCCTGTTTGCCAAGGTAGTTGTTCACTGGCGGTTCGTACGGTCAATCATCAGCGGAATTACCCTCGAGCCGAGGGGGCAATTCCTGGTCTTTCTGCCATTGCTTATGGCAAGTATGGTTTTTATCCTGAACCTGGTTAACCTGGCTGGTATGTACCGGCTAAGAACAATTATCCAGGAAAATAACCAGAAGAAAATTGATGATGAATTCATCAACGATAATTAAGCATTTTTTATGCCTCTCAAATGGAAAATATTCCGGATTGCTAATTATCTTATACTGTTGATTTCACTGTCAATCACCGGGGTGGGTACTTACTTTTTTATAGGATCCAGTCTTAACAGCGCAGACGTCTTTTACTTTATCATTTTTGCAGCCGGTGGCCTGGTGCTGATACTCAACTATTCAATTAATATTTTTCTGCTTGAAAGATATTATCCTGATGGTGAGCTGCCGGGATCATTACTGATGTGGAATACGATAATACTACTGCTTAGCTGCCTGGCAGTCGGATTCCTTACACTTGTATTTGCAGTTGAATTTTATGACATAGTACTCGCGCCGCGATACAGCCGGGGATTATTTAGCAGGGCTGGAATGTTCTCCTTGTTATTTGGTATGATTTTATTGACCACTTATTACATATTCTGGATGCAGGTGGCTTTGCGCAAAACAATCCGTCGCAATCGCCAGCGCCTTTATTCAGCTTTCCTTGATTAACATTATCTGAATACCTGTACCTGATAAACAAACATCCCGGTTAAAATCACTGAATCGTCGTATCAGATAAACAAACCTCGCGATTCAGATTAACCGAACATGAACACATGATTTACAAACGAACTTTAGTATATGATATATAAACACCGCGATTCAAATCAACCTGACAACAGTAGATGATCTATAAAATTCGGGATTGAATTAACTGAATATTAATACATGATCTGCAAATATCATTAATACATGATCTGCAAACATCGCGATTCAATATAACGCACGTTAAAACATGATATACAAACTTCTTTTCCTGGTCATAATTTCAGGCCAGTTTTTTGGGATTAAAACATTGGCACAGACTAATATGGGGCAGGGATCAGCTACGGAAAAAACGGACATCTTGTATGACCAGGCTTATGGGGACGACAGATGGCAGAAGATGGATATTTACTTACCGGCCAGCAGAAATGATTCAACAGTTGTGATGATCATTGTGCATGGCGGCGCATGGGTAAGGGGTGATAAATCTGAATTTAACCCTTATGTTGCGGCCTTGCAACGGTTGCTTCCTAACTATGCCTTTGTTAATATTAATTACCGGCTCTTCAGGAATGGGAAGAACGCATTCCCTGCGCAGGAAGAAGATATGAAAGCCGCCGTTTTATATCTTGAAAGCAGACTTGAAGAACTTGAGCTGCCAAAAAGAATCGTACTCCTCGGGGCTAGTGCGGGTGGCCACCTTGCACTATTGCAGGCATACAAAAATTCAGGCACCATCAAGCCGGCCGCGGTAATATCCCTGTTCGCACCAACTGATATGTTGGATATGTACAATAACTCATCAAATCCTGACGTGGCACCAATGCTCACCAGCCTGTTGGGTACGACCCCCGCAGAGGATCCGGGTGTTTATCGCCGGTCGAGCCCAGTGGAATATGTGACAAGCTCCTCTCCGCCTACCCTGTTGCTCCAGGGTGGCCAGGACAGGATGGTACACGAGGGACAGGCAAAAATTCTGCAAAGAAAACTGGACAGCCTAAAGGTTACCAACGAGCTTAAGATCTATCCCGGGGAAGGGCATGGCTGGACCGGACCTGCACTTTTTGACTCCTTTGTAAGAGTAGCGTCCTTTCTGAAGAGAAATGCCCGCTAACTACTCCGGAATTAATGCAATTTTGCAATCCGGCAATTCCAGTAAACTTCAGCGAAGATGAAACCACCGTTAGCAGAAAGAATGCGGCCCGAAAGCCTTGATGAACTTGTCGGCCAGGATCACCTGGCTGGAAATAAAAGCATTTTACGCACTTCTATTGAACAAGGCAAAATACCCTCCATGATACTGTGGGGACCGCCGGGTACAGGAAAAACGACTATCGCCAATATCATTGCACATAGTCTACACCTGCCTTTTTTCACATTAAGCGCTATCAGTTCTGGTGTGAAAGATGTCAGAGAGATTATTGAAGTGTCAAAGTCGAAGGATCATGCCATTTTATTCATTGATGAAATCCACCGGTTTAATAAGGGCCAACAGGATGCACTGCTGGGAGCTGTTGAAAAAGGTATCATCACACTGATAGGCGCCACCACTGAAAACCCGTCGTTTGAAGTTAATAGTGCCTTGCTGAGCAGGTGCCAGGTTTACGTGCTTAAACCATTGCAGCAAAAAGATCTTGTGAAGTTATTGCAGCTTGCCATGCAGAAAGATGAAACTTACAGCAACCTTAATATAGAGCTTCGCGAAACCGAAGCATTGATTAATATCTCGGGAGGTGATGCGCGTAAATTACTAAACCTTTTCGAACTGGTGATTGACACCCTCAGTAATAATCCGGTAATCGTTATCACGGACCAGGCAGTGATGGATATCGCCCAGAAGAGAATTGCGCTTTATGATAAGTCGGGTGAACAGCATTATGATATCATATCAGCATTTATCAAATCTATCAGGGGAAGCGATCCGAATGGCGCAGTTTACTGGCTCGCAAGAATGATCGAAGGAGGTGAAGATGTAAAGTTTATAGCCAGGCGCATGTTGATCCTGGCCAGTGAAGATATAGGGAATGCAAACCCGACGGCACTGGTTCTTGCAAACGCGGCGTTTGAAGCAGTCAACAAAATCGGTTACCCCGAATCAAGGATCATCCTTTCTCAATGTGCAGTTTATCTGGCAACTTCAGCCAAAAGCAATGCTTCATATATGGCCATTGATCTCGCTCAGGCTGCGGTGAGGCAACATGGTGATCTGCCGGTACCACTTCATATCAGGAACGCACCAACGAAGTTGATGAAGAACCTGGACTATGGAAAGGGTTATGAGTACTCACACAGTTATGAAAATAATTTTTCAGCCCAGGAATATCTTCCTGATACTATTGCAGGGTCCCGTTTTTATGAACCCGGAAAGAATGCAAGAGAAGAAGAATTAAGAAAATACCTGAGAGCTCTCTGGAAAGAAAAATATAAGTATTAAAATTGCGTTTTAAATACCCCTGAATCATGTCAATTAACTGGTCACTGAAGGACTTTACCAGGTTAACCGTTAATGAGCTCTATGCAATTTTACGACTCCGCAGCGAGGTATTCGTAGTGGAGCAGAACTGTGTGTTCCAGGACCCTGATGGAAAAGATCAATATGCCTGGCATCTTATGGGTTTCAGCGACGATAACCAACTCGCCGCATATACGAGACTGTTACCTGCAGGCGCCTCTTACAATGAAGCAAGTATAGGAAGGGTTGTCACTGCCGGCTTTGCAAGAAATTCCGGAATTGGGAAAAAACTGATGATCGAATCCATCAACACCATATATAAACTGTTTGGAAAGCAGCCCATAAAGATCGGCGCGCAGTTATACCTTAAAAGGTTTTACGAATCATTTGGATTTCAACAAACTAGTGAAGTTTACCTGGAAGACGGTATCGAACATATTGAAATGCTACTGAGTTGACCATCCATTAACTACTCATTTTTTTTTTGCGCTTCATACCTAAATCGCACAATTCTGCGTTTATTAGTTCGTACAGTCTGGTCTGAACAATATAAGACTGGAATCTCGACCATCTGAAAACTAAATCTAATATCCAATGAAACAGAATCTACACTCTGTGTGGAAGTGTTTGTGCCTGACCGTCCTGGGTTATTCATCTTCCCAAACTTCTTTTGCCCAGTACTCGGAAAAAGTCTCGTTTTGGGAAGCCGGTATAACTGTTGGGCCCTCAAATTTTCTCGGTGACCTCGGAGGTAATACCGGAAAAGGAACCCCCTTTCTTAAAGACAATAACATCCAGACAACAAAGCTGACTTTTGGTGCTTTTGCTACCTATCAGCCCAACGAGTATCTCGGTGTAAGGCTATCAGCCAACATCGGCACACTTGAAGGTGATGATGCTATCATTACCGGAAAGGGTGGGCTTGAAGAAGCCAGGAAAACCAGGAACTCAAATTTTAAATCCCCGCTGATTGAAGGTTTTTTGGCTGTTGAAGTTTATCCGACAGCATTTCTTGAATATGAGCCGTCGGACATCTTCCGTAAGCTGCGTCCTTATGGTTTGATAGGTGTCGGTATGTTTCATTTTAACCCAAAAGGTAAAGATCCGGTAACCGGAAACTGGGTTCCTCTGAAGCCCTTGCATACAGAGGGCCAGGGATTCCCTGAATTTCCTGAACGTAAAGAATACAAGCTGACCCAGGTAAATATACCTATGGGCTTCGGTGTTAAGTATTTTGTCAGCGAGTCAGTAAACCTGGGTCTTGAGATCATACACAGAAAAACGTTCACAGATTATATTGATGACGTTAGTACTGATTATATAGATCCGGCATTGTTTTATAGTAACCTGTCTTTGCCACAGGCTCAGCTTGCGCAGAGAATGGCGAATAAGTCTATCCCGGCAGGTGGTAACGTGAATGGATTCACGACCGGAGACAAACGAGGAACTCCAACCAACAATGATGCTTATTATTCTGTTGGCATCAAACTTGGCTTCCGTCTCTCCAATGATAGATATGGAAATTCAACCCGTTGTCCGGTTGTTTTCTAATAGCTAAGATCGAGAGATTCCGTACTGTTCCGGCCCCTGTACCATAACCGACTATGAAACTTTTCCTGACCCCTAAGCGTTGCTCCGGCAGCAAATGGCGAAGCTTTGCATTGATTTGTTTACTGATAACCTTATCCGTACAAGCAAGAAGCGAAGATCCATCTAAACCGGTAAGCGATACGATCCTGATCCAAAAACAACAGGTTAGCAGGAGACACGGCATAAAGCTTTATCCTGATGCGGACCATCATGTGTTATTTTTCGGAGCAAAAGGGATTTATGGAAGAGCATACCAGTTATATATTTTCGATGTAGAAGGTAAACTGGTTAAACAGGTCACCATCAAAAATAAACAAACAACCGTTTTAGAAAACATTGATAAAGGCGACTACCTGTTCGAAGTGTTCAGTGATGACGAACGAATTGAAAACGGACAGGTAATAGTCAGATAAAAATTACTTAACAGATCAATAAGCGGCAGGGAATTATATGAATCCAATATCCGGTTAGTCAAAAAACCTGATCCGTTCCCTATCAAGTGCCCGAGACAAAAGATTTTTATGATCAACCCTGCACTTGCTTATTGAAACACATACTTCTGGTCGATTTCCAGTATCCTCAGTAGCCGGCGATGAGCAATTGCCGGCTATTTGTTTTATGGCAGGATCTGTTTGGTTTATTGCATGATCTCCTTGTTTTACAGCAGATCTCTGTTTTACAGAAGATTTCTGTTTTACAGAAAAATCTGGTTGTTTTACAAAAAGATCTCCGCAGCTTCCTGCCAGCTGTTGATGCGCTCGTAGTCAGTGACCTCGAGATTGTGGGCAGAACTATACATATAGGCTTTGCCTTTAAAATGCATCAGGTTCTTTACATGATCATCGATCATAAAATCTCCGCTGATCAGCTTTTTGTCGCCGCAGAGTGCAAGCTGCCGCCAGCTAAAAAACGGAAAGTGTTCCATTAACCAGTCGTATTTATCAACCAATGAATTAGGGAACTCCATGGCAGCTGAAACAATAAATACTTCATACTTTTTGTTCATTTCTTCCAGCACACGAACACTGTCATCCATTACCGGCAGATGACGGAAAAATCCCGGTGAATGAAGCCTTTCAAGTACCAACTTCTGATGCTCCTCCGGGAAACCCAGTACCCATGAACCAGCAAGCATTTTTTTCCAGTCTATCCCATTTCCATACTCCTTTTCATACCATTCAATCATCGCACCCATAGGGTCAGCGATCACTTCATCCATGTCAACGATAACTCTTTTCATTGATAACTATTTGAGTTCTTCTTTTAAAAATCTACCCGTATGACTGGAAGGAACTTTAATAAGATCTTCCGGAGCTCCTTCAAACAAAATAAGTCCTCCGCCATCACCACCCTCAGGACCAAGGTCGATAACATGGTCGGCCACTTTTATAACATCCATGTTATGTTCAATTACCAGCACAGTGTTACCCCTGTCAACAAGCTTATTCAACACATCAAGCAGATGACGGATATCTTCGAAATGAAGGCCGGTCGTTGGCTCATCGAGGATATAAAATGTTTTGCCGGTATCTTTTTTGCCGAGCTCTGTTGCCAGTTTTACCCGCTGCGCCTCTCCTCCGCTCAGGGTTACGGCAGATTGTCCAAGGGTGATATATCCCAGGCCAACTTCTTCCAGAACCTTGATCTTGCGATAAATGTAAGGCACATTCTGAAAAAATTCTACAGCTTCTTCCACAGTCATATCCAGTACATCGCTGATTGATTTTCCCTTGTACCTTATCTCAAGTGTTTCGCGATTATATCTTTTCCCCTGGCATTTTTCGCAATGAACATAAACATCGGGCAGGAAGTTCATTTCGATTACCCGCATACCGCCTCCCTCACAAACATCACAACGGCCGTTCTTTACATTAAACGAAAACCGGCCGGCATTATAGCCTCGTATCTTGGCCTCGGGTACTGATGCAAATAACGTCCTGATATCAGTAAAGAATCCGCAATAGGTAGATGGGTTACTTCTTGGGGTCCGCCCGATCGGACTCTGATCGATTTCAATGACCTTATCTATATGCTCGAGCCCTTTTACACTTTTATATTTGAGCGGATTCGTTTTTGAGTTAAATGCGTGCTGACTAAGTATCGGGTACAGGGTTTCATTGATCAACGTCGACTTGCCGCTTCCACTAACCCCGGTCACCACAATAAACTTACCCAGCGGAAAAACAGTACTTAGATTTTTAAGGTTATTGCCCTCTGCACCTTTCAGATCAAGTACTTTGCCACTACCCTTTCTTCTTTCTTTCGGGACAGGGATCGACTGCTTTCCATTTAAGTATGAAGAAGTAAGTGTGTCGAGCGTCAGCAGGTATGACGGTTTACCTTCAGCCACTATCCTTCCGCCGTGTGCTCCTGCCTTTGGCCCAATGTCAACCAGGTAGTCCGATGCAAGCATGATGTCTTTATCGTGTTCCACGACAATAATGCTGTTGCCAATGTCGCGGAGGTTAGTGAGCGCTTTGATGAGGCGATGGTTATCGCGCTGATGAAGCCCGATACTTGGTTCATCCAGTATATAAGTTATACCCTGCAACTGCGAACCGATCTGTGTTGCCAGGCGGATCCTTTGTGACTCGCCACCACTTAGCGTTCTGGAGGGCCGGTTTAAACTAAGATAATTAAGGCCCACATCGAGGAGAAATTGCAGCCTTTCCCTGATCTCCTTGATAACATCCTTACCAATAGTATTTTGTTTATTGTTCAGACGTTTTTCAATGCCACCAAACCAACTCATCAGTTTATCCAGGTTCAGCTCACTGAGCTCCGAGATATTTCTTTCATCAACCTTAAACCATAAACTTTCTTTTTTCAGCCTTGCCCCCTTACATTCATCACAGGTCTTCAGCTCCATGAACTGTTCCACCCAGTCCCTCAGTGAATCACTGGTGCCACCTGCGAACCATCTTTTTAACTGAGGCACCAGCCCTTCGTATTCCGTGAGATATATTTCGCCGTTTGCTGCTACTTCACTGAAATCCAGGATATCCTCTACGGGTCCTGTTTCATTTCCATAGAGAATCATGTTCATTGATTTCTCGCTGAGGTCCTTCACAGGTTTGTCCAGGCTAAACTTATGCTTCCTGGCCAGCTGTTGTACCTGCTTGAATATCTGTGACTCTCTTTCAGCTCCAAGGGGAACAATTGCTCCTTCATTGATGCTATAGGAATTATCCGGGATAATTGCGTCGAGGCTGATCTGGTAAACACTGCCAAGTCCTTTACAAACCGGGCACGCGCCATAAGGCGAATTGAATGAAAATGAGTTCGGAGACGGCTCTTCATAACTTAGCCCGGTATCTTCACACATCAATTGTTTAGAGTATTGAATAATTTTGTTGTCATCGTTCAATAATATAAACATCAGATCCTTGCCGGTTTGAAGTGACTTCTGTACACTTTGGCTAACCCTGGTCCTCATCTCTTCCGTAACAGCCAGGCGATCTATAACTATTTCAATGTCGTGAATCTTGTAGCGGTCAACCTGCATCTTTGCTGTCAGGTCTTTGATCTCCCCATCAACCCTCACTTTAACATATCCCTTCTTCCTGATATCTTCAAACAATTCACGATAATGACCCTTACGCCCTCTTACGATTGGTGCAAGCAGTGTTATCTTTTTTCCTTTAAACTTTTTATAAACATTGTCAACAATCTCCTCTTCACTGAATTTGATCATTTTTTTACCGGTATGATAACTAAAAGCTTCTCCAATGCGCGCATAAAGTAAACGCATGAAATCATATACTTCCGTGATCGTACCAACAGTGGAACGGGGATTTTTATTTGTAGTTTTTTGTTCGATAGAGATAACTGGTGACAGCCCGGTGATTTTATCAACGTCGGGTCTTTCCATATCGCCAATGAATTGCCTGGCATAAGCGCCAAAACTTTCCATATATCTACGCTGGCCCTCAGCATAGATAGTGTCGAATGCGAGTGAAGATTTTCCTGAACCACTTATACCGGTGATAACTACAAGTTGGTTCTTGGGTATGCTGATATCAATGTTCTTAAGATTATGAACCCTGGCTCCAAACACCTCGATTAATTCATGATTGTGTATGTTATTTCCATTTGTTGACGGGAGCTTATCAACTACTGGTTTCTTTGATTTTGCCATATTTTTTTGCGAAGTGCAAAGATACGAACAAATCAGGTTTAAAGAGGTTCGATTAGTGACCTGTCAGGTGTGGATTTATGTAGAAAATCAATAGATTTTGTTGCGATGTGTAAACGAGAATTGTTCACTGACACGTAATTTTTTTTTGTTAAAATCAAAGGTAGTTGGGTATTTAAACACTTAGAGATGCAATTCTTTACGCCTAACATGCGTTGAAAGCTCCCCAATCAGATCTGCATGGTATGATCTTTGAAAAAGGTGGGTCAGAACAAAACAAAAATTATGAAAACGCTAATGAAAACGCTAAGTAAGCACTTTTTAATCCTCAGTACATTCATCATTATTTTATCTGGATGTAAAAGCATGAACAAAACTCAGAAAGGTGCAGCTATTGGTACTGCCGGTGGTGCTGCAACAGGAGCCGTAATTGGAAGGGCTGCGGGCAACACAGCTATGGGCGCTATCATCGGTGCCGCAGTTGGTGGTGTCACAGGTGCTGTAATCGGTCGTAAGATGGACAAACAAGCAGAAGAAATCAAAAACGAAGTTCCGGGCGCCAAAGTTGAACGTGTAGGCGAAGGAATTGTCGTAGAGTTTAATAACAAAGTGTTATTTGCTGTTGACAAGTCAGATTTATCATCTGCCGCACAATCAAACCTGAACGAGTTGAAAGATGTACTCAGTAAGTATCCTGATACCAATATCGAAATACAGGGACATACAGATAGTGATGGTACAGATCCACACAATAATAAGTTATCCAATCGCAGGGCAAGTTCGGTTGCGAGCTATCTCCGTGAAAAAGGTGTTTCCTCCAACAGAATTGTCACAAAGGGTTTCGGAGAAACTGCGCCAAAATATAGCAACGCAACTGAAGACGGTAAAAGCCAGAACCGCCGGGTCGAGTTCCTGATCACTGCAAATGAAAAAATGAAATCAGATGCAAAAAGAGAAGCAACAGGTAGTTGAACTCAAATATCATTTACCTCATAACACATAATTCATAATTCATAATTCTTCTAAAAAAGTTATAATTAAAAACTACGTATATGAAAAAAGCAAGTTTAGTAATCTGTGCCTTATGTTTAATAACGACAATATCAATGGCACAGTCAAAGAGCGTCGAGGTTGGCGGTACAACATTTGGTGTACGCACTGGTGTAAATTTTCAAAATATCAATGGGCGTGATGCCGGAGATGACAAGCTCGAGAACAAACTTGTGCCCCGGTTCCATGTTGGCGTGAATGCAGAAATACCGATTGCACCGGAGTTTTATGTTCAACCAGGTGTATTATTTACTACCAAAGGCACAAAATACGATGATGACATGGGGGGAAATCCCACGCTTAATCTTTCCTATATCGAGATACCGGTTAATCTTTTGTATAAACCAGTTGTAGGAAATGGAAAATTGTTAGTAGGTTTCGGACCTTATGTTGCTTATGGTATCGGGGGCAAATATAAAACCGACGGCGATGATACAAAGGTTAAGTTCAAAGGCAATGTAAAGACCGGTGATGATCCTAATATGGTTTATTTCAAACCATTTGATGCGGGTGCAAATCTTCTGTTTGGTTATGAATTCACAAATCGTTTTTCAGCACAGTTAAACGCACAACTAGGGTTGGTTAATATTAATTCAGATTATGATGCAATTCCTGATACCGATGCCAGGTCTGCAAATACCGGGTTCGGAGTATCAGTTGGATATAGGTTTTAACAGGTAAAATACAATTAGCAGGCAAATCGGATTTTTCAAAAATCTGGAAGTTAAACAACGGCTAAGGCGATCAAAAAAAAAGTGTTGCAGAATTCTGCAGCACTTTTTTTATAATTAAGGATCATCAGGTCAACACCTGAATATCTAAGAACACATAGTCTACCAAATAAATAGACTTTTTTTTCAAAAAGTCCTCCAGGTTTTTGGTAGTTTGCAATTCTGCTATATCTTTGTCGCAGTTCTTTAATCATTCTTATCTAGAAAGGCTGAGGGTAATGGCCCTGGGAAGCCTTGACAACCTGTCGCGAGAAATCGTGATAAGGTGCCAATTCCATCTCCCTGTCGGGAGGCAGATAAGTCAGATCTTTTGCTCATAAATATCTTCAACATATTTTAAGCTCTTCTGACTTTACGGAAGAGCTTTTTTTGTGCCCTTACGGGCCATAAGAGCTGCATCCGCTGATAAGAATCCCCGTACATACGGGATCATTTTTAAACAGTAAAACATTAAGTATGCAGGATTCAACAAAGCTTATTCACAGTATTCCAGTCGACGAATTAACAGGCGCTATTTCAGTTCCCATTTACCAGACCTCAACTTTTGTGCAGGAGGCACCAGGTGTAAACAAAGGTTATGATTATGCAAGAAGTGGAAATCCGACCCGTGCCGCCCTCGAAACCATTGTTGCTGAGCTTGAAAGTGGAACTGTGGGGCTGGCCTTTGGAAGCGGTCTTGCAGCAATCGATGCCGTTTTAAAGCTCTTGAAATCTGGTGATGAAATCATCGCAGTGGACGATATCTACGGTGGAGCTTTCAGACTGTTCACGCAGGTCTATGAGAAGTTTGGAATAACCGTTCAATACGTGGATGCCACTGACCCGGCTAACGTCTTCAACGCTGTTACCGCCAAAACAAAATTGATCTGGATTGAAACACCTACAAATCCGACCCTGAAGATCGCAGATATCGAAGCGATTGCACGGATCGCGAAATCCAATGGCTGTTTACTTTGCGTGGATAATACTTTTGCTTCACCCGCGCTTCAAAAACCTCTTTCGTTGGGAGCTGATATTGTAGTTCACTCAGCTACCAAATATCTTGGCGGGCACAGCGATATCATAGCCGGCCTGGTGATCACGAAGGATCCGGAACTTGGCGCCCGTGTAAAATTTATGCAAAATGCCTGTGGTAACATCCTTGGACCTTTTGACAGTTGGTTACTGATCCGTGGAATTGAGACGCTGCCGCTCCGGATCAAACAACATTGTATCAATGCTCAGGCTGTGGCAGAATGGCTGGAGACTCATCCAGCCGTTGATAAAGTGTTTTATCCGGGCCTGCCCTCCCACCCCAATCATAAAATCGCAGCAAAACAATCAAAAGGGTTCGGCGGAATTGTTTCTTTCACACTGAAAACAGACACCGAAAGTGCTGCAAACCTTGTTGTTACTTCAACAGAATTGTTTAAATTGGCTGAAAGCCTGGGTGGTATCAAAAGCCTTCTTTGCCATCCGGCTCAAATGACTCACAAATCAATACCTACCGAAAGACGTCGTGCAGCCGGGGTTGCCGACAGCCTGATCCGGCTCAGTATAGGCCTTGAGGACGCAGAGGACCTGATCGCGGATCTTGATAAGAGCCTGGAAAAATTAAAAATTATTACCGGTTTAGGGGATAGTTCTGAATCACTGGTCCCTTTAACTTTACTTAAATAGTGTCCTTCAGTCAACAAGTATCTTCAATTAACGAAAGCGCCTGCTTTAAACTCTAAAAAAAACAACGATCATGAGCAATCTTCATTTTGAAACCCTGCAGTTACATGCAGGTCAGCAAATCGATCCAACTACCAAATCGCGTGCAGTACCCATCTATCAAACTACCTCCTACGGTTTTGACAACTCGGAGCACGCTGCAAATTTATTCGGACTCAGGGCGTTCGGCAATATCTACACCAGGATAATGAATCCAACCACCGATGTATTCGAACAGAGAATGGCAGCCCTGGAAGGCGGTGTGGCTGCGCTTGCGACGGGCTCGGGACAGGCAGCACAATTTCTCGCCCTGAATAATATATGCCAGGCGGGCGATAACTTTGTTACCACACCTTTTCTCTATGGTGGTACTTACAACCAGTTTAAAGTAGCATTTAAGCGGTTGGGCATAGAGGTTAGATTTGCAGATGGCGATAACGTGGAAAGTTTTGCGAAGAAGATTGATAAAAATACCAAGGCGATATACCTCGAGACGATTGGGAACCCCCGGCTGAATATTCCTGACTTTGAAAAGTTCGGAGCACTTGCGAAAGAATACGATCTGCCTTTAGTGGTTGACAATACGTTTGGTGCCGGCGGCTATTTATTCCGTCCCATCGAATGGGGTGCAAACATCGTCGTGGAATCAGCTACCAAATGGATCGGAGGACACGGAACAACGATCGGAGGTGTGATCGTTGATGGTGGAAACTACAACTGGGCCAATGGCAAGTTTCCACAGTTCACTGAGCCTTCTGAAGGCTATCATGGACTGAAGTTCTGGGACGTATTCGGTGAAGGCAATCCACTGGGTTTACCAAACATAGCATTTGCGATACGCGCCAGGGTTGAGGGTCTGCGTGACTTTGGTGCATCACAGGGACCTTTCAATTCGTTCCTGCTATTACAAGGCATTGAAACCTTATCATTGCGTGTCGACCGGCATGTAGATAATGCACTGAAACTCGCACAGTGGCTTGAAAAACATCCGCAGGTAGATTTTGTGGAGTATCCGGGATTGAAATCCAGCCCATATCACGAGCTAGCTAAAAAATATCTTACAAGAGGATTTGGAGGCATATTGAATTTTGGTGTTAAGGGAGGTAAAGAAAACGCAAGTAAGTTTATCGATTCATTGAAGCTCGTGAGTCATCTTGCCAATGTAGGTGACGCAAAATCACTGGCGATTCATCCGGCATCTACAACACACGAACAATTGAGTGGTGAAGAGCAGGTTGCAGCCGGTGTTTCAGCAAACCAGGTAAGAATCAGTGTAGGAATAGAACATCTTGACGATATCAAGGCAGATTTTGAACAGGCGTTTGAAAAAGTTTCTTCGAAAGAACTGGTGAGTTAATCTCTGATCTGGTTACTGCTTAATGTACCTGCTTCCGGGATTACGGGGAGCAGGTACATTCTTTATTTTAAATTTATCCCGATGCCCCATAATATATTCCGTTATGAAAAGAATTTTAGCCTGGAGAGTGGCGAAACCCTCAACGGATATCATCTTGCATACACTACCTACGGCAAACTAAACGAGCGTAAAGATAATGCGGTCTGGATCTTTCATGCGTTAACTGCAAATAGCGACCCGGCCGAATGGTGGGCCGGGCTTACCGGTAAAGACAAACTCTTCGATCCTGAACACTACTTTATAGTCTGTGTGAATATGCCGGGCAGTTGTTACGGAAGCCTTGGTCCGCTGGATGTGAATCCCGCGACTCAAGGTTCCTGGTTTCACCGGTTCCCTCTTTTTACTCCGCGGGATATGATCAGGGCTTACCAGCCTCTCAGGAATTTTCTGGGGATTAAAAAAATAAAAGTCGGTATCGGCGGATCAATGGGCGGGCAACAACTGCTTGAATGGGCGATTGAGGAGCCATCCTTGTTTGAATTTATCTTCCCCATCGCCACCAATGCGGTACACTCGCCATGGGGGATTGCATTCAACGCTTCGCAGCGACTTGCCATAGAATTGGATAGCACCTGGAAAGAAGAACATCCCGAAGCTGGTGTCGGGGGCATGAAGGTGGCAAGAGGATTTGCGCTGATCTCATACCGTCACTATAGTACTTACGGTAAGGGACAAACGGAGCATGACGATAACCTCATCGATGGTTTTAAAAGCGAATCTTACCAACGATACCAGGGCGAAAAACTCGCCAAAAGATTTAATGCCTTCAGTTACTATTTTCTCAGCAAGAGCATGGATAGTCATAATGTTGGCAGGGACCGCGGAGGTATATCCAATGCCCTGAAGTCTATCCGTGCGTCTACACTGGCAATAGGCATCGAAACCGATATCCTGTTCCCGGCGCATGAACAGCAGTTCCTGGCAGATGAAATACCGGGAGCAACATTTAAACTGATACAATCGCCATATGGGCACGATGGCTTTTTGCTTGAATTCGATCAACTGGCCCCGATTATCGCCTCCTTTGCCGGGCTTCAGACAATGCCAACAGTAATTGGCTAGCAAAAACGGATTTAAATAATTTAACATCCTTCATAAACCGCAGATTATCAGTGGCATTCTTAAGCAAACAATCGTTTCACATGTGCATATTTGTTGCTTTATGCGCTGGTAATCAGTAAATTTGCAAAATCACCCCAATTAATATATACATAGATTCATGGACGCACACAAGCAGTTAACCATCGGGTTGTTTGGTTTCGGAGTTGTAGGAGAAGGATTATACAAGGTCCTCCAGCAAACACCCTCCCTGAAAGCCTCAATAAAAAAAGTTTGTATAAAGAATCCAGGTAAGCCCAGGAATGCTCCTGCAGATCTATTTACAACTGATAAAGATGTGTTGTTAAACGATTCAGACATTAATGTGATCGTTGAGGTTATTGACGATTCAAATGCAGCATTTGAAATTGTTTCTACTGCCCTGAGAAATAATAAATCAGTGGTCAGTGCAAGCAAAAAAATGATCGCCGAACATCTGCCGGAGATCCTGCAGATGCAACAGGAAACGGGAGAATCGTTTCTCTGCGAAGCCGCTGCCTGTGCCTCGATACCTGTAATCCGCAACCTGGAGGAATATTATGATAACGATCTTTTACATTCTATAAAGGCGATTGTAAACGGGTCGACGAATTTTATTCTGACAAAAATGTTCGAGGATAAACTTGAGTTCAAAGCAGCTTTGGTCCTTGCTCAACAACTTGGCTTTGCGGAAAGCAATCCGAAACTTGACGTGGAAGGTTACGATGCGGTAAACAAGTGGACCTTCTTACTGACTCATGCATATGGTATCGTTGAGCATCCTGATAACCTAGTATTCAGTGGCATCCAGAATATCCAGGCGGGTGATGCCAAAGTTGCCCAGGAAAAACATTTTGAAATCAAACTGGTAGCGCAGGCTAAGAAGCTGAACAACGGGAAGGTTGCGGCTTTCGTACTACCGCAGTTTGTAAAACAGGATGATCCGTTGTCTTTTGTAAAAAATGAATACAACGGGGTTGTGATTGAAAGCGGGTTTGCTGACAAACAATTTTTCTATGGTAAGGGAGCCGGAAGTTTTCCAACGGCGTCAGCTGTGTTGAGCGATCTTTCCGCGTTGCGTTATCAATACAAATACGAGTATAAGAAGTTATATCATCATACTCCGCACGAATTAACCAATGAATTTTATGTAAGGGTTTATCTCAGTTTTGATGACTGGAAATATATTCCCCGCGAAAAATTTGAGTGGATTGAAGAGTGGCACGCACAGCAGGAACGCAAGTACCTGGTCGGTGTATTACACTTCAGGGAATTAAAAGAAAACACCTGGTGGCGTGAGAACAATACTTCTCTGATCTTGTCGCCTGAGCCTATCATTGAGGACATTGAGATCCGGAAGCTGAAGAAAAAGAGTCTTGAACTTGCCGGTGTGATCTGATACCGGTTTAGAAATATAAAAAAGGGTGCATGAAAACGTGCACCCTTTTTTATGTATTCGTCATGAATAATTCCTTAGCTCTTTACCTCTTCTTCTGCAGGCGGTGCGACTGCAGTCTCATCTACAGGCCATGGTGCATCTTCCTTCTTTTTGCCCATCACAAATTTTTTGATGAAGGCACCAATACCAATAATTCCAATCAACAGCAACTTCCAGAACTTCAGCAAAAAAACAAAGAGACCAGCCTTAGCCAGCACTTTACCGGCAACGAGGCCACCGATTGTCCAGGCCGCCACATTATCGATCTTTGGATCAAAGTCTTTGTAGGCATTGCCTTCAGTAAAAGATGGTATTTGCAGCACTTCCGGAATGCTGGCTTTAACTGCTGGCAATTCACCCATTGATGAGACAGCATTCATATGCAGAATACCATTCCGGCCAAGGACCATCACCGTGTAGTTGAGCGTGTTCTCTTCCGCACCTTCTACTTTCAGATTTTTGGCCCAATGGAGGGTCTTGTTTGTTTTATCGTAATAGGGTTTAGCTGCCCATCCCACAATTTCTATAGACGATGCTCCTGCTGCCTGGCGTTGTTTATTCTCCTCAACCTGGTCCTCTTTCATACCCTTTAGAATATCATCATAGTCTATCTTTTCTGCGTCTTCATCATTTACATAACCCATCGGATTATAAGAAATGATAAACACATAAGACCCCTCTGTAAACGGATCCGTATCAGTTGGAAAAAGAGTGCCCAGGATACCTTCGTCCGGCAAATTTCCCCATAGCTCTTCAACCACGAACCTAGACTGTTCGGCATTCAAAAATTTAAATTTCTGGGGAACATTGAGTTTAGCAATGCCGCCGGCGAGCTCCACGGTGCCGTGTTGCCAGCGCAATGCAGTTTTTACAGAGTCAACATATTTTTGCACGATTGCGGCCTGCAGCTCTGTTGAGTCCCCATTGTTCCCTGCTCTTGCAGTTATGGAGACAAGGAACAACAGGCAAATACCGATAATACGAATCATTTGGTTAAGGTTTAGGGGTTAAAAATGAAAAAAGCTTCATGCAGGTCATTAAACATCTGTTTATTTAAATGATCTGACGGATATCATTATGTGATCAGGATCATCTTTTGTATGCCTTTAAAAATGTCCACTTTGCCCGATTGGACCTGGCCAGGAAAGAACACCATATCGCACCATAGATCAGGGCTCTTATAACATCCATCAGGCCCTCTTTCGCTACATTACTCAATTCTTCATGATCAGCATATTGTTTGTATAACAGGTATAAGATGGCGTTGCCTGCAATCACACCAGTTACATAACAGTTAAACATAAAGGGGAATATATCTCTTCTCTGAACAAACCAATAAAGGAGTACAACGGTAAAGAACAACAAGAGCATTTGCAAAAAGAGTTCAAACATTACGGTGAAAACAAAACCTTGTCCAAAAGACTGCCAGTTTGCATAGGCCTCAGCCGAAAAATAACTTCCATGGTATAAACTATAAAGCTGGTACCCGACTCTTATGATCAATGTCAGGCCCAGAACGATAACCCAGCCCCCTAACGGATACCCGTTATCACGGTCAAAGGGCACGTCAATCGTGCTGCGGTTGTACAAAGCGAAAATGACAAATACAATACCCGCGGCCAGCAAACTCAATCCTATCGCGGGAAAGCCGATACCGCTCACAGGTTTGATATCTCCGTTACCGGTCATCCCGCCATAGCTGAAACGGTATTGTAAAGCTTTTGAAATTCGTTTATAGTCTTTTTTGAACTGACCAATTTCCTCAACCGGTATGTAATCCCTCAAAGTGACGATTGAATATTTTAAGGTGATGAGAGAACCGGAGACTACAGCATTAAAATTGAATTCATAGGAGCCGTTTTTGATTTGAAAATTCTCTGTGTCCAGGTCCCAGGCTTCCGGCATTTCAATCTTTAATGTATAATGCGCCTCACCAGGGAAAGTTAATGCGAGCGGATATGCATTTGATTTACCGGTAGGATCGGTAAGTATATCATCAATCAGTTTTGCATAAGTGAGAAAGTATTTTTTCTTGTTTTCATCCTCGTTCCATATCACCGGTATTTTGTACGCCTCGTTAACAGCCATCAGATTTTTCAAACTATCATCGGTGAATTCGATGTCCTTCGCCATAAGTATACCGTCAAATAATGACGAATAATACCTGAGATAAGAATCCGACGCATCTTTTGCACTGGTGGTGGCAAAATAACTGCGGACACCATCAGCCCGATCACCGCTATAGCTGGTATTGACCGTCAAAGTACTGGTATCGTCAAAGTTTACCTTTAGCCATTCAACAGATCTTGTAATTGTTGACCTGGCATTGCTGATTTTACTCAGTGAAGCTTCGCCGGCTTTTAAAACCAGGGCGTATTCGTATGCCGGTGTAAAATTAGTTATTGTTGACCCTCTTTGGTATGTCAGTGTGGGATCCACATAGTTATATCCACCATCCCGTTCAATAGCAACAATCACATGATCAAATCCATAAGGCGATGGTGCACTATTTATGAGCTGGCCCCTGATCCTTGTGTTCACCAGCGCAGCGTGAGCTGAAATATTTTGTTGCCGTAAAATGGTGGCGAGCAGGAGCGCTTTGTCTTTGCAATCTCCATAGCCATTTTTAAAAACCTCTGCGGGGGAATGCGGCCTGTGGGTATTTACACCGATCTCGAGACCCAGGTACCGGATCTCGTCCTGGACAAATCGCAGCGCCAGCCGGATAAATTCATTTTCATCTCCATTTGATTGCTTACTCCAATCCTGGATTTTTGTCTTTAATGCGGGTGGAATATTGAACTGATAATTATTGTTGATGCCAAGCCCCCAGTTTACGACTTCCCCCCAGTTGTTGAACTGGCTGACAGTTACATAAGGGTATGGGTCAAACCACGAGGGCGTTCCGCCTGTCGACTCCCACAGACTCACGGGTGGATTGTTCCAATGATAGATCTTAGTATCTCCATTAATCATTTCCTACGGCCTGGGGCAATCGCCCGAATAAGTAAAATTTAATTTACGATTGGTCTCACCGATTATGGTCTGGAAATAATTCAGAATGGGATTACCATTTGAAAAATCAATGCTGCGTATGAATTTGTCATCAAATACCGGGTTAAAGCCCGTGAGCGAGTAGGCTGCTTCAATGCGATCTCCTTTCCGGATATCCTTAAGTATTATAAAGGCTCTTTTAAGGCCATTGTACTGGTACTGGTCCACGTCGTTTTCTTCCTGGATAACCTTGATCTGATCAAGCTTCAGTTGGTTTAACACTGCCCCGTCGCGGATAATTTTTATGTAATGAAAAGTCAGCGTTTCGTACTCGGGAGAGAACTCTACTGAGGTTTCTGAAGCGTTTTGAATGCCTGATTCATTGACGATCTTCCTGATATAATGGACATAACTTGTCTGTTTCCGAATATTGATCTGCGAATCGAAAAGTTCGAGGTAATACCCGTTGCTGATTTTTTTTGGATCGGCCTGTTTGGTAAGATCCGGGGTGATACGGTACAACCAGGATGGCTCCGGGGAAATCTGGGGTTTATCCTTGGCAGACACTAGCTCTGCTACAACCAGCAAAAGCAGGAATAAGATGACACGCATGGGAATAGTGGGTTAGAGGCTTTCAAACCTACTCATAATCTGCTCTACTTCAAAACGGCAGGGGTTGAACCCGCAATTTATGAGATACAGATGCCTACAAATTTTAATCAATAGGTGTTTTCTATTACCGAAAACACGTCATGCTGTTCCCCTGCGACTGATTATCCGGGGTCCCACCGCAACGTCAGCGTTAAAATGCCCACGCATTCTTAATATCAGGTTTCTCAACTAAGGCCAAGCAGGTAGCTATGAAACTTATTGTAGTCGTTATCGATCAGAATGGATGCTTTTTGTTTACCGGAAATTGCTTTTATCGCGGCGGGCAGATCAATAGTTTTATTGATGATCGGCTCAACTACGTCATAAAATTTTACAGGATGCGCCGTTTCCAGTATCATGCCGGCCTGGATAACGTTTGTTCCGTTTTTGGAGTTTGCGGAACCTGAATTCAGGTATTTATGCAGGGCAAGATAAGCGACTGCTCCATGCGGATCAAGCAGGTAATTTTTTTCGAGTTGAACCTGTTTTATCGTTTCGGCTGTTTCGTCATCTGAAATACTATAAGCAGAAACTTTTGACGATAAATCATCGAAGTTGTTATTGAACATTTCGAGTATACGAACAAAGTTGCTGGGGTTACCAACATCCATTGCATTGCTTATAGTTGGTACAGCCTTTTTTGGATGATACTCTTGCGTATTGAAATAATCCGGCACTGTGTCATTGGCGTTACATGCTGCAACAAAATGACTGACAGGCAGACCCGATTTGTTGGCGAGCAGCCCGGCGCAAATATTACCGAAATTGCCGGATGGCACTGAGATAACAGGTGGCTGAATCTCTTTCCATTGTTGCAAGGCAAAGAAATAATATAATTGTTGTGGTAACCACCTGGCTACATTGATCGAATTGGCAGATGTTAAAAACAGTTTGCCTGTTATCGATCCATCTGCGAAAGCCTGTTTCACCATTTGCTGGCAATCATCAAAATTGCCATCTACTTCCAGGGCTGTGATATTGCCCCCCCATGTGGTCAGTTGCAGTTCCTGGACCTTACTCACCTTACCTGATGGATAGAGAATCACTACGTTTACCCCTTCCACACCTGCAAACCCGGCTGCAACAGCTCCGCCGGTATCTCCTGATGTTGCCACCAGTACGGTGATTTGTTTATTCAATGTTTTTGCAAAATACCCAAGGCAACGACTCATAAACCTTGCCCCAACATCTTTAAAAGCAAGCGTTGGTCCGTGGAATAATTCAAGGGAAGAAATATTTTCAGAAATCTTAACCAGTGGAAATTCGAAGTCAACAGTTTCGGCTGCGATGGCACGAAGAATGTCCACAGGAATTGCACCACCTACATATGGTTTCATTACTTCAAAAGCGATATCAGCTTTTGACATCCCCGAAAAATTATTCAGAAAATCCTGTGAAAGCATTGGGATCGACTCAGGAAAATATAACCCTTTGTCGGGCGCCTGTCCATTGATAGTCGCTTCCCTGAAATCCACTTTTGGCGCCTGTTTACCCGTACTATAATATAACATGACTGGTATTAACTTATACTTTTTTTAATTTGTTTTACCCCGTTGTTTTTAAAGCACATTCCTGCTTTAGAGACCATTTAAACAATAAGTCGTACGCCCGAGCTATTTATGGTAGTAACATATGTCTTGTATTCGATACCTATGCGCTGATAAATTCCTGACATGATACCCTCTACCGCTTCAGCAGTCTCCTTTTCAACACTAAGCATAAAGATTGATGGTCCTGAACCAGAGATTCCCCCACCCAGGGCACCTGCTTCCTTACATGTTTTTTTAACTTCATCGAAACCAGGGATAAGAATAGATCTGACGGGCTCAATGATCACATCTTCGAGTGACCTCCCGATAAGGTCAAAATCATTTTTCATAAACCCTGCGACCAGCCCCGCTATGTTTCCCCATTGCCTGATAGCGTTTTTCAACAATACCTCCTTACGAAGTATTTGCCTTGCATCGGAAGTCTTCACTTCTATCTGCGGATGTACCACGGTCACATAAAGCTTTGGAGAAGCAAGGGGTATGATATCGAGCGGGAATATTGACCGGACCAGTGTAACCCCTCCATAAATACATGGTGTTATATTGTCTGCGTGTTTTACACCGGAAGCCAGTTTTTCCCCGTGCATCGCGAACCGCACGAGGTCCTCATTGGAGAAGCGGTTACCCAGCAAAAAATTGGCAGCAACCACTGCACCTGCTGAGCTGGCTGCGCTGGATCCCAGGCCGCTTCCGGGTTTGATATTTTTGGTTATGGTGAGATCAAAACCCGGCTTGTCAGTGCACTCCTGCATAAGTGCAAGTAGCGCTGCGCCCGATACATTTTTTGTTGGTTCAAGCGGCAGATTGTATTCATCATTGTGCCTGATCCTGATTATGCCGTCGTCATTTAACGCACATTCCATAATGTCGCAGGGCTCCTCCAGTGCTAAACCTAAAATGTCGAATCCGCAAACCAGGTTTGCTATAGTGGCAGGTGCGGCGACTTTTACATATTTCATCCGTTCATAATTGTTTTGGTGGTAGAACTTGTCACCCGGCGATTATCCGGTAAAACTTCGGCGTGAACCTGCTAACCATACCAGGGTTGCAGGTTGCGTGGTAAAAGCAATCATGTTCTTGCCGCACGAATAATGTCTGCAAACACACCTGAGGCAGTAACTTCTGCACCTGCGCCTGCACCCTTTACTACCAGCGGTTGTTCAACATAACGGTTCGTGTAAAACAAAACCACGTTATCTTTTCCGTATAAATGATAAAGGTCATGCTGTGGATCGATATGTTGTAAACCTACCGCTGCTTTTCCATCCTTATAGCTGGCCACAAATTTAAGCTTCTTACCGGCAGTCGCAGCTGCTGTAAATAAAGCTTTGAAATGTGATTCATGTTTCGCCATCTCTTTGTAGAAATTATCGACATCGCCCTGCATGCAGGATTCCGGCATGAATGAGTTATTGGAGATATCAGTCATTTCAAGGCGCTCGCCCGCTTCACGGGCAAGGATCATTATTTTGCGCATCACATCTGTACCACTCAGGTCCAGTCTTGGATCAGGTTCTGTATAACCCTCGTCCTGTGCCTGTTTAACGACGTCTGCAAATGATTTTTCACCATTGTAATGATTAAACACAAAATTCAGGGTACCACTCAATACTGCCTCGATCCGGTTTACCGTATCACCACTTCTCAACAGGTCGTTTAATGTTCCTATCACCGGAAGTCCTGCGCCAACATTTGTTTCAAAGAGAAAATGGGCGTTGAAATCACTGGCCAGGTCCTTCAGTTTGCGATAATACTCGTAGGATGAGGAGCAGGCTACCTTGTTACAGGCAACTACGGATATGCTTTTCTGCAACAGCTGATCATACCTGGTTGCCAGCACATCATTCGCAGTTACATCAGCAAAAACGGAATTGCGGAGGTTTTTAGAATGAATGATATTGATGAAGTTATCCAGCTGCATTGGCTGACCGTTTTCAAGCGCTTCTTTCCAGGCGCCCAACGGAATCCCTTCGTCATTAAACACCATTTTGCGGCTGTTAGCCAGTCCTATAACGCGAACCTGCAACCGAAGATGTTGCTGCAGGTAAGCGAGTTGCTGTTTTAGCTGGGCGATCAACCGGCTCCCAACATTGCCCACGCCTGCAATGAATAAGTTTAGCTGCTTATATGTTGTTTCGAAGAAGTCTTCATGAAGAACGTTGATGGTTTTTTTGACGTCGGCCGCTGCAATAACGGCCGATATATTTCTCTCCGATGACCCCTGTGCTATTGCGCGGACGTTTACGCCGTTCCTGCCCATGGCACTGAACATCTTGCCACTGATGCCGGGGTGGCTCTTCATATTATCTCCAACAAGTGCCACGATGGAAAGGCCGAGTTCAAGCACAAGCGGCTCCACTTTGCGGGTTTCGATCTCAAACGTGAAAGCCTTGTCAACCGCCAGCTTGGCCTTTACGGCATTAACTTCATCGATGGCCACACAGATCGAATGTTCGGATGAACTTTGGGTGATCAGGATCACATTGATTTGTTCGTTGGCCAAAGCCTCGAACAATCTCTTTGAAAATCCGGGTATACCAACCATACCGCTTCCCTCGAGGCTCAGCAGTGCTACATTATTGACACTGGATATCCCGCGAATATTTTTTCCATTATTACTTGCTGAAGTTTCAATCAATGTACCCGGATCAGCCGGGGCGAAGGTATTTTTTATCCAAACCGGTATGCTCTTCGCCATTACCGGCTGAATGGTTGGCGGATAGATCACTTTTGCCCCGAAATGCGATAGTTCCATGGCTTCCTGGTAAGAGATCTCGCTGATCACTTTCGCGTTGAGCACGATGCGCGGATCGGCCGTCATCATACCGGAAACATCTGTCCAGATCTCTACTTTTTCGGCGTCGGCAGCTGCGGCCAGTATGGCCGCTGTGTAATCAGAACCGCCGCGCCCGAGCGTGGTTGTTGCACCATGGCTGTCTGATGAAATGAATCCGGGAGCAACAATAACCGCTGCTTTTGCCACCTGGAGGTAATCCTTAACCTTTTTATTTGTGGCCGGAAAATCTACAGTTGCTGCACCAAAGGCAGAATTTGTCTCAATCAGCTGACGTGAATCTTTCCATTCGTTGCTGATACCAAGTGCCGTAAGTTTTGCAGCAACAATCCGGGAAGAGATCAATTCGCCATAGCTGACCACCCGGTCAAGGGTACGTGCGGAGAGTTCGCCAAGCAGGTAAACACCGTTACAGATATCTTCCAGTTCATTACACATGGTTTTTACAAGGCTCAGAACACCGCTCTGCTTATCGACGGGTAACAATGTCTTGACTGCATCAAGATGCCTTTGTTCCACGGTAACCAACTTGTCTTTATATGTTTCATCACCTGCAGCAGCGGCTTTACCTGCTCCGATCAATATGTCTGTTATGCCACCGAAGGCTGAAAGAACCAGGATACACTTTACGGTTTTTGGGGTTTCACCTGCCACCGGAACCTGGGAAGGAGATTGATCCGGGATGATCTGTTCTGAAATCAATTGCTGAACAATAGCGGTGACCTTATTGATATTTTCCGCATTGGCTACTGAAGTGCCGCCAAATTTAAGAACCTGCATATAGGGAATTTAGTATTAAGTTGAAGGGAATAATCGTTGATTCGATCAGAGAACAGCCAGGGGCCCAGTGGATGATATGGAAATATGCAACCCTTAACGGGTTGTAATTGTAATAATAATGGAAGATGCTACACCAGTAGCGCCCGTGAGAGAGTCGATATGAAAATGCTGGCTCATCATGAACAGGTGCCGAAGATAATACGCCTTTCTGAAATAACAAGCGTTAGTTTTTTGTTTATCTCATCAAGTCTGCTATCAGCCAAAAATTTTATTCGTCATCTGTTCATCATTATTTTGTTTTCGTGACCCGACACCGAATGAACATTCCATTGTGTGTCGTAAGTTTACATGAACTTTTCGTTAAACAATAATCATGGATCACCAGTCATCAAGAGGCCTTCAGCAATTTAAGAATTATGTGGGGATCAAATTCCAGTTGTATAACAGCCTGTTCACCTCTTTGCCCTTTCACCGCATTGAGAAAACAGGTATCATGTTATCGCTGTTTCTCAATTTTTGTGAGGACTCCTATAAAAAGAAAATGAGCCCCACGGCCATCGTGGAAGAGTTTTTTCAGAAGTACACATCGATGATCAACGAAAAAGATAAGATCGATCTGTTGTTCAGATTTATTCAATATGTGGAGAGACAGGTGGTATTATTTGATGCTTTGGAAGACGCTGCTTTTAAGGAAGTAAACGATATGGGTGGAGTAGGTACCCTGAAACATCTGGAATCTGAAATTCTGCAAACAAACAAGCAGGAAAAGTTTGCAGACAAGTTGAAAGACTTCTCTATCCGCATCGTACTGACTGCCCACCCCACCCAGTTTTATCCTGGTTCAGTGCTTGGTATCATCAATGATCTCGCAAAAGGCCTGGCTGAAAACAATGCGAGCCAGATCAACATGTACCTGCAGCAACTTGGTAAGACACCTTTTTTCAACAAGCAGAAACCAACTCCTTTTGATGAGGCCGTAAGCCTTATCTGGTACCTGGAAAATATTTTCTATAACGCCGCAGGCAAAATCATCTCCTTTATAAATAACCAGTTTCCGCAGGCTATCCCGCCCGATAATCCTATCATAGTGATGGGCTTCTGGCCCGGAGGTGACCGTGACGGAAACCCGAACGTCCGTGTGGACACCACGCTTAAAGTGGCTCACTCGCTGAGAGAGAGCATCATTAAATGTTATTACCTGGACGTACGCAGACTTAAGCGCAGACTCACTTTCAAAGGGGTCGACACAATACTGGCCGATCTCGAAAAACAATTATACAGTAATATATTTATACCGGGTCATCGTACAAACCTTACAAAAAAAGGAATTCTTGATCCACTGTATGAGATCAGGAATATCGTGATCCATCAACATAACAGTCTGTTCCAGCACCTGGTGGACAATCTTATCAGCAAGGTGCATGTATTCGGTTTACACTTTGCTTCGTTGGATATCAGGCAGGAAAGTTCGGTACACAACAAGGTGTTTGAGGAGATTGCAGAAAAAGAAGATATTCTTCCAAAAGATTATGGTAAGAAAACAGCAGAGGAAAAAATCAATATTCTGACCTCAGTCGCTGGAAAAGCGAACCCGGATTTATACGAAGACATCATCAAGGACACCCTACTGACTGTCGCCGCGGTAAAAGACATACAGGAATATAATGGTATAGAAGGTTGCCACCGTTATGTTATCAGCCAGTGCAATACTGCCCTGAATGTAATTGAAGTATATGCGCTTTTCCTGTTATCAGGATGGCAAAAGGACTCTTTACCGGTTGATATCGTTCCGTTGTTCGAAACCGTAGACGACCTGCAGCAGGCAGCTGGTATCATGAGTACCCTGTACGGGAACGAGACTTACAGGGCACATCTTAAGAACCGGAACATGAAGCAAACCATCATGGTGGGTTTTTCGGATGGAACAAAGGATGGTGGTTATCTTATGGCCAACTGGAGCATCTACCAGGCCAAAGAAGAACTCACTCAAATCTCCCGCGAGCATGGTATAGACGTTGTGTTTTTCGATGGCCGCGGAGGTCCTCCTGCGCGGGGCGGTGGTAAGACACACAAATTCTACGCGTCCATGGGGAGGAACATTTCGAATGAAGAAATTCAGTTAACGATCCAGGGACAAACAGTAAGTTCCAACTTTGGGACCACTGATTCTGCTCAATACAACCTGGAGCAACTGATCCATGCAGGTATAAGCAACGATCTGTTCTCAACACGAAGCATTACCCTGCGCGACGATGAGCACGACCTGCTTGAAGAGTTGGCAGGCGAGAGTTTCAAGGCTTATACTGCATTAAAAAATCACCCGGACTTTCTTGATTATTTGTCCAATATAAGTCCCATCAAGTTTTACGGTCAGACCAATATCGGTAGCCGGCCGACCAAACGCGGTGCTTCGAATAAACTTGACCTGAAAGATCTGAGAGCGATTCCTTACGTCGGCGCCTGGAGCCAGCTGAAACAAAATGTAACTGGTTATTATGGTGTAGGGTCTGCTCTGCAGCAACTGGAAAAGATCGGGAAGATGCCGGAGTTGAAAAAGCTGTACAACGATTCATTGTTTTTCAAGACGCTGCTGGACAATTGTGAGATGTCGATGAAAAAATGTTATTTCCCTTTGACCGAATATCTTTCATCACATCCTCAATATGGTGAGATCTGGAACCGCATCTACGAAGAGTACGAACTGACAAAAAAATACATCTTTATGCTGTCGGGTAAGGCGGAGCTGATGGCCGATTATCCTGTTGAACAGTTGTCTATCCAGGTAAGGGAACGCATAGTGCTGCCGCTAACGACTATCCAACAATATGCGGTCGGTCGTATCAGGGAATATGAGGAAAAGTTGAAGACCACGCCTTTGCGCGAGAGCTACGAAAAACTTATTATAAGATGTTCTTTCGGGATCATAAACGCCGGAAGAAATTCTGTCTGATATGTTCACCCTCATTATGAAGCGCTGGTTCTGCCGGATATAGGCTCAGCCTGCACTTACTAAAGTGCAATTACCTGGCTAACGGGCACAAAAAAGCCCGGCGAACCGGGCCTTCTCCCCATCTTGTTGGGCATGGAGATGGTAATGAGCAAGTTTAAAAATGATATGCTGCGCCCAATATAAAACTACCGGTTGACTTGGTATTGTCGCCGGAATTTTTGATATACAACGGATCTCTCGCGCCTTCGAATCTGAACTCAGGCATGATAGTCAGGTTGTCGACCTTGAAGTTGAATGTAAGTGTTGGTACGAAGATGGCTGTATTGAAACCAAGAATATCTTTTTTATCATCGAAGTATTCCCCGCGAACGGTCATTCCGAACCAGCTAACCGGATCTATGTTAAGATACAGTGCAGAACCCCACCAGGCACTGGCATCACTCCATTTACCGGTAGAATCTTTACCGCTTCTTGATTGTACAGTACCGTTGTATCCGAGGCTGAACTTGTCGCCTAAAGCATAAGTAAGTACAAGATCTCCCTGTGTCAGACGACCGTCTTCAGCAAATTTGCCACCCTGGAAATTCACCCATGCTTTAAGTTTATCATCCCTGGAGCCGGTTGAAAACTGACCGACGAACATTTTAGGCATGTTAGTGGCGCTACGCAGATCTGTTGGATTGGTAACACCCACCATAAAAGCAGATTTACCACCCAGGCTGATATCAGCCTTCAGACCTGTGTGAAAGAATGGACCATAGGAGAACATATAACTCATGCTATAGTTACGGTTGAGATAAGCATCAACCAGTTCATAACCTACATGCGTAGCCCAGCTTCCGAAAGTGAACTTAACTGCCGAACTTGGAGAATAGGTAAGATAGGCCTGTTTAATGGCCATCATCGAAGTGTTTTCTGTTTGATAGGGATAAGAAAACTCAGCGGCTCTGCGACCATAACCCAGATCTATAACCGCACCCACCTTTCCGATGGTGTGTTCAAGTTTTATAGAAGCCATACCAAGTTCAAAAGAATTGTGCGAATTGGTAAAGCTGGTGAAGTTGTTTAGATGATCATTTTTAGGATTAGCGAAATTATACCGGTAGTAGGCATCAAGCGATCCTGTAATTATCGGTTTTGGTTTCTCTTCAACGATTGTGGAATCCTGGGCAGAAATATGGTAATACCCGGACATAGCTATGGCTAGTACAATGAATTTTCTTAACATTGTTATTGTATTTAAGTGTAATGAAAAAGGTGCAGTGTGTCTTAAGCTTGTATCAGAAGTTTAAGATGTATATACTGTGCCTTTTTCTATTTCAGTTTCGGTCATTTCTGATTTTCCGTTGGTCGTTACGAGTAAATGACCCTGCAGGTATTTCTCGTTATGCTGAGAAGCATCAAGACCAAGTTCCTCGTCTTCAGAAGAGACGCGCATTGGTTGAAGGAAATTGATGAATTTGAAGATGATATAAGACATTACGAAACTGAATCCGACTGCGATCAACATACCCTTTACCTGGGTCCACAGAAAGCCGGCGTTACCGAGCCACAGGCCATCAGCACCTGCCCCGTTTACCGCTTTAGTGGCAAACACACCGGTTAACAGCATACCTACAATACCACCAACACCATGACAGGGGAATACATCCAGCGTATCATCGAGGGTTGATTTTTGTTTGTAGTAAACAACTATGTTGGAAACAATGGCTGCTATTACACCGATAGTGATACTTTGAGGGATAGCTACAAAACCAGCGCCTGGAGTAATGGCTACAAGACCAACTACAGCACCGATACAGAATCCGAGTACAGATGGCTTTTTACCGCGCAATACATCGAAGAACATCCAGCTGAGACCTGCAGCAGCAGCAGCAGTGTTGGTAGTGAAGAGGGCAGAAACGGCCAGGCTGTTTGCACCAAGTGCAGAACCGGCGTTAAAACCAAACCATCCGAACCACAGGAGACCGGTACCGATCAAAACATATGGAATGTTGGCTGGTGGAATTTCCCTGTGTTCCATATGCACCTTACGGCGTTTTAATACCATGGCACCTGCAAGGGCAGCGCAACCGGCGGAGATGTGAACGACTGTACCACCTGCAAAGTCAAGAACTCCCATTGTGAAAAGAAGTCCCTGAGGGTGCCAGGTCCAGTGCGCCAAAGGTGCGTAAACGAGCAGGCTGAATAAAGCAATAAAGAGGATATAAGAGGTAAACTTGATCCGCTCGGCAACAGCGCCTACAACGAGACCAGGAGTAATGATGGCAAACATAAGCTGGAAAACAGCAAATAGTGATTTAGGAATGGTGCCCCAGGGTTCGCCTGATGCAACACCTTTAAAGAAAAGGTTTGTTGAGGGGTTACCGATCCATCCGCCCATGGAATCACCAAAAGCGAGGCTGAAGCCAACCACCACCCAGAGCACACTCACCACACCTGCTGCGGCAACACTCTTGATCATGGTGGAGATTACATTTTTTCTGTGAACCATTCCCCCGTAGAAAAATGCGAGGCCGGGAGTCATGAGAAACACGAGAGCGGTGGCGACAATGATCCAGGCAATATCTGCCTTATCATATACACCTTTTTCATCTACAAAATCCGGAAGTGAAGGAATAAAAATGGCAATGATTGCCACTACCGATAGCACAAGAAAAGGCGCTACCTGTTTGAAAGTTAATTTGCTCATACCTTGTTGTTTTAGTTAAATATTAAAATATTTACAATTTGAATATCTTAATACAATAATAACGATTTATTGGATAAGTTGTAACAATTAGTACATTTTACACAAAGCTACCATGATCACTTCAGGAATTGTTAGATTGTGTTTAAATATATGAATTTCAGTAATTTAATTGATGTTTTGGGGCCGCCAATTCACATTCAAAAATAAAAAATGTGAAAAAGATTTTTAAAAAAGGCACAATTTTTCAGGAATGAGCGTAAAAAATGCCGGAAATTTTTCCCAAACTTCCTTAAAATCCGGAAAAGAAAACTCAGATTTAAATTTTGAATCGATTCAGGTGATCGTGCCGCTCGGGTATAATGAGCTCTGGAGATGTATCAAACACGATAGTATTATAAAAAATATTATGCAATAAAAAAGCCCTCCGCAGGTGCGGGAGGGCTTTTTTATTGCATAATATTAAATCGCGTATTGATTACCGTTGGGAAGCGTTGCCCATACCAGTTATAAGCTGTTGTTATTTGATTTACCAGATTATCACACTGGTGTCCCTTCTCCTTAATACGTAATCACACTGGTGTCCCTTCTTTCCAGCAGAGAATATCCGGAAAGATGCTCATCCACCTTTCGTGCACATTCTCTTCCTTCACTGATAGCCCATACCACGAGTGACTGCCCGCGGCGCATATCGCCGGCGGTGAAGATCTTCTGTATGTTTGTCTGGTAGTTTCTTTCGCTGGCTTTTACATTACCACGGTTGTCAAGCTCTACATCAAGTTCAGCAATCATGCCTTCATGCTGCGGATGAACAAAGCCCATCGCGAGCAGAGCCAGTTCGCAGGGGATTTCCTTTTCAGAACCGGGCACTTCTGCAAAATGCGCAGGTCGGCCATCCTCCCCCAGCTTCCATTCCAGGTTTACGACCACTACAGCTTTGAGGTTTCCGTTCTCATCTCCTACAAACCTTTTTGTAGCGATTGCCCATTCTCTTTCACAGCCTTCCTCATGCGAAGATGATGTTTTGAGTACCATGGGATAAGTTGGCCATGGCATGAATGGAGTCCGGGAATCAGGAGGTTTTGGCAGCAGCTCAAACTGGGTAACCGAAACTGCACCGTGGCGGTTAGAGGTACCGACACAATCTGAGCCTGTATCACCACCCCCGATAACGACGACGTTTTTGCCTGTTGCCATAATATCTGCAGTATTCACCTGTCTGCCGGAGACCCGCTTATTTTGCTGCGTAAGAAAATCCATGGCGAAATGCACGCCATTAAGTTCCCGGCCGGGTATATCAAGGTTGCGGGGAATAGTAGATCCGCCTGCAAGCACGATGGAGTGATACTCACGCAGCAGATCATTGATCCTTACGTTAACACCTACATTTGCATTGCATTTGAACACTATGCCTTCTTCTTCCATTAATTTGATACGACGGTCAATAACCCATTTTTCAAGTTTGAAATCAGGGATGCCATAACGAAGCAAACCGCCTGGCGCGTCATCGCGTTCGAATACGGTAACATTATGGCCGGCATAATTAAGCTGTGCAGCAGCGGCCATACCAGCAGGACCGGAACCTATCACGGCAATCTTCTTACCAGTTCTCACTTTTGGCTCCTTTGCCTTCACAAAACCCTTGTCGAAAGCGATCTCAATGATATGTTTTTCGATTTCTTCAATCGCTACGGCTGGCTGATTAATCCCCAAAACACAAGCGCTTTCACATGGTGCAGGACAAATTCTCCCGGTAAACTCGGGGAAATTGTTTGTGGACGACAGGATATCATAAGCTTCTTCCCAACTCTGGCGGTACACTGCATCGTTAAATTCAGGTATAATGTTTCCCAGGGGGCATCCACTATGACAGAAAGGAATTCCACAGTCCATGCAACGCGCAGCCTGCTGATTCAGCTTTGGTTCAGAATATCTTTCCACAAACTCGTTATAGTCGTTCAGGCGCTCCTTTGCAGGACGCTTGGCCGGGAGTTCACGGTTATACTCTAAGAATCCGGTTGGCTTTCCCATTATTATTGATCTTTAAAAATTGATATTTGATATTGATTGTTTGCTGAAATGGCTTACTTCATCACTGGTTCCAGTACCCTGGACGCCAGCACTTTCTTGTAATCTCTTGGGAAAACTTTGATGAAGTTCCTGGTTTGATTTTCGATATCATCGAGAACAAACTTTGCCACGGTACTTCCGGTATAGTCAAAATGTTTACGGAGCAATATTTCAAGATCCCTTACGTCATCCTCATTAAGCGGGTCAAGGTCAACCATCTCCATATTACACATCTCACTGAAACGACCTCTTACATCGTACACATAAGCGATTCCACCGCTCATACCGGCCGCAAAGTTCCTACCGGTTTCACCCAGTATCACTATTTGTCCACCGGTCATATACTCACAACCATGATCGCCCACACCTTCTACTACAACGCTTGCGCCCGAGTTACGTACACCAAACCTTTCGCCGGCTTTACCCCGGATAAACGATTCGCCGGAGGTAGCGCCATAAAATGCGGTGTTACCGATTAGGATATTTTCTTCAGGAACATAGGACGCCTGTTTTGGCGGATAAACAATAAGTCTTGCTCCACTAAGTCCCTTACCGAAATAGTCATTGGCATCACCTTCCAGCTCCAGGGTTACCCCTTTGGTGTTAAATGCGCCAAAGCTCTGACCCGCGGTTCCTGTGAATTTGAAATGAATAGTATCCTCAGGAAGGCCCTCGGCGTGGTATTTTTTGGTGATCTCATTACTCAGGATGGTTCCCGCGGTACGGTCAGTGTTTCTTATTGGGAAGGAAGCCTTGACTTTTTCCCGGTTATCGATGGCAGGTTTTGCTGCTTCCAGGAGTTTCCAGTCCAGCACAGCGTCAATACCGTGGTCCTGCTCTTCCATGTTGTACAAGCCGGTATTGTCTGACTCCGGTTCGCGGTAAAGGATCGGAGCGAGATCAAGCTTTTTATACTTCCAGTGATTGATATTTTCCCGGAGTTCGAGTCCTTCAACCTGTCCAACCATCTCCGTGACGGTTCTATAGCCCAGCTCAGCCATGATTTCCCTGAGTTCCTGGGTGATGAACTTGAAGAAGTTTACCACATGATCAGCATCTCCCGTAAAACGTTTCCGGAGTTCGGCATCCTGGGTGGCTACTCCAACCGGGCAGGTATTTAGATGACATTTACGCATCATTATACAACCCTCCACGATAAGCGCGGCAGTCGCAACTCCCCATTCTTCTGCACCAAGCAAGGTTGCTATGGCAATATCACGGCCGGTTTTCATCTGGCCATCTGCCTGCAGAACAACCCGGCTGCGTAATTTATTTTTAACCAGTGTCTGGTGCGACTCGGCCAGGCCAAGTTCCCACGGTAAACCAGCATGTTTTATTGAACTTACCGGTGAGGCACCTGTTCCGCCGTCAAAACCGGAGATCAGGATCACATCAGCCTTGGCTTTAGCCACGCCTGCCGCAATGGTACCCACGCCTGCTTTGGAAACAAGCTTTACATTGATACGGGCCTTCCGGTTTGCATTTTTGAGATCGAAGATGAGTTGGGCAAGATCCTCAATCGAATAAATATCGTGGTGCGGTGGCGGTGAAATCAATCCGACCCCGGGGGTTGAGTGCCGTGTTCTTCCGATCCACTCGTCAACCTTATGCCCGGGCAACTGACCACCCTCGCCCGGCTTCGCGCCCTGGGCCATCTTGATCTGGAGTTCATCTGCTTCAGTCAGGTACTGGCTTGTTACACCAAACCTGGCAGACGCCACTTGTTTGATAGCACTGCGCATAGAATCCCCGTTCTCCAGTTTTACATAACGTATAGGATCCTCTCCGCCTTCACCCGTATTGCTTTTTCCGCCAAGCCGGTTCATCGCAATGGCCAGCGTGGTATGCGCCTCCCAGGAGATTGAACCAAAGGACATAGCGCCTGAAGCAAAACGTTTATAGATGTTTTCTGCCGGTTCAACTTCATCAATCGAAATCGAGGGACGGTTATGTTTAAAAGTGAACAGGCTCCTCAGCGTGACCGCTTTTTCACCCTGCTCATTAACAAGTTTTGAATATTTTTTGAATGTGTTATAATCGTTGCTGCGGGTGGAATATTGCAGCAGGTGAATGGTCTGCGGGTTAAACAGATGGACCTCCCCTTTTCTTTTCCACTGGTAAATACCGCCAACGGTAAGGCGATCACTTGGCACATCTTTCTGGCTAAAGGCAAAATAATGTTTGGCCAGAGTCTCCCTTGCAATTTCATCCAGCCCCATCCCTTCGATCCTTGAGATAGCACCGGTGAAATAGCGGTTGACCACGTCTTTGCTCAGACCTATGATCTCGAATATCTGGGCACCCTGGTAAGACTGGAGTGTTGAGATTCCCATTTTTGAGAACACTTTCAGCAATCCGTCACAGACGGCCTTTATATAGTTTTTCTTAAGTTCTTCAGTGTCGAGTGTAGTCTGGATCTTGTTATTGAGCTTCATATCACGTATCGAAGAGATAGCGAGATATGGGTTGATGGCTGTCGCGCCAAAGGCGATCAGGCAGGCGAAATGATGTACCTCCCAAACGTCGCCGGCTTCCACAACGAGGCCCACCTGCCCGCGCAGTCCTTTGCGGATGAGGTGGTGATGCACAGCTGAAACAGCCAGCAGTGAAGGAATCGGGGCATGATCCGAATCGATCGCACGATCGGAAAGTATCAGCACCTCAAATCCATCTTCAACCGCATCCACGGCATAACGGCAAAGCCTGTCAAGACCTTTCTGCAGTGAGCCGGGTTTATTATCGGCCCTGAAATAAGTTTGAAGCGTTTTTGCCTGGAAGATCCCGGTATCTATACTCCTGATCTTTTCCAGTTCATGATTGGTAAGCACCGGGTGTTGCAGGGCGACGCAATGGCTGGCCAGGGGATCTTCCTGCAAAAGGTTGCCGTTGTTACCCGCGAAAGTGGCAAGCGACATTACCAGGCGCTCCCGTATAGGATCGATAGGCGGATTGGTTACCTGTGCAAACAGTTGTTTGAAATAACTGGTCAGATGTTGGGGCTGGTCGCTGAGCACTGCCAGCGGAATATCTGTGCCCATGGATCCGATTGGCTCTTTGCCATCTGTGGCCATAGGTGCGATAATGGTATCCAGGTCCTCGGTAGAATAACCAAATGCTTTTTGGTATTTGAAGATCTGGTCGTGTTCAAGGTGAGTAAACAATACCCTTGGTTCCGGCAACTCTTCCAGCCTGATCTTATATTTATTGAGCCATTCAGAATATGGCTTTTGTGAGCAGATGGAGTTCTTCAGTTCATCATCACTGATGATCCGGCCCTGTTCCATATCAACCACAAACATTTTACCCGGCTGCAGACGGCCTTTTTCAATGATCATGGACGGATCAACCGGCAACACGCCGGTCTCCGAAGCCATAATGACCCGGTCATCCGAGGTAACGCAATACCGGGATGGCCTTAATCCGTTCCGGTCAAGTGTCGCACCGATGATCTTTCCATCGGTGAATGAAATAGATGCCGGACCGTCCCAGGGCTCCATGAGGCATGCATGAAACTCATAAAATGCTTTCTTTAGCGGAGGCATTTGCTCATTACCATCCCACGCTTCAGGTATCAGCATCATCATCACATGCGGCAGGGATCTGCCTGAGAGGGCCAGCAATTCTATAATATTATCAAGACAGGCTGAATCTGATTGTCCCTGCGTTACAATCGGAAGCAGCATGTCCATTTCTTCTTTCGAAAAGAATTGGGAAATAAACCCTTTTTCACTGGTTTTTAACCAGTTGATATTACCCTGGAGGGTGTTAATTTCACCATTGTGCGCTATAAAACGAAACGGTTGCGCCAGCTTCCATGATGGAAAGGTGTTGGTCGCGAACCGGGAATGCACAAGGCCAAAAGCCGACACTACCCTCTTGTTGCTGAGATCAGGAAAATAGTTCCTGACCTGCATGGAGGTGAGCTGACCTTTGTATACTACCGTTTTATATGAAAGTGAGGCAACATAAAAACCTATCTGGTCTTTCTTTACCGTGTTAACGATGGTGTGCGTGGCGTAGTTACGGAGTATGAAAAGCTTTCTTTCAAAATCGTCCGGGTTGGTAATATGATCAGGACAGGCAATGAAAACCTGTTCCATCTCCGGTTCAACCGAAAGTGCGGTTGCACCGATGCCATCGGTGTTTACCGGAACTTTCCGGTAGGCAAGTATTTCCAGTCCTAATTTCTCGGCTGACCTGTTAAATATATCCCGGCATTCTTCGCGGAGTCGTATGTCACGGGGAAAGAATATAACTCCAACGCCATACTTTCCGAAGGAAGGAAGATGGACGCCCAGTTTTATACATTCATCGAAGAAAAATTCGTGCGGCGTCTGAATCATCAGGCCGGCTCCATCCCCGGTATTGCTTTCACAACCGCATGCGCCGCGGTGTTCCATGTTCTCCAGGACAGTTAAAGCATCGGAAACATTTTGGTGAGACTTATTACCCTTGATATTGGCTACGAATCCAATACCACATGCGTCCCTCTCAAATTCGGGGGAATACAAACCCATGTTGCTCGCCATCGTTGATTAATTTTTGGTTTGATAATATTCAATGAAATAGTCAATTCTTCATACAGGCATCAAGAAACATAGCAAGCAAGCATATGAAAATACGGAATAATATTCAATTAATACGAATTGTGCCGCATAATTTTCCACAAATCCGATCACATTTTCGTTGATAAACATGCACATTAATGGCAGATTTTTATCGAAACCGGCGGGCTGCATATTTGCTGTGCAAATTATGGCAGGGCACAGCTGAAAAGATGAGATATAAAATCAGGTAATCTACGTTAGCACCAGGTTCAAATCAATTCAGGATTTAAGGCTCAGGCGATTCCGGCCGATCATCTGTTCGTGGTCAGGTCGTCACCGTTCGGAATTATTAACAGCATAAATGAGTGATGGTTCGTTTGTCATTATTCTTAACAATTTGATAAGTTTATGCAGCAGCTTGGCGATACAGCTTGTCTAACCTATACTCCCCCTCTACATTACTCCGTATAACGACAGATTCACTACTACTCTTCAGTCAAAACACATAACCACAGCAACGTCCGTCACCTTCGGATAAGGACACTCAATTTCAAAAATTAAAACATTGTGCAGATGAATGAATGTGAATGAATAAAAAATTGTAGATGGTCTCCAGCTAGAAGCAACTAAACAAAATACTAAATAACATGAGAAAAATTCTATCATTGGTAGGGGCGCTACTGCTTTGCCTCTACGTGAACGCTCAGTCGTCCCAGATCACGGGCCAGGTGAAAGATAACCTGGGAAATCCTGTTCCATTTGCCACCGTAAAAATCCGAAACACTAATACGGCAGTTGCAGCTGATTCTGCAGGTCGGTTCACCATCGACGCAGCACAGGGTGCCGTACTGATTATTTCAGCTGCCGGGTTTGAAGATACAAATGTAACCATTGGTAATTCTTCGATAGTAGAGGTCACCATGGAAAGTCCGGACGCACTCTCCGAAGTAGTGGTTACTGCACTTGGACTAAGAAGAAATAAAAATGAATTGCCTTATGCCGCTCAACAGGTGAAAGGAGAAGAACTGACCAAGGTCCGGACAACCAATTTTGCCAATGCATTATCGGGCAAAGTAGCGGGGCTGCAGATAAAGCAGAATAATACTATGGGCGGTTCCACCAACATCATTCTTCGTGGTTACAAATCCATTACCGGGGAGAACCAGGCACTGGTTGTTATAGATGGAGTACCTGCCAACAATGCAAATACCAACACTGCAAACCAGCAGAACGGTCGCGGAGGATTTGATTATGGTAACGCAGCAGCGGATATTAATCCTGATGATGTGGAGTCTGTAAACGTATTAAAAGGTGCAGCAGCCACGGCGCTGTATGGTTCACGCGCCGCAAACGGCGTGATACTAATCACCACTAAAAAAGGAAGACGTGGTCTTGGTGTTACCGTGAACGTTGGCGGCGGAACAGGAAGCATGGATAAGTCTACCTGGGTTAAGTATCAGCATGAATATGGCGGAGGATATTATGACCCCGACTATTATACTTACTCCGATTCACCACCTTCACCTAATGAACGTTTTCTTTATTTTGATGCAAATGGAGATGGAGTTGACGACCTCGTTATTCCAACTACTGAAGATGCTTCTTTCGGAGCAAGGTTTGATCCGAATTTATCTGTTTATCAATGGAGCGCTTTTGATCCAAGACTTCCCAGCTATGGTAAAGCAACTCCATATGTTGCAGCTCCAAACGATCCCACAACGTTTTTTGAGAACCCCGTATCTTCTAATGTGAGTGTATTTGTTGATGGTGGCGGGGACAGGGGCACATTCAAACTTGGATACACAAGAACTGATGATAAGGGAATCATGCCTAACAGCAGGATATCAAAGGATATGATCAATTTGCAGGCTTCTTATAATATTACGAGTAACCTGACTGCGAATGCAACAGTGAATTTTTCGAAGGTAAAAGGGGTTGGCAGATATGGAAGCGGTTATGGAGATGCGAGAAGCCTTTCCTCGCATTTCAGGCAATGGTGGCAAATGAATGTTGATGTAAAGGAACTTGAGGATGCATGGAACCTGACAAAGGATAATGTAACCTGGAACATGTCCGGCCCACCGGACGATCTCGGACCGATATATTGGGATAACCCATATTATACCCGTTATGAAAGTTATTCAAATGACAACAGGTTCAGGTTGTTTGGTATTGCCAGCATCAATTACAAGGTTACTGACTGGCTTAATATACTTGGAAGAGCATCTATTGACAGCTATGATCAATTGCAGGAAGAAAGAGATGGTTATGCATCTGTGAACATTGGCAGCTATAGCCGTTTCAACCAGACATTCAGGGAATACAACTATGACCTTATTGCCAACTTTGATAAAAACCTCACTGACAAAATAAATCTTAAGGCACTGGTTGGTGGTAACCTGAGGCAGAATAATATCAATTCCATATTTGCCACCACCAACGGAGGCCTGATCATTCCGGGATTATATGCGTTATCTAATTCAGCAAATCCTATCAACGCTCCAACTGAAGTGGACCAGCGTGTTGAAGTGGGTGGCGTATTTGCAGGCGCAACTGTTTCATACAACCAGATGCTGGTATTGGATCTTACAGCGAGGACCGATAAGTCGTCCACTTTGCCCGAAGGCAATAACCAGTATTTTTATCCTTCAATTTCCGGTGGCTTTATATTTTCAAAACTGTTGCCAAACCTGGCATGGTTGAACCAGGGAAAACTCAGGCTTAATTATGCAGAGGTAGGTAGTCCTGCTCCCTGGGATTATACCACTAACAGTTATGATCAGCCAACGCCATACGCAGGTGTCCCATTATTTTCAGTTTCGAATCAAAGAAGAAATCCTGACCTGAAACCTGAGAGAACAAGGAGCTATGAGGCCGGACTGGAATTAAGTGTATTGAAAAACCGGGTTTCACTTGATCTCACATACTATCAGACAAATACTGTCGACCAGATCATTCCTGTCACTGTATCGGGTTCTACCGGTTATAGTACGAGGATAATCAATGCAGGTAATGTTGAGAACAGGGGATGGGAAGTATCATTGTCACTGGTGCCCATTCGTACCAATGATTTCAGCTGGACCATCAATACCAACTGGACAAGAACCAGGAACGAAGTGAAAAGCCTGATAGGTGGAACACAGAATATAGTAATAGGATCGTTCCAGGGAGGGGTAACACTGAATGCCGCAGTTGGTCAGCCATTTGGTACCCTGAGGGGTAATGATTTTGTGTATGATGAAAAAACCGGTCGCCCGGTTGTTGGTGACGATGGCTACTATCTTGTATCACAGACAACAAACAATATCATTGGTAACATTAATCCTGACTGGGTAGGTGGTATCAACAACATCATCACCTACAAAAATCTTTCACTAAGCTTTTTGTTTGATGGTCGCCAGGGCGGATCTATTTACTCAATCGACCAGTGGTATGGACAAGGTACCGGGCTTTACCAGGCGCAGGCTGGTCTTAATGATCTTGGTAATCCTGTCAGGAATTCGCTGGCAGAAGGTGGCGGACTCATATTCCCCGGCGTTCTCGAAGATGGCACAGAAAACACACAGCGTGTAATACTTACAGGACTCAGGGGTTATGGTTATAACAACTTCCCCAATAAAAGCGTGGTTTATGACGCCAGCTTCATTAAGCTGAGAGAGCTAAACCTGACATGGTCGATTCCAACCCGTGTTACAGACCGCCTCGCACCGGTAAAGGGCATTGATGTTTCCCTGTTTGGCCGAAATCTTTGGATGGTTCATAAAAACCTTCCTGATGCAGATCCGGAAGACACAGGAAGTTCCGGCAATATCCAGGGATTCCAGGTTGGAAGCTATCCACTGTACAGAACTTATGGCTTCAATGTGAGATTCAAATTTTAAACCGCGAAGTATGAAAAAGATAATTCTTCCAATCATATGTATTGCTTCAATGCTCATTTTTTCCGGTTGCCGGAAAGATATGCATACGCTAAACACCAATTCAAAACAAGCGTTGGTGGTGCCCGGGGACATGTTGTTTTCTAACGCACAAAAGAACTTCACAGACATTCTGACAACACCGAATGTTAACAATAACGTCTTCGAATTTATAGTTCAGTATTGGTCAGCCACCACTTATCCGCAGGAGAGCAGGTATGATCTTGGTAACCGGAACATACCACAAAACTGGTGGACCATCATCTACCGTGATGTATTGAAAGATCTTTCGGAGGCTCAGGGTTTAATAGCTGCTGAAAACCCATTGCTTGACGAGGACAAAGTTGCCAAACAAAACAGGCTGGCAATAGTAAAGGTTACCAAAGCTCATGCCTACTATGTGCTGGTAAACACCTTCGGCGATATTCCTTATTCGGAAGCGTTAAACATAGAGAACACAACACCAAAATATGACGCTCAGCGGGACGTTTATTATTCATTGCTCGATAGCCTTAATGCCGCCATCAGCAGTATGGAAGTTAGCGGTGATAGCTTTGGATCAGCTGACTTACTTTACCATGGCGATATGGAGGCCTGGTTTAAGTTTGCGAATTCGCTAAGACTCCGGTTCGGGATACTGCTGGCTGATGTGGACCTTCCGCGGTCCAGAAAAGAGGTCGAGGCTTCCGCACCGAATGTCTTTAAATCCAATGCTGACAATGCCCTTTTTCAGTATACCAACACACCGCCTAATACAAATCCTATCTGGACCAATCTCGTGCAAAGCAACCGCAATGACTATGTTCCGTCAAATACCATCATCAATGTGATGAATACATTGAATGATCCGAGAAGACCTTTTTGGTTTACACTGGGGCCGAATGGAACCTATTCAGGTGGAATTTATGGTGCAGGTAACACGTTCGCCAACTTCTCCCATATGAGTGATAAGACACTGGAGGCTGATCTGCCAAGTATATGGATGGACTACGCCGAGGTAGAATTTTTATTGGCCGAGGCTGTTGAAAGAGGTATGACCGTGGGCGGCACAGCGGGGCAGCACTACAACAACGGGGTAACAGCATCCATTACATATTGGGGTGGAACCGCAGCCCAGGCATCGGCTTACCTGGCGAGTCCTGCGGTCAATTATGCCTCTGCGGCCGGAAACTACAAACAAAAGATCGGCACACAGCTGTGGCTGGCAATGTACCTCCGCTCGTTCGATGAGTGGGTTCACTGGCGGAGACTCGATGCTCCTACCCTGGTAAAACCAGCATCAGCTATCAGTGATATCCCGGTACGATATACTTATCCTTTCAATGAACAGAACCTGAATGAAACTAATTATAATTCGGCTTCCCAGGCAATTGGCGGAGACCTTGTAACAACAAAACTGTTCTGGGATAAATTTTAAGTGAAACCCAATAGCAGGTGATCGGCAAATGACAAGTGAGGACTGTAGTGGTGAATGTTGAGTGGTGAGCTAAGAGTGGTGTAACATGCACCGCCTTAAGGCTCACCACTCATCATGTATATATATCTCAAACGAGATCACCGATTAAGTATTTCTAAACAAGGTTACCGATCAGGTATCGTTATACAAGATAACCGATCACGTATCTCTAAACAAGATAACCGATCACGCATCTCTAAACAAGATAACCGAAGAGGTATCTCTAAACAAGATAACCGAAGAGGCTATCATTTTTATTCAGTTCTGTGAATGTGATATGATAGCGCTGCATGTTCAGCAGCAAAACTTCATAATCCTTTTTGCTTTTTAATTCAATCCCTACCAGTGCGGGTCCGGTTTCTTTGTTATGCTTTTGCATATATTCAAACCTCGTGATATCATCATCGGGCCCGAGCACATGATTCACGAACTCCTTCAAAGCACCGGGCCGTTGCGCAAACCGGATAAGGAAATAATGTTTAAGACCTTCGTATTGAAGACTACGTTCCTTTATTTCCTGCATCCTGTCTATATCATTGTTGCTTCCGCTTACAATGCATACAACCTGTTTGCCCCTGATCTGATCAGCGAAATCTTCCAGTGCAGAAATGGACATAGCACCGGCGGGCTCAACAACAATGGCGTCTTCATTATACAATTGCAGAATGGTTGAACATATCCTTCCTTCCGGAACAAGATGCATGCCGTCCAGTACATCTTTACAGATACTATAGGTCAGATCGCCCACTCGTTTTACCGAAGCTCCATCCACAAATCTCTCTATGTTCTCGAGCGTAACCGGGTGACCCTGCTTAAATGCCGCGAGCATCGATGGTGCCCCTTCCGGCTCCAGGCCAATGAGTTTTGTTTTGGGTGAATAAGTTTTAAAATAAGATCCAACGCCTGCACTGAGCCCTCCTCCACCGACCGGCATAAAGAGGAAATCGATATCCGATTTATCCTGTAAAATTTCAAGGCCCACCGTGGCCTGACCCTCAATGATGCGGTAATCATCAAATGGGGGGATAAAAGTCATCCCATTATCTTCTGTATACTGTTTTGCTGCGACAGCACAATCGTCAAAAGTATCCCCGACAAGCTTTACCTCAATATTTTCCGCACCAAACATTTTTGTTTGTGACACTTTTTGATTTGGGGTGATGATGGGCATAAACACTACACCCCTCACATTAAGTTTGCGGCATGAATATGCGAAACCCTGGGCATGATTACCGGCGCTGGCAGTTACAACACCTTGCTGAAGATCTTCTGCAGGCAGGCTGCTCATCATATTATAAGCCCCTCTTAATTTATAGGAACGTACGACCTGTAAATCTTCCCGTTTCAGGTACACATCGCAGTGAAACTTACGGCTGAGGTTATTATTATAGGTGAGCGGTGTGCGATTAATAATTTTATGTAACCGTTTTGCAGCAGCTTCAAAGTCGAGCAAGGGTTTCGTATTTGTCGGAACTTCCATAATGTTTATTTTTCCCGCTATAAAAAGCAAATGCTTTTTGCAGCCTCTTTCTGATATCAGTTACAGGATAATCTTTCAAAAGGTTACAAAAAGCATTCGCTATCTGATAATGTCCGAATCATATTCTTTGATCCGTTATCCGAATCATAATTCTTTGATCCGTTGTCCGAATCATAATTCTTTGATCCGTTGTCCGAATCAATTTCGTGATCCGCGATACGAATCATAGTTCTGTGATCCGCGATACGAATCATAATTCGTGATGCGCTGAACGAACATCAATTTTTGATCCGGCACTCAAATGCTATAATCAGTTTGCTGAAGCCGGTACTTTCTTGCCTGCTTCTTCCACCTTTTGATTTTCAGGACGAAGAGATCTGACAGTTTTTCCAGCCTGCCATAATTCGCTATCCCTTAATTCTTTCAATTCCACTTCAAGCTTTTCACGGTAATCTGCCTTGCTGTTGCTTTCAATTGATTTGGCAGCTTCTTTTCCCGATGCAACACTCTCATATAGTTCCGTAAATACCGGTAAGGTTGCATCCCTGAATTTTTTCCACCAGTCGAGAGCACCACGTTGTGCTGTAGTTGAACAGTTTGCGTACATCCAGTCCATTCCATTTTCAGCAACAAGTGGCATCAGTGATTGAGTCAGTTCTTCAACGGTTTCGTTGAATGCTTCCGAAGGAGTATGACCTTTCTTGCGCAACACTTCGTACTGCGCGGCGAAGATTCCCTGGATCGCGCCCATCAGTGTACCTCTTTCGCCAGTCAGATCCGAGTAAACTTCTTTTCTGAAATCTGTCTCAAACAGGTATCCGCTTCCAACGGCAATACCAAGTGCTATAACTCTCTCTTTTGCCCTGCCGGTAGCATCCTGGAAGATCGCATAACTGCTGTTAAGGCCACGACCCTGCAGGAACATCCGGCGCAAAGAAGTACCTGATCCTTTCGGAGCTACAAGAAAAACGTCGACGTCCTTAGGAGGTATAATATTAGACTGTTCATTAAAAGTAATTCCGAAGCCGTGCGAAAAATACAGGGCCTTTCCTGGAGTAAGATGTTTCTTTACCGTTGGCCACAATTGTATTTGTGCAGCATCGCTCAGCAAATAACAAATTATCGTTCCTCTTTCAAGTGCCTCTTCAATTTCGAACAGGGTTTTGCCGGGTACGAAACCGTCTTTGATTGCTTTGTCCCAGGTTTTAGAGTCTTTCCGCTGACCTACAATAACATTGATGCCATTATCTTTCTGATTCAATGCCTGGCCCGGGCCCTGTACACCGTAACCGATTACTGCTACCACTTCGTTTTTCAGGACCTCCTGAGCTTTAGCCAGCGGGAATTCTTCGCGTGTTACTACATTTTCTTCCACGCCCCCGAAATTTAGTTTTGCCATGATTTTATGTTTAAAGTGTGATTTGTGAACTAAAGATTTAATGATTTAGATTAGGTTGAATAATGATTACTGATACTGGGTTGTCATTGTGGAAAAGTGAACCCGGATTGGATTACATCGTGAACACTTCATCCTGTTTGTCGAGGAACTCGTTTTCAACGAGCTCTTCACCCGGTTCAACTTTTTCAAATTCTTTGAGGCGTTCGTGGAAACCACTGCTTGCCTTGATGATTGCCACACGTGCACTACGTACAAACTCTATCAGTCCATACGGCTCAAGTACAGTGACCAGCCGGTCAGTTTCTTCACGATGACCACTTGTTTCGAAAATGGTATAGTCTTTCCGGATCACAACAGCACGAGCCCCGTATTCGCGGAGTAAACGCTCAACTTTCACTTTCTCAGCAATGGCATCAGTAGAAACTTTATACAATGCCAGCTCCTGCCAGATTATTTCTTCATCTGTATTGTAAAAGGCCTTCAGCACATCGACCTGTTTTTCAATCTGTCTTGCAAGTTTCTTTACCACCTCTTCGGTCTCATTGATAACAATGGTAAAACGGTGAATACCCTCGATTTCAGATGGCGATGTATTCAGGCTTTCAACACTGATTTTCCGGCGGGAAAAAATGATGGCTATCCTGTTCAACAAACCGATTTGATTTTCGGTATATACTGTAACTGTGAATTCCTGTTTCATATAATAATTTTATCACTGTTCGATTGATGGAGGATTTGCATTCCCAATCAAATATTTGCATTCCGTCCTTGTCCAGGTCTGGCTTTCCAAAAGCTTTTACTTCAACCGGATCTCGGCAACGCTGCAGCCCTGCGGCACCATCGGGAATACATTATTTTCTTTTCCAACCATCACCTCAAGCAAGTACGATCCATCGTGATCCAACATTGTTTTCAAAGCATCTTTCAACTTCGCTCTTTCAGTCACCTTATTACCCTCGATATAATATCCTTTAGCAACGGCCACGAAGTCGGGACTGGTAATGTCAACAAAGGAATATCTCTTATCATGGAACAGCTGCTGCCATTGACGAACCATCCCCAGGAACTCATTATTCAAGATCAGGATCTTCACATTAACCTTGCTTTGCATGATCGTTCCCAACTCCTGGATAGTCATCTGGAAACCACCATCACCAATAATTGCGACCACTGTGCGGTCCTGGTCCCCAAACTTTGCACCTATTGCGGCAGGTAAAGCAAAGCCCATGGTTCCCAGACCACCGCTGGTTATGTTACTTTTTGTCTGGTTGAATTTTGCGTAACGACAGGCAACCATCTGGTGCTGGCCCACATCAGTCACAATGATTGCATTGCCTAACGTTAATTCGTTAAGTGCTTTTATCACCTCACCCATCGACAGGATTTCCGAAGTCGGATTCATTTCCGGAATAATGCACAGTTCCTGCTCCTGTTCTTCAAATTCACGGAACTTTTGTAACCAGGCTGGATAAACTTTTTGTTCAACCAGTTCGGTCAGCATGGGTAAGGTTTCCTTACAATCTCCCCACACTCCCACCGTTGCTTTTACATTTTTGTCTATCTCGGCAGGATCGATATCCAGGTGGATCACTTTTGCCTGTTTGGCATATTTGTCGAGACGTCCGGTTACCCTGTCGTCAAAGCGCATTCCTATCGCGATGAGTACATCACACTCATTGGTCAGCACATTGGGTCCATAATTCCCATGCATACCAAGCATTCCCACATTCAGCGGATGATCAGTTGGAATGGCACTTTCACCCAGTATTGTCCAGGCAGAAGGGATCCCTGTTTTCTCAATAAATTTTGTGAATTCATGTTCAGCTTTGCCCAGGATTACGCCCTGGCCCCAGATCACAAACGGCTTCTGAGCTTCATTGATGAGCTTCGCTGCTTCTTCAATATATTTTTTCCGGATGATTGGTTTTGGACGATAACTCCGGATATGATTGCATATTTCATAACCAGCATAATCAAACTTCTGCAGCTGTGCGTTTTTCGTGATATCAATTAATACCGGACCCGGTCTGCCGCTGCGTGCAATGTAAAAAGCCTTGGCAAGTGTCGCAGGAATTTCCGAAGCATCGGTCACCTGGTAGTTCCATTTGGTAACCGGTGTGGTAATATTGATAACATCAGTTTCCTGGAAAGCATCAGTACCCAACAGGTGAGCAAATACCTGCCCGGTGATACATACGAGCGGAGTACTGTCAATCATGGCATCTGCGAGACCCGTTACCAGGTTCGTTGCACCAGGACCACTGGTAGCAAACACAACACCCACTTTGCCGGAACTGCGGGCAAAGCCCTGGGCCGCGTGAATAGCGCCCTGTTCGTGCCTGACAAGTATGTGTTTTATCCTTTCCTGGTAGTCATACAACGCATCATAAATTGGCATGATGGCGCCACCGGGGTAGCCAAAAATGATATCAGAGCCCTCTGTAAGCAAAGCGTCAAGCACGGCGACGGAGCCACTCACAGATTCAACACTTTTCGTCGTGGTTTTCTTTACTTCTGGTTTGGGTGTGATTTCGATTGTACTCATAAATGATTTTTATTAATTGACGACTTAATTTAGTGATGAGTGATGAGTTATGAGATATGAATTAGTTTTTGAGTTAGTTATGAACGCTTAAGATATGTGTGATGTTTATTTTGTACAACTCATAACTCACAACTCATAACTCACAACTCATAACTCACAACTCATCCGTAACACATCCTTCCGCCGCATTCTTGACGCTGAGGGCGTATTTATATAACAGTCCTTTTTTTACTTTAAGCTCCGGCTTCTTCCACGCCTTCTTACGTTCAGCTATAACCGAATCCGGTACTTTCAGGTGAATAGTATTATTTATCGCATCGAGTTCAATAATATCGCCATCTTCAACAAAACCGATAAGTCCACCTTCATAAGCCTCAGGTGTAATATGGCCCACTACAAAACCATGTGTACCTCCGCTGAAACGGCCATCAGTAATCAAAGCAACGCTTTTTCCAAGCCCTGCACCAATGAGCGCAGATGTGGGTTTCAGCATTTCAGGCATACCGGGCGCCCCTTTGGGTCCCTCATTTTTTATAACGACCACATCGCCTGGCTGCACCCGGCCCGAACTGATACCTGATATGAGCATCTGCTCGCCGTCAAACACACGCGCAGGACCGCTGAACTTCTCACCTTCTTTACCGGTGATCTTAGCCACACTACCGCCTTCGGCAAGGTTGCCATACAATATCTGCAGGTGGCCGGTTGGTTTGATCGGGTGCTCGAGGGGATATAATATTTTCTGAGTTTCAAAGTTAATAGGTGCAATGTCCGCCAGGTTTTCCTTCAGGGTTTTACCGGTAACGGTAAGGCAGTCTCCATGCAGCAACCCCTGGTCAAGCAGGTAACGCATTACTGCCGGAACGCCACCATGTTCATGGAGATCCTGCATAAGGTATTTTCCACTTGGTTTAAGGTCAGCAAGCACTGGTATCCTGTTGCTGATGGCCTGGAAATCATCCTGGGTTACGGATAATCCAACTGATTTCGCAATGGCAATAAAATGAAGAACCGCATTGGTTGATCCGCCAAGCACCATGATAACAGTCATCGCATTTTCAAATGCTTCGCGGGTCATGATATCTGATGGCTTGATGTCTTTTTCCAGCAGTATCCTGATCGCCTTACCTGCATCGCGGCACTCCTGCTGTTTTTCTTCGCTTAATGCGGGGTTTGATGACGAGTAAGGAAGGCTCATACCCAGCGCCTCAATAGCGGAAGCCATCGTGTTAGCAGTGTACATGCCACCGCATGCGCCAGCCCCGGGACAGGTGTGTTTTATAATTCCCCTGAAATCCTCAACACTAAGGTTACCGGCTATCTTTTGACCAAGTGCTTCAAAGGCAGAAACAATGTTCAGATCCTGTCCTTTATAGTGTCCCGGTGCAATAGTGCCACCATAAACCATAATGGAAGGTCTGTTCAGGCGACCCATCGCCATGATTGAACCAGGCATGTTTTTATCACAGCCGGGCACGGTTATCACCGCATCATAATACTGTGCACCACAAACGGCTTCAATGCTGTCAGCAATAAGATCGCGGCTAACCAGTGAATAACGCATACCATCGGTACCGTTACTCATTCCATCGCTCACGCCAATTGTATGAAAGGTCAATCCCACCAGGTCATTCTCCCAAACCCCCTTTTTGATAACAGAGGCAAGCTCGTTCAAATGCATGTTGCAGGTGTTGCCATCATAACCCATGCTCGCAATACCCACCTGCGCTTTGTTCATATCAGCGTCTGTGAGGCCAATACCATACAACATGGCTTGAGCCGCAGGCTGTGTTTCATCCTGGGTAAATGTCTTCGAATATTTGTTTAACTCTTTGTTCATCCTGATTTTTTCTGCGGTTCGTTTGCCGGTTTATGGTAATGTCAGTCTTATGTTATGAGGAAGGCTACACCAGTTGCCCAAGTTTATTTATTGGCTCGATGTCGGCCAGTACCGCCCTTTCAATAACCCTATTTTTATATGCAAGCTGGATCTGCCTGCTCAACGTGTCGTTCCACTCTTTGTTGAACGGAATTCCATCAATGGACTCCCAGCCTATAACTTCAGCAGCTGTACCACAGAAAAATGCAGCGTCGGCTCCTTTGATCGCCTCGGTCGTAAAGAACGTTTCTTCGACCACTATACCTGCCTCGCGACAAATGTCGAGCACCGTTGAACGGGTGATACCAGGAAGGATATTACCCAACGCAGGGGTAAAGATCTTTCCGTCCTTCTCATAAAACATATTCGCACCCGGACCTTCAGCAACAAAACCATTCATATCAGACAACAGTGCTTCGTCGTAACCGGCCGCCTTGGCTTCCTGGCTGGCCAGGATTGAGTTTACATAGTGGCCGGTACCTTTTGCATGGATCTTAAAGCCCCTGGGATTAGGACGCTGAAAGGATGAGGTCATCACTTTCAACAAACTGTTGCCAAGGAATGGTTCCATCTTCCAGACCGCTATCATGAGATACGATTCTGTATTCCTGTTGAAACTCATATTCGCCGGGCAATAGATCAGCGGCCTGATATATGCATCCTGCAGAGCGTTCATCCTTAGCAGTTCATAAGTTGCACTGATCAGCGTGTCAGCCTCGTATTCATATGGCAGATTCAGGGCAAGTGCTGATTGTTTCAGTCGTTCATAATGTTCTTCAGCTTTGAAGATCTTTGTTTCTCCACTTACTGTGCGGTAAGAACGAATCCCTTCAAATACGCCGTACCCGTAATGCAGGGTCTGACCAAACAAATCTACCTTTGCTTCTGCTGCCCGGACGAAACTTCCGTTCAGATAAATCAGTGTATTCTCATTATAATAACCAGCCATAGTGTAACTATTTTTGACAAGCGGTGAAAAAAAAGCGACCCGCCTTTTTGGAGGCGGGTCGCTTTGTATCTTTTAATTTTTTGTATTTATACGATAGCTCCTCCTCCGTTAAATGCAGGTATAATAATGACGACCACAATAAGGACTGTGATTAGTTTTACAACAATATTATTTTTCCTGGTATTCAACATCGTGAGGTGTATACCACGAATATACGAACCGCCCCTAAAAAAACAAAGAACTTAGTAAAGAAAGTTATGAGTGGTGAATTATGAGTTATGAGTAACTCAGCACTTAACTGCCTTTAGATTATTGTGGAGTTTCTCAACTCTATATTGGATTTGCTGACTCCGTCTGGTGTACGCTTGGTCACAAAATCACTTACCAGTTCACCGATCGTTGTGGTGGAATAGAAGTTTGTTGAGTCGATATCACGGGTAACAAATCCGTTTACCAATGTCCATTCCACTGCTTCTCTTACCAGCGCCGCCTCTGTACCGAGACCAAAATGATCCAGCAACATTGCTGCTGAAAGTATTGATCCAAGTGGGTTTGCGATGTCTTTACCTGTGGCCTGCGGGTAAGAACCGTGGATGGGTTCGAAAAGAGCAGCACCTTTACCAATAGACGCCGATGGCAATAAACCCAGTGAACCTGTGATCACACTGGCCTCATCGCTGATAATATCACCAAACATGTTTTCGGTCAGGATAACATCAAACTGTTTTGGGTTCAGGATAATCTGCATGGCAGCATTGTCAACAAACAGGAAATCAACAGCTACATCAGCATATGCCGGTGCCATGTCCTGGATAACTTTGCGCCATAACCGGGAAGTTTCCAGCACATTGGCTTTATCTACCAGTGTAAGCTTTTTCCTTCTTTTCTGCGCATGTTGAAAAGCAAGATGAGACACGCGTTCGATCTCTTCCTTAGTATAAGTACAGTCGTCAGTAGCGACTGTTTTTTCTTCGTTGATCTCTTTTTTTCCGAAATAAATACCTCCTGTCAGTTCGCGATAGATCACAAAATCAACACCCTCGATATTTTTGGTTTTTAAGGGTGATAGATGATGCAGCGCGGTGTAGGTGTTGACCGGCCTGATATTGGCAAACAACTGTAATGACTTCCTGAGCTTCAGCAACCCCTGTTCAGGCCTTACTTTAGCTGTAGGATCATTATCATACTTCGGATGCCCGATCGCACCAAATAAAATAGCATCACTGCTTAAAGCGGCTTCAATCGTTTCATCTGGCAGCGGATTGCCGGTTTTATCGATGGCATCAGCGCCCATGAGGCAATACTTATAATTAAACTGGTGGTGAAATTGCTCGGCAACTGCGTTCAACACACGGATTGCCTGCCGGGTAACTTCCGGACCAATACCATCGCCTTCAATAACTACAATCTGTTTATTCATATGGTTTCATTTCTGACTCGTGACTAATGCTGTTTCTTCTTTTTCACTATCTGGTGTTCCCTTGTGCTTCCGTTCAAATGCAAGGATCGCGTCGCGGTTGCTTAACAGGTAATCAATATCATCATACCCGTTCAGCATGCAGGTCTTTTTGTAATCGTTGATATAGAAACTTTCCGTATCGCCGGTTTTATCGATGGTGATAGTCTGATCCGCAAGACTCACATTAACAGTAGAAGCAGGATCAGCTTTCACTACCGCAAAGATCTTCTGCAGGAATTCATCGGAAACCTGCACAGGCAACAGGAAATTGTTCAGGGCGTTGCTTTTGAATATGTCAGCAAAAAAACTGCTGACCACTACATCAAAACCATAGTCTTTGATTGCCCAGGCCGCATGTTCACGGCTTGATCCTGAACCAAAATTCTTGCCGGCAACCATGATCTTGCCTTTATAAGTCGGATCGTTAAGCACAAAATCCGGCTTTGGTTGATTGTTATTATCATAGCGCCAGTCGCGGAAAAGATTATCTCCGAAACCTGCCCTGCTGGTCGCTTTAAGGAAGCGGGCAGGAATGATCTGATCGGTATCTACGTTCTCTATTTCTACCGGTACAACTGTTGAATGAATGATATTTATGCTTTTGCCCATCGTTTGGATCTTGTGTTAGTTTTCTAATAACTCTCTTACATCACTTACAACCCCTGTTATCGCTGCAGCTGCGGCAGTGAGTGGGCTGGCCAGTAGGGTTCTTGCATTCGGACCCTGGCGCCCTTCAAAATTCCGGTTTGAAGTAGAGATGCAATATTTACCTGCTGGTATCTTGTCTTCATTCATACCAAGACATGCCGAGCAACCTGGTTGTCTCAGTTTGAAGCCGGCTTCTTCAAGTACCTTATCAATTCCTTCTTCGATTGCCTGCTTTTCTACCTGTTTGGACCCAGGTACTACCCAAACTTCAACACCGTCTGCTTTATGTTTACCTTTTATAAAAGAGGCAACCAGGCGAAGGTCCTCGATACGTGCGTTCGTACAGCTGCCAATAAATACGTAGTCTACTTTCTGACCCTTGATTCTGGCCCCGGGCTGAAGACCCATGTAGTTAAGAGACTTTATGAATGACAGTCTTTCAGATTCATCCATTTCATTTTCAGTAGGAATCATTCCACTAACGCTCATGCCCATCCCAGGATTTGTACCATAGGTAATCATTGGGTCTATATCTGAACCCTGGATATTGATCTCCTTATCAAATACCGCATCTTCGTCACTGTATAATTCTTTCCAGTACTCCATCCGGTTATCCCACTGTGGGTTATCGCCAACAGACGAAGGGGCGAACAATCGTCCCTTCATATAATCAAAAGTAGTCTGATCAGGTGCAATCATACCTCCGCGGGCTCCCATCTCGATACTCATATTACAGATGGTCATCCGGGCCTCCATTGACAGGCTGCGGATAGCTGAACCTGCAAATTCTACAAAGTAACCAGTGGCACCACTGGCAGAGATTTTTGCTATGATATAAAGGATGATGTCTTTGGAAACGACGCCTTTATTTAACTCGCCATCTACATTGATACGCATCAGCTTCGGTTTGCTTTGAAGCAAACATTGTGTTGCCATTACCATTTCCACCTCACTGGTACCGATGCCGAATGCAATGGCACCGAAAGCACCGTGTGTGCTAGTGTGACTATCGCCACAAACGATGGTCATACCCGGTTGTGTAATGCCAAGTTCAGGCCCTATAATATGAACAATGCCCTGGAACGGATGTCCAAGGCCATACAATTCGATGTCATGATTCTTACAATTCTCGATTAACTGCTGCACCTGTTTCCGCGATAACTCGTCTTTGATCGGCAGATGTTGATTTTCTGTCGGAACATTATGATCAGCGGTTGCTACTATCTGTTGTGGACGAAAAACCTTGAGCCCACGCTTCTCCAGGCCATTAAATGCCTGTGGTGATGTTACCTCGTGTATAAAATGCTTATCGATATAAAGAACACTGGGGCCGTCAGGAATTGACTGCACTACGTGTTTGTCCCAGATCTTTTCAAATAGTGTTTTGCCCATATGGTGGTTTTAAGCAAGTTGTTTTTGCGATGACTAAGCCGATACAACGGGTTGATAAGCTGAAGCCATTTCTTTCAGATCTGCATCTTCCACTTCCCGCTTGTTGTCGGCTACAATTAAGAATTCATTGTACAATACATCAATATCGTTGCGTGTGAACTGGAACCCAAGTACATGAAACCGGTGTGCAAGTGCAGAGCGACCACTTCTCGCGGTTAACACAATTTTGGAACCTGCCGCACCAACGTCTTCAGGATTGATGATCTCATAGGTTGTTGAGTCTTTCAGGAAACCATCCTGGTGGATACCCGAACTATGCGAAAATGCATTTGCCCCTACTATTGCTTTATTGGGTTGAACAGGCATGCGCATGGTCTCCGAAACCAGGCGGCTCATAGGGTTCAGTTTATTCGCTTTTATGTCTGTGTAGAAGCCCAGGCTCTGGTGTTGCTTTATCACCATTACCACTTCTTCAAGCGAAGTGTTCCCCGCTCTTTCGCCAAGGCCGTTGATGGTGCACTCGATCTGCCTTGCCCCTGCCATTACTCCCGCAATGGAATTAGCCGTAGCCAGGCCAAGATCATTGTGACAATGACAGCTGATTATCGCTTTATCAATATTCGACACATGATTTTTGAGATATGCGATTTTTTCACCATACTGGTGAGGGAGGCAGTACCCCGTAGTATCCGGTATATTCACAGTGGTGGCACCGGCAGCTATAACTGCTTCAATTACGCGGGCAAGGTATTCGTTTTCGGTGCGACCGGCATCTTCGGCGTAGAACTCAACATCGTCAGTATAATTTTTTGCCCACTTCACACATTGAATGGCTCTCTGGAGGATATCTTCCCGGTTGGAATTGAATTTCGATTTTATATGGAAATCTGAAGTTCCGATGCCGGTATGGATCCTTGGCCTTTTGGCATTTTTCAGCGACTCACCAGCTACCTCAATGTCTTTCTGGACAGCCCGGCTCAGGGCACAGACGGTAGCATTGCTTATAACCTTAGAGATATCGCTAACGCTTTGAAAATCACCGGGTGAAGAGATAGGGAAACCCGCTTCGATAATGTCCACGCCGAGGTCCTCAAGGGCGAGCGCAAGCTCAATCTTTTCTTTGGCATTTAACTTACAACCCGGCACCTGTTCTCCGTCCCGGAGCGTTGTATCAAAGATGAATATTTTCTGTTCGGCCATAAAAAAAGGGATTGAATTTTTTGTCAAAAAAAGCGGTCGGTTGTTTATTTTTGTATCGAAATCAACCAGTTATGAACCAACAACTTTCGAAATTACCCTAATTTAAAGTCGAAAGGAAATCAAAATAAAGGTCAGATTACAGGGTTGAAGGATAATTGAACTCGCTGAAACATACTGCAGTAGAGGATTCTAACGTTTTTTATATACGATGCCCAACAGATCTACAGATGCGCTGTTTCAGCTTATAAAATCTCTGGAAAAGTCAGAGAAGAGGAATTTTAAGCTCTACGTCAACCGCCACTCTGCGGGGGAGGATCTTAAGATCGTGCAGTTATTCGATGCACTTGATAAGATGGACGAATATGACGAAACGGTATTGCTTCAACGGAACAAAACCATAAGGAAACAGCAGCTTTCCAACATGAAAGCGCATCTCTACCGCCAGATACTTAGCAGTCTAAGGCTCATTAAACAAGACGATAACGTTGATATTCAACTACATGAGCAAATGGATCACGCCCGGATCCTCTACAATAAAGGGTTATACCTCCAAAGTCTCAAGGTGCTTGACCGGATGAAGGAATTTGCCAGGAATCATCATCAGCTGACTTACCTCCAGCAGGCTTTGTTTTTCGAGAAAAAGATAGAAACGCTGCATATCACCCGCAGCATGCAGGACCGGGCGGACAAATTAACTGCCCAATCAAACGAAGTAAACACCCGTTTGGTCCTGGTTACGGTTCTTTCGAACCTCTCGCTCCAGTTATACAGCTGGTACATCAAAAATGGCCTCGCCCGCAACGAAAAAGATGAGCAGGCCATTCAATTGTTTTTTGACACTCACCTGCCTCAAAACGTGGCTGAGGCCAGGGGTTTTTATGAGAAACTTTATCTGTACCAGAGTTATTGCTGGTACGCGTTTATCCGGCAGGACTTCCTGATGTATTACCGGTACACGAGTCGCTGGGTTGAGCTGTTCGGTAAGGATCCATTTATGATTGAAGTCGAGACGGCACATTATATCAAGGGAATGCACAACCTGCTGAGTGCACATTTTGATTTACAGAATTATAAGAAGTTCAATGAAGTACTTCAGCGCTTCGAAGATTTTTCACAGAGTGACATCGTAAGTCACAATTACAACAACCGTATTCAAACTTTTGTATATCTGCACATCTCCAAGCTGAACAAACACTTCATGGAAGGCACATTCAGCGAAGGTGTCAAACTGGTGCCTTATATCGAAGAGAAGCTGAAGGAATATTATCTCTACCTGGACCGTCACCGGGTATTGGTGTTTTATTACAAGATCGCATCGCTTTATTTCGGCAGCGGTGACTACGAAACAACAGTGGATTATCTTAATAAGATCATTAACTGGAAAGTTGATCTTCGTACAGACCTGCAGTGTTATGCCCGGCTGCTTCACCTGATTGCGCATTATGAACTCGGCAATTTTGAGCTGCTTGAGTATCTCTTTAAGTCGGTTTACCGCTTTATGGCGAAAATGGAAAATCTGAGTCTTGTCGAGGAGTATATATTCAAGTTCCTGAGAAGAACTTTCAGTCTCTCACCCAGGCAATTGAAACCAGAATTTGAAAAGCTGCTTGAAAAATTGAAACAGCAGGAGAAGAGCAGGTTTGAAACCCGTGCATTTGCTTATCTCGATATTATTTCCTGGCTCGAAAGCAAGATTGATAATGTTCCCGTTCAGGACGTGATCCGCGCCAAGTACCTGAAAGAATCGAAAAGGAAAGCAGTAGAAACAACTCAGGAGCCAGGCGATCGCTCATGATTCAGATAGGCGTCCATCCCACCCTTTAGATTCGAGAGGTTCTTTTTGTCAAACCCGTATTTGCTGGTTAACAGCCTGATCGCTTTTACTGAACGGCTACCGGTTTTACAATGAAATATTAAGCGGGAATTTTTATCAAGCTGCTGCAACAATTCAACAGATCCATCCACCAGGCTTTCAAGTGGAATTAGTTTTCCCCCGATGTTCGCCTCATTGTATTCTGCTATTGTCCTGACATCAATCAGGCTGAATTCCTTTTTTTTCTCACCCAGTTGCAATAATTCATCTACTGTAATCTCATTGATGGGATCCGCGCCCGCGCAGAAAGCTTCATAGTCTATCAGTGTGGCGATCGTCGGATGTTCACCATTGAGTGGGTTATCTGCCCTGCGGTTCAGTGTAAATGTTTGACTACTCATCCCCAGGGAATCGAAATGAAAGATCTTTCCTGACAATGTTTTACCAATCCCGGCCGCTATTTTCAACACTTCGAGAGCCTGGATCGATCCGATTATTCCGGGTAAAATGCCCAGCACTCCTGCTTCACTACAGTCGGGAACTGATTCGGGTGACGGAGATACAGGAAAAAGGTCACGGTAGTTGGGGCCACGGCTTCCGTCACTGTTGAGGAGGTTGAAAACAGATACCTCTCCTTCAAACCTGAATACAGATCCGTATACCAATGGCTTGCCTGACAGAACCGCCGCATCATTGATAAGATAACGTGTTGGAAAATTATCAGAGCCATCAGCAATCAGATCATAATCTCTAATGATGTCAAGGGCATTTGCTGAACTGATTTTCTGATGGTGCGCAATAACATTTATATGAGGGTTCAACTGCCGTAATTTTTCCGCTGCTCTTACCGCCTTCGACTGCCCGGTGTCTGGGGTATCGAATAATATTTGTCTCTGGAGATTGCTGATGTCGACATAATCATCATCAACAATACCTATCGTTCCAACACCTGCAGCCGCCAGATAAAGCAATATCGGGCTGCCGAGACCTCCGGCGCCAATTACAAGAACCCTGGCCGCCTTCAGCTTCAGTTGTGCAGATTCCCCAAAGCCGCTGAGGCGAAGATGACGGGCGTACCTGGCATACTCGGTTTCAGTTAAAGAAAGCAATTGATTATGATTTTATGAGCTATGCCTGATGAATTAAGAGATCAGAAAAACTGAAAATTAACGATTTTGACCTGTTCGAATTCCAACTGTGCATTAAGTTTCCAGCAGCTGGTTATGATAGATACTTCGGGGCTTACCGAGATGATGATGTAGTGAAATCCTGGTTTCGCAATGCTTGCCTCCAACGGGTCCGGAACGGAAGATTTATTGGGATGAGAAACATACATGCCAAGAAGGGTCACCTGGTTTTCTTCGGCAATTCTTTCTGCGTTAAGTACATCAGCACCGGTCAGGGACACCATCCCCGAGCCGGTTACATGTGTAACCTGGAGCGTTCCATCCTGGTTAACTACCCCATAAAAAAATCCCCTGCATATGCCTGGATATGCAGCAACAGCATCACTGATCATCTGGTCGTTTGGCTTCGGAAGTATGGCTATCATATCAGGTGTATCAATTATTTTTTCTACCGGTAAAAAAATTGTTCCACTGGTTCAATTCCAACCACCGCCCAGTGAGCGATACAGGGCAATCTTGTTCTGATATTGCTCCTTTTGTATTTCATTTAATTCAATCTCCGCTTCAAGCAATACCTTTTGCGCCGCAATTATTTCAAGATAAGATGCTCTTCCCGCCAGGTACAGATCGCGCGAAGTACTTACGGCGTTTTGAAGAGCAACAACCTCCTGTTGCTTGAAGTTAAAGGCTTTGTTGAGATTTCCAATGGAGTTTAGATGTGTGAGCACTTCACTGTAAGCATTGATCACCTTTTTCCTATAGTCCTGGTAGGCCTCACGGTTTTCTGCTATAGAGATTTTGTAGGCCGCCCTGATTCTTTTTTGGTTGAAAATGGGGGCGGTAAGTCCTCCAACAACACCATAGGCCAAAGATGCGCCATTGAACAACATCGAAATACTGAAAGCATTAAGCCCGGCGAAAGGATTGATAGTAAGAGATGGGTAAAATGCTGCCCGCGCGGCATTAACGTCCGCGTTGGCAGCGAGAAGTTCCAGTTCAGCTGCCCTGATGTCCGGACGGCGCAACAACAATTGTGAAGGGAGCCCGGCCTCGAGTTCCTGGCTGATGGGCCCAAGCTTGTTAAGACTGTCCCTCAAGATAGAAGCAGGAAACCTTCCAAGCAAGTTGTTGAGATCCATTTCGGCCGCTACTATATCCTGCTTTACCCGGTAAGCCGCAGCTTTAGTAAAAAGCAGCTGGGCATTAAATTGCTGCACCGCAAGTTCTGTTGCGCGACCTGCTTCCTTCTGAACCTTAACTATTTCAAGCGCATTTTCCTGGAGGGCAATATTTTTTTGTATGATGCCCATCTCACTGTCGAGAGCCGCAAGGTTATAATAAAGTTTAGCGACCTCGGCGACGATTAACGTTTTTAAAAAAATCGCCGAGTGCTGCTCTTTCAGGTACCTGGCATTTGCTGCATTTTTCTGATTTTTTAGTTTACCCCACAAATCGATTTCCCAGGAGCTTCTGAGGCCGAGCAAAAATTCGGGTGTGGGATTTGGAATGCGTTGTTCTTTAGCAAGATTAGGTGACAGGTTCGTATCAAAATTTCCTACACCGTTGAGCGTATAGTCCCCAAATTTTTCCACACCAGCAGCTGCAACCGCATCAACTGTTGGATAGAATGCGCCTTTGCGGGCCATCAACATGGCGTTAGCCATTTCGATTCGTTGCATCGTGATCAACAGATCCGGATTATGGTTCAGGGCCAGGTCGATGAGGCTAGTTAATTTTTGATTGGAAAAAAAGTTTTTCCATGAGATGGATGCAATGCTGTTTGAATCAGCTGCCGTTTGCAGGGTGCTGTCTTTTAAATTATACTTCTCAGGTGTGGTTACTTTGTCACCTATAACCGGTTTTGAAATTTTGCATCCTGACAGGATCAGGACGATCATTACAATTGTCGGGATGTGAATTTTGTGTAAGTGTTGCGAAGTACTATTCTTAAAAAAATATCTATAAGTTTTGTTCATCGTTAGAATTTTTATCGGCCTTCAGTAATAAATGCTGAGGGTTTCTCAATTTGCTACAGGTGCAGTTACATCATGCGACAGTGACGGGGCTTTTGCTTTTTTGGGCTTGCGTTTATATTCTGACAGGGCCGCGAATATCACATATAGACCCGGCACCAGCAGCACCCCGAATAGCGTGCCCATCAGCATACCACCTGCAGCCGCTGTGCCTATGGATCTGTTACCCATGGCACCCGCGCCACTTGCGATACATAATGGGATCAGTCCTGCTACGAATGCGAAGGAAGTCATGAGTATCGGTCTTAATCTCGAAACAGCCGCCCCGAGAGCAGCTTCCAGAATAGGCAATCCCTGCGCACGCCGCTGAATGGCGAACTCAACGATGAGAATGGCATTTTTACCAAGCAAACCGATCAACATAACGAGTGCGACCTGTGCATAAATATTGTTTTCAAGACCTGCCAGTTTTAAAAACATGAAGGCACCAAACACACCGGTGGGTAATGAGAGTATAACGGCCAACGGTAGCAGAAAGCTTTCATACTGGGCACTAAGTAAGAGGTATACGAATACCAGCGAGATGAGAAAAATAAATACGGCCTGATCGCCCGAGAGTACCTGTTCGCGGGTCATCCCCGACCATTCGAAATCATAGCCTCGTGGCAGTTTTTCCTGTGCCGTTTTTGCAACCGCATCGATGGCATCACCGGTGCTGAAGCCTGGAGCTGCATCCCCGGTTATGAGCGCGGAAGGATACATGTTGTATCGAGTAATTTGTTCCGGTCCGAACACACGTTCAAGTTTCACAAAGGTGGAATACGGTACCATTTCACCGCGGGAATTTTTAACATGAAGTGCCAGTATATCTTCGGGCTTTGCGCGGTATTGAGGATAGGCCTGTATCATCACCTTGTACATCTGCCCGAACCTTATAAAATTGGTGGCATAGTAGCTACCGATAAGCGACTGTAATGTACTCATGGCATTATCTACCGATACTCCTTTTTTAGCAGCCATATCCTGGTCCACATGAATCAGGTACTGGGGGAAAGACGGATCGAAGCTGGTGAATGCTGAACCGATTTGCGGAGTTGCTTTCAGATCGTCAATAAATGCATTGGTAGTTACAGCAGTCTGATTGATATCCGAACTCCTGTTCTTATCCATTAATCTTAATTCGTACCCACTGGCATTTCCAAACCCTGGTACAGTTGGCGGAGGAAAGAATTCAATCTTTGCATCACTTATCTTTTTTGTTTTACGATTTAACGAGTCGATAAGATCAGCAACAGAAATATCTCTGTCATCCCAGGCTGCCATGTTTATCATCACCATCCCATAAGAGGCTCCCGATACTTCACTAACAAGACTGTATCCTGCAAGTGTGCTGACGTTTTCAACAACATCGAATTCCCTGGAGATTTTATCAATCTCATCAAGGACCTTTTCTGTTCTTTCAAGCGTTGATCCGGGCGGCGTTGCTACATCCGCATATATAATTCCCTGGTCTTCTCCCGGGATAAAGCCCGAGGGTAATACGCTGGCAACACCCCAGGTGGCAACACAAAACAATACCAGCAAACCAACGGTAACAAATTTTCTTTTTGCTACGAAGCCGGCAAGTTTCAGATAACCGCCCGCTGTTTTATCATAAGTTCTATTGAAACCACGATAAAACTTTTGAAGTAACCCCTTACGATTTGGATTGGGGTGCTTCAACATCAGGGCGCAAAGTGCAGGCGTGAGTGTAAGTGCGTTAATACCGGAGATCAGGATCGCGACGGCAAGCGTGAGTGAGAATTGCCGGTAAAATACTCCTACCGGGCCTGATAGAAACGCAACCGGGATAAACACAGCAGACATTACGAGGGTGATCACTATAATGGCCCCTGTTATTTCTTTCATTGCTGCAATCGTGGCATCCATCGGGCCCAGATGTTCTTCTGACATTTTCACATGCACTGCCTCCACAACCACGATTGCATTATCTACCACAATGCCTATTGCCAGAACAAGTGCAAATAAAGTAAGGAGGTTGATGGAAAAATTCATTGCCATCATGAACGCCAGCGTTCCAATCAAAGCAACCGGCACAGCCAATGCCGGTATAAGCGTAGAGCGAAAGTCCTGCAGGAAAATAAATACCACGACAAATACCAGCAGAAATGCTTCGATCAGGGTTTTTATAACTTCATTGATTGATGCATCGAGGAAACGTGAAACATCATAAGCAAAATTATATTTCATACCCGGGCTAAAAGTAGTCTGCTCGAGCTCAGCCATCTTTGCTTTAATGTTTTTGATAACTTCCTGGGCATTTGATCCGGGTCTTTGCTTGATCATTATTGAAGCAGAGGGCCTTCCGTCAGTTTTGGATGTCATATCATAACTGAAAGTTCCAAACTCCGTATCAGCAATATCTTTTAATCTCAGTATTGAGCCGTCCGCGTCTGCCCGCAACACAATATTTGAATACTGTTCAGGCGTATTAAACTTACCTGTGTACCTCAGTACATACTGGTTCGATTGGTGATCCTTTCCGGAATTTTCGCCTGCAACACCGGGCGCAGCTTCGATGTTCTGCTGACGTAACACGTCCACTACCTCCGTTGTCGAGATGTTATGTGCAAGCATGCGGTCAGGCTTCAGCCATACCCGCATGGCATAATCCCGGGCACCCATGATATCGACCAACCCAACTCCATCGATACGTTTTAACTCCTGGAGTATGTTGATGTCTGCAAAGTTGTAGATGAATTCTTCGTTTACATTTGGATCTTCAGAGTACACGTTCAGGTAAAGAAGCATACTGTTTACTTCCTTTTCTGCAGATACCCCGGCTTTGATAACCTCTTCGGGCAATTCATCCAGCACAGTGGTTACACGGTTCTGTACGTTAACTGCTGCGAGGTCCGGATCTGTTCCTACCTTAAAGAAAACCTGGATAAGTGTGTTCCCGTTATTACTCGAAGTGGAGGTCATATAGGTCATACCCGGCACCCCATTGATGGCACGTTCAAGGGGTATTGTTACTGCTTTGGCAGAAACATCAGCATTGGCACCGTTATAG
>NZ_JBTLQG010000017.1:0-119419 GCF_054461535.1 Flavitalea antarctica
ATCCAGGTCAATGAAACTAAACCTGAGTTTGAAGGAGAGTTTACGGTGGTACTTTTTTCTCTGTTAAAACCCCTGAAAAAGTCTCCCGAAGCCCTTGGAAACGAATTAGGCAACAGGCTTTTGTCCGCCTATCCACAGCTGTTTTCGCGGTTCAACCTGATAAAAGGATTTCTCAATCTTTCCATTTCCGATAATTACTGGGTTGATTTTCTTACCAGCTCATATAATGATCCTTCATATGGCCGTATGCCCGCGAATGGTCAAAAAGTGATGGTTGAATATTCCTCTCCCAACACAAACAAACCGCTACATCTCGGGCACCTTCGGAACAATTTCCTGGGCTGGAGTATTGCCGAGATCTTTAAGGCTAATGGATTTGAGGTCATCAAAACGGCAATCGTCAATGACCGGGGCATACATATCTGTAAATCTATGCTGGCCTGGCAGAAGTTTGGGAATGGCGCGAGCCCGGAGGGAACCGGCATCAAGGGTGATCATCTTGTAGGCGATTATTACGTGATGTTCGAAAACGAGTTGAAACAACAGACAGCCCCGGTACTCGCCAACATTATGCAGCAGAATTTTGCCGGATTTCCTGAGGAAGATGTGGCGAAGTTAAAAACACTTGTTACAAGGCTCGATGATCCCCGGACCGATGAGGCTAAAAAGGCAGATATCCATGACGAGATCCGGGAAATTGCCCGCAACAATACCCCGATCATGAAAGAAGTCCGGGATATGCTGGTGCGATGGGAAGAGGGGGACCCTGAAACCCTGGCACTCTGGAATATTATGAACAAATGGGTGTACGATGGGTTTTCGGTCACCTATAAAAGAATCGGGAGTGATTTCGACAAGATTTATTATGAAAGCAACACTTATCTCCTCGGAAAGGACCTGGTTGACCAGGGGCTTCAAAACGGAGTATTTTATCAAAAAGAAGATGGAAGCGTGTGGATAGACCTGACCGCAGATGGTCTTGATCAAAAGATTGTCCGCCGGCGTGACGGAACTTCTGTTTATATCACGCAGGATATTGGTCTCGCGGTACACAAATACAAGGAATACAAAGCCGATCAAAGTATCTATGTGGTTGGCGATGAACAGAATTATCATTTCAAGGTGCTTAAACTCATTTGTCAGAAGCTTGGATTGCCTTCGGCTGACGGAATATATCACCTGAGCTACGGCATGGTTGAGTTACCCACCGGCAAAATGAAAAGCCGTGAAGGAACAGTGGTTGACGCTGATGACCTGCTGGATGAGATGATCAGGATCGCGAAGGAAAAAACAGAAGAGCTGGGAAAGACCGCTGATTTCGACGAGACAGAGCTTGAGGCACTTTATGACACCATCGGCATTGGGGCTTTGAAATTCTTTCTGCTCAGGGTGGATCCCAAAAAGAAAATGGTCTTCAACCCCGAAGAGTCAATCGAGTTCCATGGTTTTACCGGACCTTTTATTCAGTTTAGTTATGCCCGGACAAAATCTATTCTGCGCAAAGAAATGCCAACCGGAAATTTTGCTTCGAAGGAGTTGCTGCCTCTTGAGAAATCACTGATCGTTGAATTTGAGAAATACCCTTCCGTCCTGCAGGAAGCCCGGATAGAAATGAATCCTTCGGCATTGGCCACATATGTTTTCCGGCTGTCGCAGACCCTGAACAGTTTTGTAACCGTTCATAAAGTGCTGACAGCAGAAACACCGGAGAAAAAGGAGCTCAGGCTACAACTTGCCCAGATGACCGCGAATATCATTCAATCCGCATTGGCCATCCTTGGGATCCGAGCACCAGAGAGAATGTAATACAATTACATTTTTTTCTCAGTCTTCAGTGATTTCAGTGAAGGATCCATAGCGATCGCCCTGTCACAAAGTTGGGTGCCCTTGGCGGTTTCACCGGCCTTCTGGTAAGCCATTCCTATCATATAAAGGGGGCGTGCGTTTGTTTTATCAATGGTGAGCACCTGGTCCCAGTAGTCAATCGCCTCTTTGTATTTACCGTTCCGGTAATAGGCATCGGCAATATTATAGATCAGTTCCTGGTCGGATGGCTTTTTAACAAGTACCTCTTTATAGTAAGAGAGGCCTTTTTCAAAGTTGCCGGCATTCATATGAGCATTACCGAGATTCTCGAGGTAATCATTTGAACGCGGGTGACCTTTTTCGCCAGCCTTTTCAAACCAGAAAATTGCTTTTTTATCATCAGGAACCGCATAATATGTGAGACCGGCTTCATACATCCAGCCGGCACGACTTGAATCAATAGCCAATGCCTGTTCGAAACAACCTGCGGCTCTTTTATAATTGCTCATTTCAATAAAACATCTGCCAGCGATGTAGGGAACTTCGGCACGTTTTGGATCTTCCTTAAATGCTTTCTCGCAGTATTTTAATGCCTCACCATAATTCTCCTGCTCGTATAGGCTTTTGGCAATAATGAAACTTACCGGCTTTTCAGATTTCAGCTGTTGTAATTTCTGGGCGTATTTGACGGCGTCCGGCCACTGTCTCAGGCTAAGGGATAATTCAGCCAGCTGAGAAATCACATCCTGGTTATCCGGGGCAGCAAGGTCGGCTTTTATTAATTGAGCCTTCGCTTCACCATAACGGTTTTGAGAAAGATATGAAGATGCAAGTGCGGTCAGGATGTTCGCCTGGTTCGACTTAAACTGGTCTGCCTTTAAGAAACACTTTTCAGCCTCGCGAAATTTACGCTCGGCCTGGAGTTCGGTGCCTTTCTGGAAATAGTATGCGGAACTGTCGGAAGACTGACTTGTTGCCGTAATGCCTGCGGATGAAATCGCAATGATTAGTAAAAGATTTTTATACATAGGATGGACAGGTAAAAAATGGTGAACAGATACATTGTAAAACGCAAAATCAATCTTCACATTGTGCTCCAATCCGACACTTTATTCACACCTGCCCTTGTACAAAAACACTGCCATTTGCTGGCCATTAATAATCATTTATTTCAATACAATTACGCCTAACGGTGGTAAATGAAGATTTAATTCATATTTCTTTTCTTTTTCATCTACCAACCTGCACGTTATAGCCGGATTGAACACATCACCTGTTCCCCAATACTTTTTAGAATCACTGTTGAAAATTTCCTCCCAGGCGGGTTTATCATTCGCATAAAGTTTCCAGTTATGCCTGGGTTCGGGCTTAAGATTAAGAACAACCAGCAGATCATCTTTGGGCTTTTTGCCCTTTCTTCTATACGCAATCACACACTCCGCCCTATGGTTCAGATCGATCCACTCAAACCCATAAATATTAAACTGGTTCTCATATAATGCCGGCTGGCTGCGAAGCAACAGGTTCAGGTCACGAACGCAATCCTTCAGTAAACGGTGACTGTCATACTGCAGCAGCTCCCATTGCAATTCAGACTTATGGTTCCATTCACTGGTGGCTCCAAATTCATCACCCATAAATATCAGCTTACCTCCGGGATGCGTGATCATGTAACTATACATCGCACGCAGGTTTGCAAACTTTTGCCAGTCGTCGCCGGGCATTTTATACAACATGGGTGACTTTCCATGAACTACCTCATCGTGGCTTAGGGGCAACATAAAATTTTCATCATAATAATACATCATGCTGAAAGCAAACTTATCCTGGTAATGTTCCCGGTGATACGGATCCATCTTAAAATAATTCAGCGTGTCATGCATCCAGCCCATCATCCACTTCATCCCGAATCCAAGGCCGCCGGCAAATGTAGGTTTGGAAACGCCGGGCCAGTCAGTTGCTTCTTCGGCTATCGTCTGGATATCGGGGAAGTCCCTGTACAGGGTTTCATTCAGGTCCTTGATAAAGGCAATAGCTTCCAGGTTGCCGTCACCGCCCTGTTCATTGGGCTCCCACTGTCCGTGCGTTCTTGAATAATTCAATTTCAGCATCGAGCTCACCGCATCAACCCTTAACCCGTCTGCGTGAAATTTCTCCATCCAGAAACGGGCGTTGCTGATCAGGAATGACTTGACTTCTCCCCTTCTGTAATTAAATATGTAGCTGTTCCAGTCCGGATGGAATCCTTTCCGCATGTCAGCATATTCATAGGTGTGATTGCCATCGAACATGAACAGTCCATGGGAGTCGTATGGAAAGTGCGAAGGAACCCAATCGAGAATAATTCCGATACCCGCCTGGTGAAGTTCATCAACCAGGCGCATAAAATCCTGCGGTGATCCAAACCTCGAGGTAGGCGCAAAATAACCTGCTCCCTGGTAACCCCAGCTGCCATCATATGGATGTTCCATAACGGGCATAAATTCAACATGGGTAAAACCCATCTCTGAAAGATATGGAACCAGGTGTTCGCGGATTACATCATATGTATTGTACGATTCTTCATCAAACTTGTTTGGCCGCATCCAGCTTGCAAGGTGAATTTCATACACACTCCACGGAGCAGCCAGGGCATTGTGTTTTCCCCTTTTCTCCATCCATTCCTCGTCCTGCCAGTCATAATCCAGGTTCCAGGTGATGGAGGCAGTCAGTGGCCGCTTCTCCCAGAAATTCGCATAAGGATCACCTTTATCCATCTTGCGGCCTTCAAAGCCATGAATATGATATTTATATGACTCGCCTTTGGGAACATCCGGAATAAACCCTTCCCAGATTCCCGATTTATCGAGCCTTACAAATAATGGATGTGAAGTTGTGTCCCAGTCGTTGAAGTTCCCGATTACCGAGATATACGTTGCGTTCGGGGCCCAGACCGCAAAATAATATCCTTCCCTGTTCAAAACGGTCTGCTGATGCGATCCGAGTATCTCATATAACCGATAGTGGGTTCCGTTCTGAAAATTGGTAATATCCTCCTCAGAAAGCATCGAATAGTTCCAGACCGGTTTTGTACTGTCTACAAAATGTATGTCTTCATATTTTATCATCGTCACGTCAGCGGGTTTAGATTTTTTTGATGAAGATTTTTTATCGTTTTGGCGCTTTTCTGATTTTTGTTCCGGCTTTGCTTTCCCTTGCTCGTGATCGTCCCGGGAAGACTTGTCGGATTTCATTTCGCCTTTCTGTTTTTTTTTATCGGTTTTTTTCGCCAAATCTTTATCCTGGCCTTTTTCAGATTTCCTTTCTTCTTTTTTAGATGATTTATTCACTGAATAGCTTTCGTTTAATTGTAAGAAGTTTAATTACCTGTAAAGGCTGACACTTTGTGTAGCCGGGCTGCGGATTTAATGGTTTCGAGAACTATTTAAATGGGTTTACTACTTAAATGCGTTTAATACTTGAATCCATTTAATACTTGAATCCGTTTAATACTACTTGAGTGCGTTTAATACTACCTGAATGCGTTTAATACTACTTGAATGAAGGTGTCGCGCCTGGCTATTTTCGGGTGGTCTCTGGTAAAAACTTCTCTCGCCTTGCCGCTTATAAAGTTATCGTTATCATTTGGATTATGGATATCCGAATTTGAGAATTCAGGGCCTTAATTACGCTGTCTGCGGAAACACTTCATTCCTGCGAGCCGGGCACTTCATGACAAGAAGAAAATACCAAAGTTGTTTTATGGATTTTATAAAAATATGAGTCATAGCAAGCCATTTGTGTAAAAGTGTAAATTTTCATGCCGTTTAACTTTAATTTAAAGTTTTTACAACGATTAGTATTAAAAAATAAAAGATATTGGGAGGCAATCGTGAGCGCAGAATTATTTGGACAGGAATTGCCGCTTTTAAATTGCTAAACCTTATTAATGAAAAAACTAGCTGCGGGGATCCTGTTCCTCCTTGCGTCCTTACAATTTTGTATTGCCCAGTCGGCCTCAATCAAGGGTACCGTAACCGATACCAGTGAAAAGAAAAACCTCTCCAATGCCGTTGTGGCCCTTCTCAGGAAATCAGATTCTGTTTTAGTAAAGTTCACCCGTACTGACAAGGATGGGAACTTCAGTCTGCTCCGCTTACCCGAGGGTAAGTTTTTCATGCTGGTGACGCATCCGAACTACGCGGATTACTTTGACAATGCGGATGTGGACGGGAAGTCGGAGATAACGAAAATAACAGTCCCCATGATCACCAAGGCCCAGTTGCTTGAAGAGGTCATAGTGAAACAGTCGCTCGGGGCGATCCGGATGAAAAAGGATACTACGGAATTTATTGCTGACAGTTTTAAACTTGCTCCAAATGCTACTGTGGAGGACCTGCTTCGAAGACTTCCGGGATTCCAGGTTGACAAAGATGGTAAAATCACCGCCCAGGGAGAGTCAGTGCCCAAAGTACTGGTTGACGGGGAAGAGTTTTTCGGTAATGATCCTACTGTTGCGATTCAGAATATCCGGGCAGATAATGTGGAGCGCGTTCAGCTTTATGATAAAAAAAGCGACCAGGCCGCTTTTTCGGGTATTGATGATGGTGAACGCACCAAAACGGTGAATCTAAAGCTTAAGGAGAACAAAAAGAATGGCTATTTCGGTAAGGCCAGCGTTGGCGGAGGCTTACCTAACAGGTTTCAGAATGAAGCGATGATAAACGCCTTTAAGGGCAAAAGAAAAATAGCCGCATTTGGCACGATGGCCAATACAGGTAAAACGGGTCTTAACTGGCAGGATAATAATAATTACAGCAGTGGCGCGGAAATGATCGAGATGGATGACGGGATGGGATTTTACATGTCGAACAGTGATGATTTTGGGGGCGGCGGCTCTTATTATGGTGAAGGCTTACCTACTGGATGGAGTGCAGGTCTGCATTATTCTAACAAGTATAATGAAGGCAAAAACTCGCTGAACGGAAGTTACCGTTTCAATAAATTAAATACTATTGGCAACGGGCGGACAACCTCGCAATTCATCCTACCCGATACCCTGTATTACCGCGCGGAATTAACCAACAACAGGCAATCCCGGTTAAGAAACCTGGTCAACGGGATTTACGAGGCGCAGCTTGATTCCTTTACCACTATTAAGATTACCGCTAATGGATCAATCGGCAAAACCGAACAGTTCAATTATAGCCTTTCAGAATCGCAGAGCGAAAATTTTCAGAAAGTAAACCAGAGCGAAAGGATCAGCCTGAATAATAGCGATAATCAATCTTTAACTACCACCGCCTTACTGAGAAAACGGTTCAAGAAGCCCGGTCGTACGATGTCATTGAACTTCAATCAGACCTATAATAACCGGGAAGCAGATGGATTTCTCCTGTCGGACAACCGGTACTTCAATGAGGATAATTCATTAAGATCCCGTGATTCAATCAACCAGAAAAAAGAAAATAACAACAATGCCCTTACCCTTGCCGGTAAGGTTGTTTTTACCGAGGCTATCACCAAGACCTTTTTTGTAGAAGCGAATTACAGCCTGGCTTCCAGCGACAGCAGAACGGAACGGATCACTCTTGGAAACGTCAACGGCAAATATGAAGACTACGTAGATTCACTGAGTACCGATTATGAGTTTGATGTGCTGACAAACCGCGGAGGATTGAGCTTCCGGGTAAATAAAAAGAAATACAATTTTTCTTTGGGTTCTGATATCTCAAACTCTAACTTTCATCAGAAAGATCTCTTACAGGACACCAGCCTGACCTATAATTATGTAAATCTTTTTCCAAGGGCCAACTTTCAGTATATAATGGGGCCACAGCGCCGGCTGACGTTTAACTATAATGGTAATACCAGGCAACCTACCATCGACCAGTTACAGCCACTTCGTGACAATAGTGATCCACTTAACGTCTATCGCGGTAACCCGAATCTGAAACAGGAATTCAGAAACCAGGTCAGGCTCAGTTTCAGCGATTATAAAGTATTGACAAGCCGGAACATTTATGCCAGCCTCAATTTGAATGTAATTGACAATGCCATTGGTACTGCCGAACAATTTGACTACACGCTTGGCAAAAGGATTTATGCGCCGGTGAATGTTGACGGTAATTATAATTTCAACGGGTACATGGGTTATGGCTGGAAGATCAAAAAGCTTGATCTTAATGTCAACTTTAATTTAGATGGAAGTACAGGCAAAAACAACACTATTGTAAACGGCGAAAAAAACGTGAACACTAACAGCAGGTATGGTATTGGCATGAACCTGTATTATTTCAAGCAAAAGAAAGTCAACCTTGGACTTTGGAGTTCTGTTAACCGCAATATCTCGGAATCCAGTATCAGGCCCGAGGTGGCAACGAAATACTGGGCCGCTAATATCAACCCTAATGCAACCGTTTATCTGCCCAAAAAGTTCGAGATTGGTACAGATGGCAGTATTGACCTCAGGGAAAGGACCGACTTATTTACGAGGAACCTGAATGTGGTAAAATGGAATGCCTGGGCAGCCAAAAAGTTCTTCAAGGAGGAATCGTTGATCCTGCGTTTTGAAGTAAGGGATATTCTTGACCAGAATATCGGGTTCCAGAGAAATATTTCGAGCACCAACATCACTGAAAGAACTTATGATACTCTGAGAAGGTTCTGGTTACTTTCTCTCACTTACAACTTTAATAAAAATGGAAAAGCACCTGCCAATCCATGGGATTAAAAAATGAACTCATGAAAAAGATCGTTGTAATATTTCTTATACTGTCAGCCGGCCTTAACACCTACGCCCAGAAATTTATTTCCAGCGGAAAAATTGAGTTTGAACGTAAAGTCAATCTTCATAAGCTTTATGATTATGAGGGAACGTATGGAGACTATGTGAAGAAAAATGCCCCTCAATTCCTTACCTCCTATTTTGACCTGGTGTTCCGGGAGGACAAATCTGTCTATAAGCCTGGGCGCGAAGTAACCGATCTGAAAGCCAACAACTGGAAGAATTTTCCAGGGTCCGAAAACACAGTCTACAATGATTATAATAATGCAATTTTTACAAGCTCAAAACAGGTTTTTGAACAGTTGTTCCTGGTCCAGGACTCACTTCCAAAAATGAACTGGAAAATCACGAAGGAAACAAGAAAAATTGCAGGCTTCCTTTGCCGGCGTGCGGAAACAATCATTATGGATTCAGTCTATATCGTTGCATTTTATACTGAAGAAATCCTTGCCACCGGGGGACCTGAGTCATTCAATGGTTTACCTGGAATGATACTGGGGGTCGGGATCCCACGTATGCACGTAACGCTTTTTGCGACCAAACTGGAATTGATGGAAGTTAAGGACAGCGACCTTAAACAACCGGCGAAAGGAAAGAAAACGAATGTCGCAAATCTGAAAACTACCCTTCAGTCAAGCATGAAAGACTGGGGTAAACAAGCAAACAAGAATATCTGGTTCCTGACGATATAGAAGGTCTTGGTCCGGTTCTAATCATAGAATCTATATCTTGTCCATGCTATGTAGCCCCCCGATCATTGTAAAACCAATACCTGCACAGTTTTCGGAGGAGCTATTATCATATTTTTTATATCAAGGAGGTTACCGGAGATTACATCCTTTCCATTCGTGAAACTGCCTGTTCTTTCAATGAACCGTTTTCCGTTAACGGGCATTTCCCGGTCGTTAGTGTTCATAATGCACATCACAGTCTGCTCCGCATCATACCTGAAATAAACATACACCCCATCTTCGGGCACATACTGCATGGTTTTCCCGCTCTTAAGTGCGGAAGAAGATTTTCGGAAAACCGCAATTGATTTCGTGTAGTTGAATATTTCGTTCTCTGTCGCGGTGCGGCCTTCCGCAACAAATTTATTTTGCTGATCTCCCTGCCAGCCACCCGGAAAATCAAGACGCACAAGCCCGTCAGGATTGGCATAGTTCTTCATCAGGACCTCTGTTCCATAATATAACTGCGGTATTCCACGGAATGTCAACAGCCACGCTATACCCATTTTAAGTTTTGCAAGATCCTCCCCTACCACTGAGTAAAATCTGCTTACATCATGATTGTCAAGAAAGATCACATTGTTCAACGGGTTCGTGTATACAAAATCGTTAGCCATTGTCTGGTATAACCGGTTCACTCCTTCCGTCCATCCGAAAGCCTGGGTTGTTGAGGGAATGATGCCATATAGGTTAAGCTGAAAATCGGTGACCCCGGGCAGATTGCTTTTGAAAGGAATATCAAATTTATTCCTGGTAAAATATGCCTGGTTCACTACTCCATGAACCCAGGTTTCACCAAACAGGTGCAGTCGTGGAAATTCATCAAGCAATGCTTTGTTGCATCGGTTCATGAAGTCAAGATCGTTATAGGCATAGGTGTCGATTCTCCAGCCATCCAGCCCGTATTCTTCTGTTGACCAGATCGCATGCTGGATAAGGAAATTGGCAACAAACGGGTTTTTCTGATTGAGATCGGGCATGGAAGGAACAAACCAACCGTCACTCATCTTTTTCCTGTCAGTATCTGACGAATAAGGATCCATCAGCACCTGGTCCTTGTAAGTGGTGTTTGTATAGTCTGGCCACCAGTGAAACCATGAGCTGTCAGGTAATGAGCGGAAGAGATGATGTTCCCTACCCACATGATTGTACACAGCATCCTGGATGATCTTCATTCCTTTTGTGTGAATAGCATTCACCAGTTCATGATAGGCGCTGTTTCCGCCCAGTCTTTTATCAACCTGGTAATGGTCCGTAAATGCATATCCGTGCTCTGACCTTTCGGGCATATCATTTTCAAGCACCGGGTTAAGCCATACTGCCGTTACTCCAAGCTCCTGAAGGTAATCCAGGTGATTCTGGACACCTTTCAGATCACCCCCATGCCGATGAAAGATTTCGCTACGGTTCAAAGTCTGATCCCTGTACCCCGGAATCCTGTCATTCGTTGGGTCACCATTACTAAAGCGGTCAGGCATGATGAGATACATGAAATCTGACGAGGTTATACCCTGTATCCTGGTGCGGCCGTTCTGCGGATTTTTTGTTTTTAACTGGTAGTTGATCGTATAACGGGAACCAGCAACCGTATTTCCTATTGATATCTTGCAGACTCCTGCCCGGGCGGCGGCTCCGATGTTCAGGTCCAGCGCAAGGTAATCCGGGTTAGTGAACTTTTTAGTTGAAACAACACTGATGCCCGGATAGCTGATGGTAACCTTTGGGGTTCCGGCGGAGACATTCCGTGCGTGGATAATAAGCTGGAGTTTTGTATTTTTCATTCCTACCCACCAATGGGTAGGATAAGTTTTAACCGTATCCTGGGCGATTGCGGCACAGGTAAAAACGACAGCAATGCATACAAATAAAAACCTCATAGCGTTGTTGTTTCCTGTTTAATCCGGATGGCCCCGGGATCGTATACATATATAACACTCGCGGCAGCACAAAGGAGGAAAATGCCTGATAATGTTAAAGCATAAACAGGCTGATTTCCGTAAATGTATTTCACCATCGGCCCGCCGATGATACCATTAAGTATCTGCGGAATCGTAATAAAAAAATTGAAGATACCCATGTAAATTCCCATTTTACCAGCAGGTATGGAGCTGGCAAGAATTACGTAAGGCATCGCGAGGATACTGGCCCAGGCTATCCCGACACAAGCCATCGAGAATATGAGGAACTCTTTATTCGGGGCAAAATAAAATGATATCAGACCGAGTCCTCCAATCACCAGGGAGATCGCATGTGTGTTTTTCCGGCCAGTCTTCTTTGCTATATAGGGGAGCAGTAATGCATACCCGGTTGAGACCATATTATAGACGCCAAAGATCACACCGGTCCAGACCTGGGCTTCCCGGTACTCAGGGGAGCTCTTATCATCTATAGGCAGTCCGAAAATATGTGTTGCTATTGAATCTGTAGTAAACACCCACATACCAAACAGCGCAAACCATGAAAAGAACTGGACCAGCCCAAGCTGCTTCATGGTCCTGGGCATGTTTCTGAAATCGGTAAAGATGTTCGATAAGCCTTTGTGATGGTCTTCATTTTTGCCATGATAGCTTTCATACTCTGAAGGAGGATATTCCCTGGTTTTGATTACTGTCCATAAAATGCTGGCGATAAAGACGGCTGACCCGATATAAAAAGAGAACTTAACATTGTCTGCTACTACTCCTTCCGGAGCTTCATTGGAAATATCGAACCAGTTTGTGAGTATCCAGGGAAGAAAAGAACCCGCAACCGCACCGAGCCCGATCAAAGAAGTCTGAATAGAAAACCCAAGGGTGGTTTGTGAATCAGGCAGGTTATCAGCGACCAATGCCCTGAATGGTTCCATGGCGAGATTGAAGCAGGCATCCATGATCATCAGGAAACCGGCCCCGATAATCACAAGCGGTGCAATTGAACCAAGTATACCTGCGTTTGGCATCAGTGCCAGGGCGCTGGCTGATAAGATCGCCCCAGCAAGAAAATATGGTTTTCTTCTTCCGAGCCTGTTCCAGGTGCGGTCGCTATAATGACCAACAATCGGCTGCACGATAAGCCCAACCAATGGTGCAGCCAGCCAGAACCACGACAAATGCTCCACATCCGCCCCATAATTTCTTAAGATACCACTCGCATTTGAAGTTTGTAATGCAAAGCCGAACTGGATTCCAAGGAAACCAAAGCTCATATTGAAGATCTGCCAGAAATTCAGTTTTGGTTTAGCTTTAAGCGCCGGTGCAGCGGAAACGGCGGCCGGAGAGGCAGATGGGGTCAACGCCATAACAATCGTTTAATGTACGTGTATGAAATACATGTTTTATAAAAGTATATAAAAAAAGCCAGTCTGATTTCCAATAGTTGAAGCTTTACTTCTACGCTTATTGAAAAACAGGCTGGCTGATTATTATCTGCTGGCTAAAATTGCGTCTTAGTTGATCAGATCACAAAACCATTAGGAATAATTGCTCCTTTTTTTACCACGATTACGCCATCCTTGACTGTATAAAGACTGTGATCAGCACTTTCAAGATGCGGCCCGCCGTTGATGCGAACGTCATTGCCTATCCGGCAATTTTTATCAATAATGGCATTGCGGATATAACAACGCTCACCTATACCGAGTTTTGGTAGTCCTTTCTCCTGTGAGTAAGCCATATCTTCGATCGTTTCGTAATAATCCGTACCCATGATATAACTGCTTACTATAGTGGTACCGAGACCAATGCGGCTGCGGATTCCGATTACGCTGTTTTCTACCCTGCTGGCCTGGATGATACAACCTTCTGCAATGATCGTTTTTTCAAGTGTTGTACCGCTGATCTTTGCCGGAGGCAACATCCTCGCCCGGGTGTATACTGCATTTGAATTATCAAAAAGATTGAATGGTGGAACATCCTGTGTGAGCGCCAGGTTAGCCTCGAAGAATGAATAAATATTTCCGATGTCTGTCCAGTAGCCACCGTACTGGTAACTAACCACTTTGTATTTATCAATGGACGAAGGAATGATCTCCTTTCCAAAATCTGCTGAATCCTTATGTGTTTCAGTCAGCAATTCGTACAACAACTTGCGGTTGAAGATGTAAATACCCATGGACGCGAGATAGTTTCTGCCCTGGGCCTTCATTTCATCGCCGGTGTCACTAACCCAGTCAGGAAGGAGCTCCCGCTTTGGTTTTTCTATAAATGAAGTGATGAAATTGTCGTCGTCTGATTTCAGGATACCAAATTCAGGGGCGTCCCTGTCACCGACGGGTATCGTTGCAACGGTAATGTCTGCGCCAAGATCCTGGTGGTTCTGCAACATTTCATGGAAGTCCATCTGGTAAAGCTGATCACCGGAAAGGATCAGGATGTATTCAAAATCGTGCTGATTCAGGTGCCGGAGCGATTGGCGCACGGCATCTGCCGTACCCTGGAACCATGATGGATTGTCAGGAGTTTGTTCTGCAGCGAGAATATCCACAAAGGCACTGCTGAAAACGCTGAAATGATAAGTATTTTTGATGTGTTTATTAAGCGATGCCGAATTGAACTGTGTCAGCACAAACATCCGCGTTATGCCTGAGTTGATACAATTTGAGATCGGGATGTCTACGAGGCGGTATTTACCGGCGATCGGAACCGCTGGTTTTGAACGGCTGGCTGTGAGCGGATACAATCTTGTACCTGCCCCACCTCCTAAAATAATAGCAAGCGTTTTCTGTGTCATAACTTTCGTTTTTATAGTAACCCCCTGTAGTAAATATATTGAAGTATTAACTAAGACTTGTATACACTTTAATATATTGTTTCACGCTGCTTTCCCAGCTGAAATCCAGCTGCATGATCTGGCTCCTGATATTACTCATTTTTTTCCGGTCCCTGAAAAGCTCAACGGCGCGAAAAACGCCGTGTGAAATATCTCCAACACTTGCGTAATCATAACATATACCATAACCACCGGGATCTCCGAAATCGATTACGGTATCCCTCAGTCCCCCTGTACGTCTTACCATCGGGACCGTCCCGTACCGCATCGCGTACATCTGGTTCAAACCGCAGGGTTCAACTCTTGAAGGCATCAGCAGGAAATCAGCACCTGCATACATGATGTGACTGAGTGTTTCGTTATACCCGATAAAAATATTAAAATCATATTGTGAGATCGGCAACAGGTCCTGCAAGCCTCTCTCAACATGCGGTTCTCCGCTCCCCAGTATCAGGAAATTCATCTTCCTGCCGATAAAATAAAAAGTATCACTGATCACCTGTGGAAGAAGATCAGCACCTTTTTCGCCAACGAGCCTGCCGATAAAAACGATTAATGGCTTATCAAAATCCAGGTTGAATCGTTCGCAAAGCTGCATTTTGTTTTTTGCTTTACCGGCTTCCACCTGGTTTTGCGCATACTGGTAACTGATATATGTATCGGTTGACGGATCCCATACATCTGCATCGATCCCATTTAATATACCGCTGCATTTACCCTTCTCATATTCGAATAATGCTTCAAGGCCATTACTCATGTATTTCAGTTCTTCGAGATAATTAGGACTTACAGTAGTTACCTTATCTGCGCACTTGATACCGCTGGCCAGCGGGTTGATGGTATTTCTCCAGTCCAGCATACCCCAGTGCCACATATCCCACTCCGGGATCAGGTTACTTCTCTCCCATCCCATCCATCCCTGGTATTCCGCATTGTGAATCGTCAATATGGAAGATATGGATCTGATTTTTGAAAAGCGGTAGCAGTATTTCATCATAAAAGGTATCAGGGCAGTATGATGATCGTGACAGTGAATTACATCAGGCGCATGCTGCCATGCATTGACCCAATCCAGCACACTGATCTGGAAGGCAGTAAAGCGTTCAGTATCGTCATCATACCCATACACTTTTTCACGGTCAAGAAGACCATTGATATCAAGCAGGTAAAGATCGAAACCGAGTTTGTTTGTTCTCTCCTTTATTATAGTATACTCAAACCACCAGTTGCCGAGGTTGGTACCACCTTTATGTACAACATCCCATTCATTGGCATAGAGAAACTTTGTGCGATACATCGGCATGACTACTTTAGCCAGGTGGCCCATCTGGTTAAGATACTTTGGAAGTGCACCAACTACATCACCCAATCCACCTGCTTTGGCCACCGGATAACATTCTGCCGAAACGTGAAGTATTTCCATGCTAAGTAAACTAGTGAATTTAAGTGAATAAGGAATTCAATTTAGGAAGGTTTTGTAAATGAAGCATCAAGCAATGAAAAAATTTTTCAGGCGGGAAAAACTTGCTACTTTCAGCACTTAATTTCAAACCAGGAGTATTGCTTATGAATCAGGTTAAACAACCAACAATTGAACGAACTGCGGATTTACGTACCAACCCCGGCAAACAACCGACAAACACCGGTGCCCTGGCAACGTTAGTAATAGTCTTTTTCTTCTGGGGCTTTATAGCAGCATCAAACAGTATCCTGATTCCATTTTGTAAAGCGCATTTCCAGTTAACACAGTTTGAATCGCAACTGATCGGCTCAGCTTTTTATGGAGCGTATTTCATTGGCTCATTGATATTGTTCATCGCATCTAATACCACCGGGCATGATATATTAAACCGGATGGGTTATAAAAAAGGCATCATTTATGGCTTACTTATCTCAATAGTCGGCGCACTGCTGATTATACCTTCCGCAAATGCCAATTCATTTCCGGCGATACTTGCTTCATTGTTTGTAGTGGCACTTGGCTTTTCATTACAACAAACAGCAGCACAGCCCTTTGCCATTGCGCTCGGAGATCCTGCAACTGGATCTCACAGACTCAACCTTGCCGGAGGCATAAACTCATTTGGTACAACGCTGGGACCAATTATTATCAACATCTTTTTGTTTGGCTCAGTGGGCAGTGAAGTAAAAGAAGTGACTATAACCAATATCAACACGCTTTATCTCATTGTGGCCGGTGTGTTTCTCGCCGTGGCAATATTTTTTGCTATCTCCAAACTACCCGCCGGTAAAAACGATGATAAGTTTGAAAAGGCAAATAAAGCTGCAGGTTCCCTGATGATCATGACTGCCAGCATAGTGGTGCTGATCCTTATCGGGCAGTTAACCGAGGTTCCGAAACTGACCCTGTTGATAATTACTATCGCGGCTGTTATTGCGATTCTGTTTGTCTCCAACGCACAGGCTACCAAAAGTCCTGCAGGATGGGGTGCCATGAGGTATCAACAGTTGATCTATGGCATGATAGGAATATTCATCTACGTTGGTGTTGAAGTAACAATAGATAACAATTTCGGGGCACTGTTGCTGAGCCCGGGTTACTTAACTGAAGCCGGTTTGCAGGAAAGTACGATTTCAAAATATATTTCGCTGTACTGGGGTAGCTTAATGATCGGAAGGTGGACCGGGGCTATTTCTGTGTTTAATTTGTCGCTGTTTTATAAGAGGATAGCGATGGTGGTTGTACCTTTCATCGCTTTTGGGGTGATCCTTTTTGCCAATCAGCTAAATGGCAAGGACGTTTCAGATCTCTATGGGTTTGCAATCTGGGTTGTCATTGCCATCATAGCATTTTTCTACGGACAGGAAAAGCCTGTAAAGACACTGGTTACGGTCTCAGTGCTGGCAACGATTGCTATGCTGATAGGAATCTTTACAACGGGCATTATGTCCGTATATGCATTCATGGCCGGTGGTCTGTGTTGTTCTGTAATGTGGCCATGTATATTTTCACTTGGTGTCGGGGGACTTGGAAAGTATACCAGCCAGGGATCAGCTTTCCTGATCATGATGATACTTGGTGGTGCGGTTATACCACCATTCCAGGGTTCACTTGGCGACATCCCATCAATCGGGTTCCATAATTCGTATATAGTCGCAGCCGTTTGTTTTGCGCTGCTGGCTTTTATCGCCTTTAAGCTTAAATCTGTTCTAAAGAGCCAGGGACTGGACTTTGACCAACAAATCGGGGGAGGACATTAAGTATCAGATAGTCTGTCTTAGCGGCTGTGGCCACTTATACCATCTGTTGCCGGTCCGGATACTGATCTGCGCTTCGCATATTGATTGACATTAGAAAATGTAAATTGTACTTTTGCTCATATGGAAAAAACGACTTCGTCACTGGATGCTTTGGTTATAGGTATAGACATTGGAGGTACCGGTACTAAATTTGGTATCGTTGACCGAAATGGAAATGTGCTTTTTTCAAGTGAAATTTCCACCAGGGCGCACGCCGACGTTGACAGTTTCATTGATGATTTGCATGAAAGCCTCTACCCGCTGATCGTGAAGGCGGGCGGCCAGGGAAGAATAAAAGGGATCGGTGTCGGAGCTCCCAACGGAAACTTTTACACCGGAACAATAGAATATGCTCCCAACCTGCCATGGAAAGGAATTATTCCACTGGCAAAACTGATCCAGGACAAATTTCAGCTTCCGGTTTCACTGACCAATGATGCCAATGCTGCAGCGATCGGTGAAATGATGTATGGCGCCGCACAGGGTATGAAGGATTTCATTATGATTACCCTGGGTACCGGTGTTGGTAGCGGCATCGTTGCAAACGGTCACCTGATTTATGGGCATGATGGATTCGCAGGTGAACTGGGTCATACTATTATTATCCCGGACGGTCGTTTGCACCAGGGAACAGGCAAACGCGGATCATTGGAAAGCTATGCGTCTGCTACAGGCGTTATGCTTACCGCGATCGAAATGCTTGAAAACAGCAAAGAGCCGAGCCTCCTTCGTTCGGTTCCAAAAGCACAGCTTGATTCCAAAGCGGTTTATGATGCAGCAATCCAGGGAGATAAGCTTGCGAAAGATATATTTGAATATACCGGCAAGATCCTTGGTCTCGCCCTGGCCAACTTCATTATGTTCTCCAGCCCGCAGGCAATTATATTATTTGGGGGATTGACAAAGGCGGGTGATTATATCTTAAAGCCGACCCGTGAGGCAATGGAAGCCAACCTGATCCAGGTGTTTCAAAATAAGGTGCGGATACTGGTGAGCCATTTGAAGGAATCCGATGCTGCAATACTGGGTGCAAGCGCGCTGGCCTGGGACCTCAAATAGGGAGTTGCAACTTAAAAATCATCCACCTCGGGTAGAGATTGCAATCCAGGGTATGACCTCAATCTGAAACCGGATTAGTAGTCTGAAACAAGCACTTGTGCCTGGCCTAAAGATCTCTATAAAGCCAGGAATCGGACCTATCCAGCCCGAACCTGGCAATTAACTTTTATTAATTAAGAACACGCCCGGAACCTGGCAATTAACTTTTCTTAATTAAGAACACGCCGGGAACCTGACAATTAACTTTTCTTAATTAAAAACACGCCTGGAACCTGACAATTAACTTTTCTTAATTAAAAACACGCCTGGAACCGGGCGCTCATTGCCCTTGTCCGATGGCTTAATAGTTTTCATACCGTTTACCAGCATAGAACTGCTTCCGCCTCCGTCAAGGTTCAAAGCTTCCACACAACCAAGGCTAAGCAATATCTCTGCTTCTTCCTGTAGCGTTACTCCCTCCGCTTCACCTGGAAACCTTCCCTGGATAACGAGGATAATTAATTTATTGTTCCTGGTGTAGCCCATTGCGGTGCGTGGATGCCTGTCCTTTTCGCCGTTAACAAACATCTGTTCCTCTTTATTGGTGATCCTGATTTTCTTTTTATGAACAAGCACCGGTCCTCCGCCGATTGCCGTTTCCATCTTCCACTTTTTCCATTTATCAAAAGTCTTCAGGTCCGCAAAAGCGGGGTCGGGATTTGTGCCCGCCGCGATCAGCGGATCACGCTCAAATGCATAAGGATAAACAGCTGCAGTGTCCGTAAACAACCAGGCAACATCAGCTTTTCGTTTTTTTGAAATGCCAATTGCACCTCTTGTAGGATAGTAAAAGGAATCTGTCACTTTGCTTTTTAATGCGGGCACATTATAAGCAACCAGTCGTCCGTCTTTGATCAGTGCATTGAGATTCTGGTTAGTGGTGAAGGAAAAAAAAGTACCATTAACCACCACCAAAGGCGAATCGACCCTGAGATAATATTGCGCGGGAGTGTAACGTTGACCCTCACCCGATTCGGTGGTAAAGGAGATGGCCTTATCCATCAGGTCAGCAGCAACATAATAACCGATAAACGGTCGCCCGTTAAATGAGTCTGTGCTTTTATAAACCTGAATGGATTCAGGCAGGGAACCGAAATCAGCACTTACATCTTTCCATTTAACCTGTCCATTAACAGAAAATCCTGCTGCAAGCAGCAGGACACCCAGTATTTTAATTGACCTCAAACGAAATACGTTTTATTGATAACTTAAGATTTTGCTTTCCTCCCATTGTTTTCTTCCAAAACCTGGAATTACATGCCTTTCGCTATGGTAGGATGAACGTACCAATGGACCACTTTCAACATAATCAAGACCGAACTGGTACCCTATCTCCTTATATTCATTGAATTCATCAGGGTGAACAAACCGATGTACATGCAGATGCTTTTTAGAAGGCTGAAGATACTGGCCGATGGTAACTACGTCAACACCGGTATCGCTCAGATCACGCAAGGTTTGTATCACTTCTTCTTTCGTTTCGCCAAGACCGAGCATTATCCCGCTTTTGGTCCGCATGCCGCCTTGCTTAAGCACCCTGAGCACTTCCATGCTTCTCCGGTACTTAGCCTGGATCCTCACCTGCCTGGTCAATCGCTCAACTGTTTCTATATTATGTGATACCACTTCAGGAGCAGCATCAATGATGCGTTGAATATTTTCAGTTTGTCCTTTGAAATCCGGTATCAGGGTTTCAAGCGTTGTATCCGGGTTAAGCGCCTTCACTGCCCGGATGGTATTATACCAGATGATACTGCCACCATCTTTTATTTCATCCCTGTCAACAGAGGTGAGAACAGCATGTTTTACTTTCATGAGATTAATAGCCTCGGCGACACGCTGTGGTTCATCCCAGTCTACCGGCGCGGGCCGGCCTGTGGCAACCGCGCAAAATCCGCAACTGCGGGTGCACACATTACCAAGTATCATGAAAGTGGCCGTTCCTTCTCCCCAGCACTCTCCCATATTGGGACAATTACCACTTTCACAGATTGTATGAAGTTTATGCGTATCTACCAGCCCACGGACATGTTTATAACTTTCGCCGATCGGAAGTTTAACCCGAAGCCAGTCTGGTTTTTTAACACGTGTTTCCTGGGTAATATTGCTAACTATAGGGAGTTCATCCATCTTTTTTCTATTTTCAGACCTGTTCGAAGCGAGCGCTGTATAACAACATCCGCTATTTAAAAATGTTTGAACCGATCCGTCTGCAAAAATACGTCACTTTCGCCTGCCAAGTAACAGGGTTACGTAAGCACTGAAGAAAAATTGTTTTTGCTCATTGTACGCCATTTGCGGCACCTTTCTTCCATAATATTCGGTCTGAAGTCCCACTTCGATAGCAGTAACACCATCATTTAAGCGACCATAGTCGAACCGCATACCTGCTTTAGCCTGTGCGCCAAGTTTGATCTGCGATTCATTCCACCCAACACCAAAGCCAGCTGCCTTGATCTCAAAATAGTTACTATCAATGATGAGCGGGTAAGTGCGTCGTAAAGTCTGATTGGATGGGTTCTGGACATCTACAAAATAAGGCTTCGAAACACCCAGGATCAGGCCGCCACCATACACCGCACTCACTGCAACACCATTCCTGTTACCTTTTCCACCAAGTATCCGTTGCTGAGCTACTCCAAATTTAAACTGGTAAAAATTTGCGAGTTTTCCATATACAACAGAATTGACCTGGAATGCATTTGCCGAAGCCGCCTGTTTCTTTTCTTTTTGATGTTTCTTTTCGCTGATCTCAAATTGAAGAAGGAAGGCTTTGCGTGGGGTGATGAACCTGCCTGATTCATAGGTCACTCCATACCCATCGGTGGCAAGTTTAATTCCAAAAATGCTGTGTTTATTAAAAATCAATTCACCTTCTTCTTCCTGTCGAAGCAGCTGATTGATCCGTTCTTTTTTTGCATTCTTTTTCTGAGCCTTTTTTGATTGCTTTGGTGGTGCGGGAACGGTTTGTGCCAGGGTTGTTGCTACAATAAGACAAGCGATAAATAACGAAACAATTTTCTTCACCGGTAATGATTTGATTTATCTAACGTAAATTTAGGCTAAAAACTGATATGACCTCTACAGTTGTATACGAAGGAAATCTTAGGACAGTTTGTACTCATTTAAAGTCGGGATCAGTGATAGAGACGGATGCTCCACCGGATAATCAGGGAAAAGGCGAACGTTTTTCACCCTCTGATCTGGTGGCCACTGCGCTTGGAAGCTGCATGCTTACTATAATGGGAATAAAGGCAAGGGATATGAACGTTGATCTCAGCGATGTAAAAATAGATGTAGAGAAAATCATGAAGGCTGATCCACGGAGAATTGGTGGAATAAATTTAACATTTCATTTCCCGCCATCGCTGGAACTCGATGAAAAACAAAAAACAATCCTGGAAAGAGCAGCACACAGCTGCCCTGTTATTTACAGTATAAATCCTGATATAGAGATAAAAGCAGATTTCAACTGGACCGCCAGTCCTGTAGATGTTAGCCCGGGCCTTTGATCAGAACGCCTTCGGGTCTTTTTAATATTGAATTGCCTACAGCACATTCAAGGCACCGCTTTTCATCGCAGTATTTTGTTTTCAGCTCGTATAAAGCCTGGCTGTCAAAAGCATTCTGGCACCTGATGCCGAATGAGTAAAACCTGGTGGTAATTCGGTTTTTTTCTGCATTCATAATATCAAGCCAGTGTAATACCTTGTCCTTGATGGCAGGATCCTGGTGGTAATGACCGTATGCAAAAACAATCGGCACAACTGTGTTGATGATAATGTTATCAATCATTTGCTGACCAAGTTTTTTTGGTTGATAAGTGGTTGTCTCTTCAAACCGGAAGTGATAATGCCAATAGTCGTTTGCTGTTATACTGAACATCTTCCGGAGTTCGGACAAATGCTCAACTGTCAATACTCTTGAAAACAGGTGTTCGGATTGAAACAATAACATGGCGAGTTGCGCCAGCCGGATAGACGGGAAATTAACCGGTCTCATTCTCAGAAAGTGAACGGGTGCGAAAACCGGCTTTAATGCATATTTCTTTTTCAGGAATTGATACTCTTTTTTGAGCATGGCCGGATATGCTTCAGTAAACCGTGCATTCAACAAACCTGCCTGCCCGAATAAAAGGGATTCGATCTGGTGGATTTGATTTTTGTGTTTGCCAATGATATTAACCGGTAGTGATTGAGCTACCATTTCAAAGACATCCCGGTTGACCGTTATGCCGAAGTTCCTCGCAAGCAACCACCAGAAAACTTCTTCCCAATGATTTTTATTTGAACCGAGATAGTCATAGATCGATATGGTTTTCTTTTCAAGCCGTTCTATCAATAACCTCTCCTTCCATTTGGTCCAGACAAGGTCAGGTACTGATACTAACTGCGAGCTACAGGGGATGAAAGAAGGACTCTTCATCCATTCTTCGTACTGTTGCAATAAAAACTTGGAAACTCTTGGTGCAAGCGAAACTATGGCCGGTTCGTAGTTCGTGAGCGACAGATCGTTTTCCCAGACAACATGCAACACGACGCTTACATAATTTGGGTCCTCCTGGTGTTTGTGTTTTTGCCAGTCGGAGGCCATCACATGCAGCTCAACATTGCCTGCCCAGACCCGGTCACCTATCCTGATCCTGGCCTCCCTGAAGTCCGGCCCCTGGTCTGTATTATAGATTCCCGGTGTCAGGATCACCAGTTGCTCAGGCATCTCTCCATCTGTAACCAGGTCATTTTTATTAAAGTACTGGTGTTTCCAGATATACTGCAGAAGCTTTTCCGTCATACCCTCAATTTCGCAATCAAATTAAGCGCATGACAGCAGCGGACCATGAGCATTTTCTTAAATACCAGGAGCTTTTAACGCTTGTAAAACCCGGCTCACCGGCAGACCCATCACGTTATAAAAGTCGCCATTTATACTTTTAATACCAGTTACGCCTATCCATTCCTGGATGCCGTAAGCACCTGCCTTATCATAAGGTGCATATTTATTGATATAGAACCAGATCTCATCGTGGGTCAATGAGTGAAATTCTACGGAAGTGGTATCAGCAAACATCACTTCTTCTTTACCCATGATACAAACACCGGTTATTACCTGGTGCACACGGCCTGAAAGCCGCGAGAGAATCTCAAACGCCTCCTGCGCAGATGCGGGTTTTCCAATAATTTCTCCGTCTAATACCACAACGGTGTCTGCCGCGATAATGATAGCTTCTGCCTGATCGTGCAGCCCGGCCTGAACCGCTATGGCTTTATTCCGGGCAATATGCACTGGAATCTCATCGGTTTTCAGATCATCGGGAAAAGCTTCGCTGGTTGGAACTATGATCACCTCAAAATTCAACTCCGCCCATTCAAGCAGCTGGCGACGTCTTGGCGATTGTGAAGCTAGTATCAGCCGCCTTTGTTGCAAATCACGGTTTGGCATTCCAGGCAGGTTGCGGCTATCCATACTTGTTAGCATCCATTAAAGATAAATCTTGAAAAATACCATCGAAATAATCCCGGTAGCCATCGTTATTTTCACAAGGCTGCTTAGCCGGTGGAAATCGCCCGAAGAATTAGCGGCAAACAGTCGTCTGAATACAATTAACAACGGAATTATGATGAATAAAATGCAGTAAATCATTAAACCATACCAACGGAAAGGAAACACGTAGAGTTGTATGATAAACAAAATGCTGATGAGTACTATGAGCCAGGTGGCAATAAAAACTTTGGAAACGTTTAGTCCCCACACAATGGGCATGGTACGGCAGCCATATTTTGCATCACCTGTCATGTCCTCAATATCCTTTATAACCTCGCGGATGAGAGATATAATAAAAGCAAATCCCCCATATAGTATGGCAAGTTTAAAAATACGCTTCACCACCTGCATTACACCATTGTCTACCGGCAGAAACGGTAGTTGTGGTATTTCAGCAACATACAATACAAGTACCACCCATGATGTAAGAAGCGAGATAATAACATTACCGATCAGCAGGTTTTTCTTAAATGTTGTTGAGTAAAACCAAAGCAGGATCACACACGCGATGTTTGCGAACCCTATGAACAGGTTACCTGCTTTCCATCCGACATAAAAACTTAACACAATGCCGAGGAAAGACAGACCAAGATGCCAGAGGATGGCAAACCTTCGTCCGATGATCTTATCAACAACCAGCTTACCGGGTTTATTGACACGATCTATATTAAGATCAAAATAATCGTTGATCACATAACCGGCGGCTGCAATACAAACTGATGAAAATACAAGTACCAGGAATAAGGAATCTGACAGGCGTGGACTAAGGCCCTGGCTGGCATAGGCAGGTAAAACAATACAGTAACGGAAAAGAAACTGGGTAAGAACGATAAACGCGAGGTTCAGCGATCGCACCAGTCTGAAAAAAGCGAGTATTAACTTCATTGCCGTCCGAAGATAATTATTAAAGTCGCATTACCTGCTTGCAATGTCTTCTATATGTTCCCAGTGACTGTTCTGTTTTAGTACCTTTTCGATTACGTCCCGTACGCAGGTATCGCCTCCCTTGAAAGGTGAAATATAGCCGGCCACTGCCTTCGCTTCAGGCACTGCATCAGAAGGACAACAGGCAATACCTGCATATTGCATGGCTTCGATATCTGGCATATCATCTCCCATAAAAAGAACCTGTGAACGATCATATCCATTAACGTTCATATATTCAACCAGGTACTTCAGTTTATCAGTGACCTTCATATGCACATCATTGATCCCGAGCTTCCGCATCCTGACCTCTACTGCCGGTGCGTCACTGCCGGAAATTACCATGATAGCATAACCTCTTTTTTTGGCGAGCTGCAATGCGTAGCCATCCTTCACATTCATCTTTCGCGCATAATCACCGTCCCCGGCAATCATTATGGTACCATCTGTTAACACGCCGTCAACGTCGAAAACAAAAAGCCTGATATTTTTAAAAAGATCCAGGAGGAACATGATAAACCGGTTTAAACAGAAGAGATAGAAAAGTACACGACCAAATGACCCCTGCCAGGCAATAAAACACATTGACAGGCCAGCCGTGAATGAACATTGGATGCCCCGATCTTCGCGAGCTGATGAAGTTCACGTTTCGATTTATATTCAACAAATCCATCTCCCTGGCTAAGCAAAATATGGCAGGTTCCGCAACTGCACATTCCACCGCATTCATGCGCAATGCCAATTGCATGATCCATGGCTACTTCCAGCAGGCTCTGACCCGGTTTTACCTTATGCAAGATCACCGGAAGGTCGGTTGAATTGTGTCGCTGAAAAGTAATTGAATACATTGTTTACCGGGCAAACATAATGAAAATCAGGTGGAGGGGATATCCTGATGCAAAAAAAGCTGCCCGGTTAACCCGGACAGCCTTCTATATTATCTGATTATAATTATTTCTTGGAATTATACACGATGTTTTTTTGAACGATCATGTCACTTACAATGTTGACCGTTTCGTTAAGATAAACATCATTGGTGCGAAGATTTTTGATCCAGTTCTTAAACCTGTCTGATTTTGCAACATCGTATTCAAGCCTTTTGGAATCTTCGGCAAGTGCCTGCACGTCCAGTTCCTGGGTCAGTTTATTCAAACTGTCAATCTGTTTTGTTGCTGCTCTTACCTGGTTTTGCTCTGCTTTATGTTTTTTCAGGTTAAGTGTGACCAGGTTATCATTCTGTTTAACCAGCCACTCTCCTTTGGTTGATACAACATTGAAAAAATCATTGCTTTTGGTTCTTTCAAGACTTGCCTGCTTGATGGGTTTAAGATCCAGTCCGTATTTCCAACGGCTATAATCTGCCTTCTTTATCTCATCCCATGGCAATGCATCGGGATTGTCCTTTTCACGCGCTTTGTAGTACTCTGTGATATCGGGGAGTACAATATCGGAAGCAACACCGCGAAGCTGGGTAGAGCCCCCATTTATCCGATAAAATTTTTGCAGGGTCAGCTTGACAGTTCCCAGGTCACTGTTGGAATTAACCATACCAAGCATTTTATCCAGCCCGATATTACGTTGAACAGTTCCTTTGCCATAGGTAGAAGTGCTGCCGATGATCACGCCCCTGTCATAATCCTGAATTGCTGCTGCAAATATTTCCGAAGCAGAAGCACTGAACTCATTTACCATAACTGCCAAAGGACCATCATACAGCACACTCTTGTCCCGGTCATAATAAATCTGTGGTTTACCGTCACGGTCTTTAACCTGAACGATGGGACCACCTTCAATGAACAGGCCAACCATCTGAACAACGTCGTATAATGATCCACCACCATTGCTGCGGAGATCGAGGATGATGCCATCAACTTTCTGCTCTTTCAGTTTTATGATTTCCTTTCTGACATCTTCCGAACACCGTGGTCCCTTGGGATCATCAAAATCTGCATAAAACTCAGGAAGATAAATGAACCCGATCTTTCCTTTGGGTCCGTTAACTATAGCACTCCGTGCGAAGGTTTCATCCTGCACAATCTCATCACGGATCAGTGAAACAACCTTTATGGCTCCATCAGCCTTCTTCAAAGTCAACTTCACTTCGGTACCCTTCTTACCCCTGATTACTTTGATAGCATCTTCAACAGCAAAACCTGTGAGATCAAGCGGCTCTTCTTTACCCTGTCCTACCTTCATGATCAGATCACCTACTGCGATCTTTCCCGACTTCCAGGCCGGGCTTCCGGTAAGTAATGTGCCTATTTTGATATTACCATCTTCTTCCCTGATCAGTGAGGCGCCGATTCCGAAGAACTTACCACTCATCTGCTCGTCAAAGTATCTTTTCTCCACTGGCGGAAAAAAGGTACTGTGGGGATCCATGGTTTCTGTGATGGTATTTACAAAATCATTGAAACGGTCATCGTCAGATACTTTTAACTTCAAACGCTCATAAGTCCGGTTCATGATTGCAAGTACCTTAGCTCTTGCATCTTTTTCAAGTTCGGCATCAGACTTTACTACAAAATCTTTTTTGTCTTTGTTTTTTTCGCGTACGTCCTGTGCCTCTGAATACCTGTCAAGCACATAATATTTCAATCTTTTTCTCCAGGCATCTTTTCTTTCAGCCTCGTTCTTCGGAAAATCAATTTTGTCCGAATTCATATTGAACGTTTCATCCGAGTTAAACTCGAATGGCTTCGCGAGTAATTCTTTATATATCGCCTCGGTTTCTGCCAGCCTCTTTTTGTAGATCTCCGAAACAGCGGGAACAAACTGCACCGCACCGCCCAGGATTTCATCATCAAGTTTTGTCTCAAACTTTTTCAGCTGACTAATGTCAGCCTGGATCAGGATGTTTTTCTGAGCATCCACTTTCTCTTTGAGATATTTATTGAAGATTTCTTTCGAAAAGTCATCATTGATCTTTTTGGGACTATAATGAATCTCTGAAATCATGTCACCGACATTATGAAGAATCTTTTCATATTTAGTGGGGGGAGCGCCGCTGCCGATTCCAAAACTCCTGAATGCAAGTATCATCCCTGCACCTACCAGTAAGATTACAACGGGTAAATTTTTCTTTTTAAACATAATGGCTAACGCATTTTTCATTGATTCCAAAAATAACGATAAAAAAGATTTGTTGTTGCTGTTCAGGATCAATATTAACAACAGCTTTGGCCAAATGTTCTCGCCTGTCCGAAACCATTCTCAGAGCGGGTTTTCCGTCCCGGAAATTCATCGCCGCTGATCAGCAACCACTCAATATGCAAAGAAAAACGCGGATTATCCAATATCCTTGATGGCCGGTAAAAACTGGTATAAAAAAGAAAAAGCCGGCTGTGAAGCCGGCTTATAAATTTCCTTTTTCGGGTGACTGATGGGGCTCGAACCCACGACCCTCAGAACCACAATCTGATGCTCTAACCAACTGAGCTACAACCACCATTTGAATTGCAAAAGTAATAGAATTATGATTTCATTCAAAAAACAGTTGAAAGAATTTTGTTTATGCTTTCTTTGCAGCCGTTTTCAGAGCAAAGTATCTCTGAAAATAAACACTACATCGAACTTAATACAGACAAAAGAGTATAGCAGAATGATGGTTCTAAGGTTATTGTTATTTCCTGTGGCGGGGATGCTGATTGGCTGGCTAACCGGGTGGATTCTTTCCAGGAGAGTGATTCATGTTGCGTTAAACAAAAGAAGAGCGGGACTCACCGAACAGCTTGCCACCTATGTATCCTCCAAAATGATCTCTTCGGACATAATCCTCGAACAGGTTGCAAACCCTGGCCATTTTATGAGGCTTATGCCAGTAATAGAACATCACATAGATGACTTTTTGCGCAACAGGTTGAAGACCGCCATCCCGATGATAGGAATGTTGATAGGCGAACGTACAATAACCCAGCTGAAAACGGTATTTATGCAGGAGCTGGAAGTTATTTTTCCTGAGGTGCTGAATAAGTACGCTACGGACCTGGCCGGCGGCCTGGATTACCGGGCAGAAATAGCACAAAGACTAGCCGCGATCCCCGCGGCAGATCTTGAAGTAATCCTAAAACCCGCGCTGGGAAAACTTTTTACCGTCGTTGGGTTGATGAGTGGGTTTATCACCGGCCTGGCCAATATCCTGATTTATTTTCTCTGCTTCTGAAATATTGCTTCCAACTGTGTCTCTGAAACGATCTTGTCATAGTGTTTCTGAATCAACTCAGTCAGCCTTGTTTCTGAACGAACCTGGCCATCATCAGGCTTACCTGGACGCTCAACTTTTCATGTGTTTTTGTTAACACATTTTAACAAAATTAATTCTGGAAAACCACAGGTTTTGCCTGTAACCAGAGTCTAACCTTTCATCCCATACACATCATTTTTTATTATTAATATGTTGACCTTGCGATTTAAATTAACCAAAACCTACTGTACCAACATGAGAAACGCGCTCCTGATGACGTTTTTTGTCTTTGCATCTTTATTTGTGTCCGCTCAAAGACCCGGTGGTGGCGGCCGCGGACCAGGGGGACAGTCGATGAATATCGGCCACTTCTATGGAAAAATTGTTGACGAAAAAACAAACAAAGGCCTTGAGGCAGTATCTGTTCAGCTGTTATCCTCAAAATTTGATAGTGTAAACAACAAAAGAGTGGATACCGTCCTCGGCGGTATGCTGACACGGAAATCAGGTGATTTCAGCATAGAAGGTCTACCGGTTTTCGGCAAATACCGGCTTAGAATTACCGCCATAGGTTATAAAGAAGTTGAACAACAGGTCGGCTTCGACATGAAAATGGGAAAACCAGGCGATATGAGTGCAGCGTTGGCAGCGGCAGACAAAGATCTTGGTAACATCAAATTGGCTATGGACTCTAAAGTTCTTGAAAGTGTTACCGTGACTGCATCGAAACCGCTGATGTCAATGGGAATTGACCGGAAAATCTTCAATGTCGAAAAAAACATCACCTCTACCGGTGGTACAGCAACAGATATCATGAAAAGCATTCCGTCCTTGTCGGTTGACATTGATGGTAATGTGACAATGAGAAACAATGCGCCGCAGCTGTTTATTGACGGGCGACCCACTAACCTCACATTGGAGCAAATCCCTGCTGACGCCATCGCCAGCGTGGAATTAATTACCAACCCATCCGCGAAATTTGATGCATCCGGTGGTACTGCGGGAATTCTGAACATTGTCTTGAAGAAAAACAGGAAGACCGGGTATAACGGTACCCTGAGAGCCGGTATTGATCAGCGCGCGAAGGTTAACCTTGGTGGCGATATCAACGTGCGGCAGGGAAAATTTAATGCATTTGTGAATGGGAACTTCAGCCAGCGTAAATCCATCTCAACCGGAACTACCGAGCGGGAGACCTTTATCACCGGGAAGCAATCATTCCTTAAGCAAAATGATAAAAACGTTAATGAAGGATATTTTGCTTTTGGCCGTGCCGGATTCGACTACTTTATCAATAACCGGAACACCATCAGTGCTTCCGGCGTTGTTGTAAGAGGAAACTTTCAGCCATATACCACAAGTGATATCTTCATCGATAATTATACAACAGGTGGCACACTTTCTACTTATAGTCAAAGGTTGGCTAATACCGAAGGTAACTTCAGAAACACCGGTGCACAGTTGAGTTATAAAAAGCTTTTTGTGAAACCCGGAGAAGAGCTTACCGCTGATATCAACTATAATGGAAGCAGGAACGAAAACAATACTCTTACCAGCACCAATTATTACGATAAATATGGTGGCAGCCCCCAGACTTATTTTAATCAGCGGGTGATTGGCGGCGGAACAAATAAGTTCGTTACGTTCCAGACTGACTACGTAAACCCTATCACTGAAAAGGCAAAGCTGGAGTTTGGCGCCCGGATGCAGATCAGGAATGTTGACAGCAAAAATGATATTTACCAGGATACGGCAACAGGAATATTTTTTAAAGTGCCGCAGTTGTCATCCAAGTACATTAACAGTGATAAGGTTTATGCCGGTTATGTGACATTCACTAACGCCATCAGGGATTTTGGTTATCAGATCGGTCTTAGAGTTGAGAGTTCTGAATATGACGGAGAAGTGGAGACTGTTACAACCGGTGGCAAGGATACTACCTCCAGCTACGGAAACAGTTTTCCGATCAGCCTGTTTCCGAGTATATTCCTAAGCCAGAAGCTGAAAAATGGCCAGGAATTGCAATTGAATATCACCAGGCGGATCAACAGGCCCAACTTCTTCCAGTTGTTCCCCTTTACTGACTATTCCGACTCGCTTAACTTCAGCAGGGGTAATCCAAACCTGACGCCTGAGTTTACTTATTCTTCGGAACTTTCTTATTCCAAGCAGTTTAATGGCGGTCACAGTTTCATGAGTTCTGTATACTTCAAATACACTGACAACCTGATCACACGCTTCCAGGGTAAAGAAATAAATCCTGTGTCCGGAGAAGAAGTATTTATCAATACTTATATTAACGCGAACAGCAGCTATGTTGGTGGAGTTGAATTAATAAGCAGGAACCCCCTCACAAAGTGGTGGGATGTAACGTCGAGCTTAAATCTCTTTACTTCGAAAATCGATGTTGAGCAGGAAGGTTTCGATAACCAGGGAAATGTTTATAGCTGGTTCGGAAAAATCAATAATACTTTCAAACTTCCTAAAAACTTTTCAATACAATTAAGTGGCGACTATCAGTCCAAGACCGTTTTACCTCCGGGCGGAAGCGGTGGCGGCGGTGGCGGTGGTGGCCGTGGTATGGGAGGCGGTGGCTTTTTCGGTGGTCCGCAATCCTCTTCACAGGGATATGTTCGTCCGACCTATGGAGTTGATATTGCCGTAAGATATGAGTTCATGAAAGAAAAAAGAGCAAGCCTGACTTTAAGCTTCAGTGATGTGTTCCGTACCCGCCGCAATGATGTGTACACTGAGTCAGATCTGTTTATCCAGAACTCATTCCGTCGTCGTGATCCACAGTTCTTCAGACTTAACTTCAACTGGCGCTTCGGAAAATTCGATACTTCTTTGTTCAAACGTAAGAATATGAGAGGTGAAGCGGAAGGTGTGCAAAATGGAATGCAGGGAGCACAACAGTAAAGAATAGTCTTATAACTTCCCATAAAGAGCATAAAGGTTGTTTTACCGCGGTAAAACAACCTTTTGTTATTTCAACAGCAACCTGGAAATTTATTATACATTGAATACCGAAATGGAGAGACTATCATTTACATATCTTGCTTTGGGAGACTCTTATACCGCAGGGGAAGGTGTGCAAAAACCTGAGAGTTTCCCATTCCAGGTCGTGAGCAGATTAAACCAGTATGCCGCTGAGGCAACGGAGGGTCAGGAAAATGACATAAGGTTAATGGCCCCTCCCGTTATAATTGCACAAACCGGGTGGACAACCTCGGAGTTATCTGAAGGCATCAGGAAGGCGGACGTCAAAACAAAATTCGATGTAGTCACCTTATTGATAGGCGTAAACAATCAATACAGGGGCCTTTCAATAGATGATTACGGAAAAGAATTTGAACAACTGGCTACTAAAGCATTGGATTTCGCGAGCCATGATGTGTCAAGGGTTATTGTTCTTTCTATTCCTGACTGGTCAGCAACACCGTTTGCAGCTGAGCTTGATCGTGAGAAAATAAGCCTTGAAATTGACCGCTTCAATTCATTGAACAGGCAAATTTCACTGCGACAGGGTTTTCATTATGTAGACATTACCGGGAGCTCCAGGAATGCTTTAAATGACCCTTCACTGGTAGCCGGGGACCAGCTGCATCCATCGGGGAAGGAATATAGAAAGTGGTGCGACAAACTTGTCCCTATCATCGCCCCGATTGTTATCGGCTCCGGATGGACGAAAAACAATAATGCAAGGCTTTTATAAACAAATGAGCCCGGGGACAGCAAATCAAACTACAAAAAATGATGCGGGCTTTACTTGCAGGTAAGCGAAAGGGTCAGCATTTCAAACAAAAATTTATCAGGGTACGCCTTTCATAACCAGTTAACAGAAGATGCGAAAGATCGGTCGGGAGACCAAGGCGCAGGCATAACAGCAACAATTAATGGCAGACAAGAATACAGTCACGCAGGTAAACAGCCTAAATAAAAATATTCAAGAGCGGGATAGCGACCTGAAACACTCCTCTCCCAGGTACGAAAAATTCAGTGCGATCCTGTTATTGGTTGCGGGGTTTGTTTACCTGGCCCTGTGGCTGATCTCTATTTTTTCGGAGACTACACCCTCCATCTACATTACAGACGACAAAGTCTCTATGAAGATGTCTGAGTTGCTGAGTCATATCCGGACTTTAATCACGATTGGTCTGGCCCTGGGAGGAGGCTTCCTCATACTACGGAGAAAACCCGTGGGATGGGTCATGGGAATGGTTGTGCTGATCCTCCTGCTGGTTATTTCCAGTGGTACCGTTTATCAGTCTCTCAAGTTGGAAGAACCGGCGCTGATAGCGATAGCAGCAACATGCTGGCTTATCATTTTATTATCAATTATCCTGCTCATTCTACCAGCTACCAGACGGAAGTTCCGTCTCAATCAGGCAAATATCATAACCGCCAGCATTCTATCCCTGGTGCTGGCCATGTTTTACTTCTTCGTGCAATAATGCAGATTTTGTATCAGCGGTACATTGCCCCAAAAATAACTATCAGATCAGGTTGTCATCGTCAAGCTGATATCGTTCCCTCAGCTTGCGCATAACTTCATCCATAGATGACCTGTGATCTTTCGGGTTCCAGTCTCCCCGCTCCCATTTCTCCAATTCCTCGTCAATGTTTTTTTTCTGAAGTGCAGTCATCTTATCAGTCAGTTCATCTGACATTTCTTTTTGACGTCGATAGAAGTTTTTCTTTTTTTCATTGGTAAGTTCTTTGTCCCGCCGCATTTCAGTTTCGGAAGCAGACATCTGCATCAGCTCTTCCTTCGCGAGGGCAATATCATATGGTCCGAGTGGCATGATCAGTTTAGCCAGGATCGGTCCGATCTCGATAAGGATAATCAGTAAAGAAATCATCAGTGTTGCCCAAAACACACTGCTTTCTTCATCCGAAAGATCGGACAAGGCCTTGTTTCTTTCGAGGAACCCGACGTTTGCCTGGGCCGATTTCTCATATTCTTTTCTTTTGTCTTCAAGAGAAGCTCGTGAACTGGTAAGCAAACTATCCTGGGATTTTATGCCCGCAGCGAGATCGGCAAGCTCCGGACCAAACTGGAGTTTAGCATTGTCGTATACATTCATCTTCATCCTTGTCAGGTTTTCGATGCCACGACTCATAGATCCGCCGGTACCATCTGCCTCCTGGACATAGGATTGCCTTAATTGGTGCAGCGTATCTTCCAGGGCAGTTTTGCGGGTCACCAGCCTATCCCGTTCCATTTGTGCGGCGGCCATGGATTTTGCGTTTTCGAGTTGAAGCAGGGAATCGTTTAGCTGCATTTTCGCATGTATGTTTTCGACAACCTTAACATCAATTTCTTTTTCGAAGATCTTCAACTCTAGCGGCCTGGCAATTGTCAGACCGATCAAAAAGGCGAGGATCAACCTGGGAATGGTCATCCAAAGCTGTTTACGCCTGGAAACTCCGTATTTGCGCATCGTTGAAACCAGGAAGCGATCGAGGTTAAAGATGATCAGACCCCAGATCAGACCAAAGAAGAGGGTCCACCATATGTTTCCGAAAATACTGTACACAGCATATCCTGACGAAAGAGTAGCAAGGACGAATGTGGCCAGTACTACCCCGCCGAGTCCGCTATACTTACTATGCTCTGAGGGAAATTGTTTCAATAACTTCTGATGGGCACCGGCACACCACCATAAAAAAGAGGAGTCAGACGGTTTTCTGCTCCCTCCAAAGGAATCATAAGAATATAAACCATCGTCCTGACCAGATTGATTAGCAGACATAGTAAATGAATTACGGTAAGTAAATTGGTTGTTGCTTATTGGTTGAAGCGGAGCGAGATTAAAACGGGTAACAACTGTCTGGATTGCATAACAAAACAGAAATAATTGTTAACTCATTTTCCCCCGATCGTGCCGAAATGATAGTCATGGAAATATCCACCAATTGGTACAATTCAAGAGTTTTCAAGGTCTGAGTTTCAAAGCGAACTTAATGATTATCAGGGTAAATAATTGAACCGCCAGATAGAAAAATACGGCGGTGCGGGAGTTGCTGTATTTTTTAGTCTGGCGGTTATAGATTAAACTTGCACGCCAAGAGGCGTGATTTAAACCTGATATTTGAAGTATGGCGAAGAATTTATTAATAGTCGAATCTCCTGCGAAAGCCAAAACAATCGAAAAAATCCTGGGTGAGGACTTTGAGGTTAAGAGTTGTTATGGGCATATCCGCGACCTTGAAAAAGGCGATATGGGCATCGACGTCAACAATCAGTATCTACCCCGATATATAGTTCCGGAAGAAAAAGAAAAGGTAGTAAAAGAGCTAAAGGGATTTGCAAAAAAATCCGGCGAAGTATGGCTGGCAACGGATGAGGACCGCGAAGGAGAAGCTATTAGCTGGCACCTTTGCGAGGTACTTGGTCTTGACCCTGCCACAACCAAAAGGATCGTGTTTCATGAAATAACCAAGCCCGCTATCCAATCGGCGGTTCAGAAACCACGTACCGTGGATATGAACCTGGTCAATGCCCAGCAGGCACGCAGAATACTGGACAGGATTGTCGGGTTTGAGCTGAGCCCGGTACTCTGGCGCAAGATGAGCATGAAAAATAACCTGAGTGCGGGCCGTGTTCAGAGTGTGGCTGTACGGATCATAGCTGAACGGGAAAGAGAGATCAATGCATTTACACCGGTAAGCAATTTCCGCATCGAGGCGATCTTCGCTGCCAACGATCTGAATAATAAGCAAGTCAGTTTTAAAGCAGAAGGAAAAAAACAGGCTGATGCTGAAGGCGCTGAAAAATTCCTGGAATCATGTATTGGTGCGAAATATACCGTAACAGACATCCAGGTGAAACCCGGTAAAAAAACACCTCCTGCACCCTTTACTACTTCTACCCTGCAACAGGAAGCAAGCCGCAAGCTGGGTTATTCTGTGAGCCGCACGATGATACTCGCGCAAAAGCTGTATGAAAGTGGTAAGATCACTTATATGCGTACCGACAGCGTAAGCCTGAGTGAGACAGCTACCGAAGCCGTAAAAACACAAGTGAGTTCCCAGTACGGCGATAAATATGTTCAGCTGAGAAAATTTAAAAATAAAAATGAATCGGCCCAGGAGGCTCACGAAGCTATCCGCCCGACTTATATGGAGAACAGTTCTTCAGAGGACGCTGATACCCGCAAATTGTATGAGCTGATCTGGAAAAGAACGATGGCCTCTCAAATGGCAGATGCAGAGCTTGAAAAGACAACTGCACGGATTAGTATCTCCACAAACAAAGAAGAACTTACGGCTTCCGGTGAGGTTCTGAAGTTTGATGGCTTCCTCAAAGTATATATGGAAGACAAGGACGAGGAAGAGATGACAGAAGAAGATGACCAGGAAGGCATTCTTCCCCCATTGCAGGTTAAACAGGATCTTCCTTTGCGTGAATTGAAGGCTACAGAACGATTCAGCAGACCGCTGCCGCGTTATACGGAAGCTTCCCTGGTTAAGAAATTGGAAGAACTGGGTATCGGCCGTCCTTCAACATATGCACCAACCATTTCAACGATCCTGAAAAGAGGGTATGTTGAAAAAAGGGATAAAGAGGGAGTTAAAAGAGACTTTAGGGTACTTAAGCTGGCAGCAGATAAAATCACTAAAGTCACGGAGCAGGAAAATACCGGCGCTGAAAAATCGAAGCTTTTTCCAACCGATCTTGGATTAGTGGTGACTGACTTTCTGAAGCAATATTTCGATGATATCATGGATTACAGTTTCACCGCCCGGATCGAACAGGAGTTTGATGAAGTGGCGAACGGAAAGCTGAAGTGGAACAAGATGATCGATGATTTTTACCTCCCATTCAAAAAGGATGTAGAAAACACTATTGAAAATGCTGAAAGGATCAAAGGAGAGAGAGAACTCGGGATCGACCCTGTTTCCGGCAAAAAAGTATTGGCAAGGATGGGAAGATATGGGCCTATGGTTCAAATCGGGGATGTGGCCGATGAAGAGAAACCAAAATTTGCCAAACTGAAGAATACCCAGAGTATCGAAACGATCTCTTACGAAGAGGCTATGGAGCTGTTTAAGCTGCCAAGAACCATCGGGCAGTTTGAAGATCAGGATGTGGTGATCAATATCGGCAGATTCGGACCTTATATCGCCCACGACAAAAAGTTCTATTCACTTGGAAAAGACTTTGACCCTTACACTATCAGTTTCGAGGAAGCCCAACCGATAATCGTCGAAAAAAGAGACGCCAAGGAAAAAAGCACGATCAAGATATTTGAAAAAGAAAAGATCCAGTTACTAAGAGGTCCTTATGGTCCTTATATAAAACAGGGCCTGCGTAACTTTAAAATACCCAAGGATAAACAGGAAACCGCTGCGGACCTGACCATCGAAGATGTTCAGAAACTCATTGAGGAAGGAAAAGCTAATCCACCGAAAAAATCTTATCGGAAAAAGAAAACGAGCTAGTTGGCTGTCGGTATATTAAACGGCTACCCGTAGCGTTATAGAAAAAGCAACCGGCGAATCTATAACCAGTAAACATGCTTGTATTAAAATATCATCTTACTGAAGAGGAATACCTGGATTATAATTATTTCACCGCATGGACCTCACCGGACAAAAAGAATTACCGGTTGAAATACTATCTGCAGGTAATGATACTTTATGTGGCCGTCGCCGGTCTTTATATCCTGGCGAACAGGTCCCATACCCTTCTCCTCGATTCCAGTGTATTCGTAACGATTGGTACCATTTATTTTATCATGGTGCCATTCCTGGTCAAAAGATCAATCCGGATGCGCGTAAAGAAAATCCTGGCAAAGCCGGAAAACCAGCATGTTCTTAACGAATCGGAAGTAACTATCAGCGAGAGTGGTATTCAGGACCGGGACACCGTAAGCGAAAACCGGTATGGCTGGGAAGCCATTGTGCGAAAGGCAGAGACAAATCTGTGCTATTATCTTTATACCAGTTCTTATCATGCGATCGTTATACCTAAGAGGGTGGTAAAACCAAACGATCGGCAGTTGTTGCATGATTTCTTTGACACGCATCTGTCGCTGAGTTCAGATTTTGCCTAGGTGTGTCATTTTTTGTTTTAACAACAGCATAAATTGATGGTATCATTTTCGCAGGCCTTAGATGAAATGAACATTTCAGGCATATTTGTGGAAAACATTTTTATATAATGATTATTCATTCGACGAAATTGATATAATTAGCGCTTGATAAAATTCCAATTTCTACAATCCAATGGAAGAGAATAAAGAAATATCTGCATTATTTCACCTGATAGATGATCCGGACGAGGAGGTATTCAGCGTGGTATCTACCCGGATCATAGATTACGGAAAGGGAATCATTCCAAACCTGGAAAATTTGTGGGAGAATACGATCAGTGGAGAAGTGCAGGAAAGGATAGAACTTTTAATTCATCGCCTCCATTACCAGGACCTCACAGAGGAGCTGACTCAATGGAACAAAAATAGCCACCAGGACCTCTTAACTGGTGCCATCCTTGTAGCCAGGTTCCAGTATCCTGAGCTTACCACCGCAGCTATTTACCAGGAGGTCGAAAAACTGAGACGAAATACCTGGCTTGAACTGAATAGTTATCTCACCCCACTTGAGCAGGTTCATGTGCTTACCAGCATACTTTACAATTATTATAACCTCAAGGGATCTGAAGTTGGATATCAACAGAGCGAAGATTTCCTGATTAACAAACAGCTTGAAGCGAAGAGAGGAAATACCATCGCAAACGGCATCCTATACCTGATACTCAGTGAACTGCTGGACGTTCCCATTAGGGCGGTAAATATTCCGAGACATTTTGTGCTCGGCTATTTTAAGCCTGATTACGACTTCACCAGGCACACCGAGAATCCGCTGTACACGACTGAATTTTTTATCGATCCCACCAGCGGGCAGGTGTTTACCCATGCAGATGTGGACAGTTATTTCAAAAAGATAAACGTACCGCAGGTGGCCAGTTATTTCAAGCCCCTGTCGAACAAAAGAATAATACAGACTTTGCTGGAAGAATTCAGCAAATGTTTTGACGATGAGAAAAACGCCTATAAAAAACAGGAACTTATAGCGCTTGCAAACCTTATTATCGAAACAGAAGAAGACATCGAACCTGATTAGACCAGTTTCTCACTGCAAACCGGCCGGGCAAAAAAACAGGCTGCCTCAGATGTAGTTGAGACAGCCTGTTTTTTTAGCTATTTATAGATTCATCAAAGCGTCATTTTCCAGCCTTCTCGGTAATCTCTCTTTACAAAAGCATTTGCTTCATCAAAGTTGGTGATCTTCATATTTTTTGCATCCCAGAGTAATTTCTTTCTTCCAAGATACTTATCGTCCCAACCTTTACCATTTGGATTCTTGAGGAAGAAGCTCCGTATAGCCAGGTTACCAATCAGGATAGATTCCGTAAAAGGTCCCGCATATTCGAAAGGAGAACTTGTTTCACCCTTTCCGTAACCTGCGATACAAGCGTTTACCCACTGGAGATAATGGCCTTCAGGAACTCGTTTGATGGTTTGTTTCGGCATGGTGATCTCTTTCATCTTTGCAGTTGGCAGAAGCCTTGGATTTGCACCATAACAATCGGCCATCAGCTTTCCTTTGGTACCATGGAAGATTACACCTCCATCCCAGTTGCCCATCTTTTCGTCTGGCAACATTTCATCAGGACGTTGTGGAAGTAATCCACCATCCATCCAGGTGACCTTTACATCGCCCTTACCATCTTTTCTTGGGTAAGTAAGGTGGATCATAGAAGAAGCGGGACAGCTATCCTGGTTCACGGAATCATTCCACATTTCTCTCCAGATGGTTGCGACACTGGCTTCCACGGAAGTGGGATAGTCAATAGGCAAACAACGGAACACGGGGTCCATGATATGACAAGCCATATCTCCCAGTGCACCTGTACCATATGCCCACCATCCGCGCCAGTTGAACGGCAGATAATTTGGATTGAAAGGAATTGCTTTTGCAGGTCCCTGCCAGAGATCCCAGTTCAATTCATTCGGCACAGCAAACTCGCCTGTTGGTGTAGGGTTGCCCTGCGGCCAAACCGGCCTGTTGGTCCAGGTTTCCACTTTAAATACATCACCGATAAGTCCGGCATCAATCATTTCTTTTGTGAGACGTACACCATCACCACTACCACCCTGGTTGCCCATCTGGGTTACAACCTTGTATTTTTTTGCGGCTTCTGTAACCATTCTCGCTTCATATATATCATGCGTTAATGGCTTCTGGGTGTAAACGTGTTTACCAAGTGACATGGCGGCTGTAGTTGCCACCGCATGCACGTTATCGGGAGTTGAAATCGAACAGGCATCAAAGTTTTTGTTCTCTTTTGCCAGCATTTCACGGTAGTCCTTGTAGTATTTTGCATTGGGCCATTTCTTCCTGGCTTTTTCTGCCTGGCGATCATCCACGTCTGCCAGGGCAACAATATTTACACTCGGACTCTTTGCAAACTCGGAAAGATCGCTCCATCCTTTACCACCGACGCCGATACCCGCGATATTCAATTTATCACTAGGTGCCACATGGCCGCGGCCCAGTACATGTCTTGGCACAATAAAAAAACCGGCGGCTGCAAGAGAAGAACTTTGGATGAACTTTCTGCGGCTGGCTCCGGTCGTCTGCTTCTTTTTCATATTAACAATCTAATTTTTTGATGAGAACCCTGAAGGTCATTTAAACGTGAAAAATCGTTTTAGCACGCGCCAATTTACGATAAGAAAATTTATTTTGAAAATTAATGTACAGGTGCAGAAATCAATGTTTTGGTTGCGTGTAAAATGAAATTTTAATCAGAATCCCGCTTTCCAGTCACCCCGGTAATTTCTCTGTACAAACTGGTTGGCGGGGTCGAAGTTGGTAATTCTCATTTTTTCTCCATCCCATAACAACTTTTTCCTGCCGGGATAAAACTTGTTCCCATTAGTACCGTTTTCAGCGTAATGATAGCTTCTTACCGCAAGATTGCCCATAAGAACCGTTTCAGTGAGCGGGCCACTTTTGTCGAACGAAGAACTGGTATAGGCGCCATAGCCTTTTTTGCATGCTTTGACCCATTGTTGCTGGTGGCCGTCCACACCTTTTTCCACAAATTCGAAAGCAGATTTGGGTAATGTAGTCTCTGCCATTTTCGATAGAGGTAGCAACGTAGGTTTGCGTCCAAAAAGTCCGGCCATGAGCTTGCCTTTTGATCCCTCGAAAATGATCCCACCATCCTCCTCGCCCATCTTTTCTTCCGGGCCAAGTTCAACCGGCCTTGGAGGCTTCATTCCTCCATCGTACCAGACCATCTGAACCGGTGGCATCTCACCCCGGGCCGGAAAGTCAATATAGGTAACTGATGACGGAGGATAGCTGTCCAGGGAGATAAATGGCTGAAAGTACCCGGTATACACGCTACCAACGTTACACTCAACTGAAACAGGGTAACCAAGTTTCAATGCACGATATGGAACATCAATAAAATGACAACCCATATCGCCGAGTGAACCGGTGCCATAGTCGGTCCAGCCTCTCCATATTGCCGGTAAAAAAGCCGGGTTATATTCCCTTTCGGGCGCAGTGCCGAGCCACAGGTTCCAGTCCAGTTCCGGCGGTGGCGCGAACTTACCCGCGGGCACATTAACGCCCTGCGGCCAGGTTGGGCGGTTGGTCCATACATGCACTTTTTTAACCTCTCCGATTACTCCGGCCTGAATCCATGTCTCGATGTTCCGGGTGTCATCGCCGCTACTCCCCTGGTTGCCCATTTGAGTAACCAGTTTGTACTGGGCGGCCGCTTTCGTGAGCTGGCGCGCTTCGTAAATATCATGAGTAAGCGGCTTCTCCAGGTAAACATGTTTCCGGAGCTGCATCGCGGCCATAGCCTGCACAAAATGCATATGATCCGGTGTGGTGATGATCACCGCATCAATATTTTTTTGCTCCTTGTCCAGCATTTCCCTGAAATCCTTGTAATAGGGAGCCTTGGGCCATCTTTGCCTGGCCTTAACCGATTGCCGGTCATCCACATCGCAAAGTGCCACGATATTATCGCTGCCATTGTTAAAGGCAAACGGGAGATTTACTTCTGCTTTTCCTCCGGCACCTATACCTGCAATATTCAGTTTATCGCTCGGAGCGATATGTCCCCTTCCAAGTACATGGCGGGGAACAATATAAAAACCGGCAGCGGCAATCGCGGCATTCCGGATGAATTTTCTTCTGGGAGAATACATCGGATATGATTATTAAATGAGAAAGCGGAATGATCAGATCAGGTCAGCTTTCATGGAAATAGCTGCGTTAAGTACTTTGCTGACCGGGCAGTTTGCTTTTGCGTCATCCGCAGCTGTCTGAAATTGTTCAGCAGAGATCCCTGGCACCTTAGCCTTCACGACCAGGTCCGATGCAGTGATGACGCCATTATCAAGGGTGATGGTTGATGTTGTTTCTATGGAGTCTGGCGTAAATCCTGCCTCGCCCAAAACGAAACTTAGCTTCATGGTAAAACATCCGGCATGCGCCGCTCCGATCAATTCCTCAGGATTTGTTCCCACCCCTTCTTCAAACCTTGACTTGAACGAATACTGGGTTTGATTCAAAGTAGTGCTTTGTGTTGTAAGATGTCCTTTTCCTTCTTTTCCGGAACCATTCCAAACGGCTGTTGCTGTTCTTTTCATAAAACGCTTATTTTTAAAAATTGATTTGAGTGAATGATAATACAAAAATGTTCATATCAATGAATGATATCTGATATTAAGGCTCGGAGGATGTTGAAGTTACGCAAAATCTCCAAGTAAAAAAATCTGCATGACGCGGTTGTTCGGGTAGAGTAATATCTTAGCAGGGAAAGCTCCAGCCTTTGCGCATTCGTGAAAAATAAATTTTTTATGCCCCCCGGATCTGTTCTGCCAGTTTCCTCTGTATACCTTGATTCTCCCCTGGGCCAGATACGTATCAGTGGAACCGGGCAGGCTATAACTGAAGTGCATTTTCTTAATAACCCCGACCCGGAGCCATTGCCAGATGCCGCCAACGCGGCATCCGATTTGATTGTTGAATGCAGGAGACAATTGGTTGAATACTTCAAGGGAAATTTACAACAGTTCGATCTTAAACTTGATCAGGGCGGAACAGCATTTCAAAAAAGAGTCTGGAAACAACTAGCGGTTATACATTACGGTGAGACTATAAACTATCTCTCACTTGCGAAGCAGTTGGGTGATCAGAAAGTAATAAGGGCTGCTGCTGCAGCTAATGGAAGGAACTGTATCGCTATTATCGTCCCATGTCACCGGGTGATTGGCAGTTCCGGCGACCTGGTAGGATATGCAGGTGGGCTCTGGAGAAAACACTGGTTGATCGAACATGAAAAAAAATTCGCACACGGTGTTCGTACCTTATTCTGAAAATACCCGTTATTGAAGTATATAAATCCTTAACAACTTAACAACTCACCTAATCATTCAACTGAATATGCCGTTCAAAGCGCTTCGGATCACCGAAAATAAAGATGGTAAAATCGAAAGGTCGATTGTTCAACGGGAATTGGACGACCTGCCTGCCGGCGAAGTGCTGGTTAAAGTGGAATATTCTTCTTTGAACTATAAGGATGCAATGTCCGCCAATGGTCATAAGGGCATCACAAAACAATATCCACACACTCCGGGAATAGATGCCGGTGGCATAGTAGAAATGAGTAAAAACTCCGCTTTCGCAGCAGATGACGAGGTGATTATAACCGGCTACGACCTGGGAATGAATACCGACGGTGGTTTTGCTGAATATATAAGAGTACCGGCCGACTGGGTAGTCCCAAGGCCAAGGACCCTGACATTGAAGGAATGCATGAGCCTGGGAACTGCTGGTTTCACTGCCGGTGTGGCGCTTTACAAAATGCTGGCACTTCAGCAGATTCCGGCGATGGGCCCTATTGTTGTTACCGGGGCTACAGGTGGTGTCGGCAGTTTGGCCGTGTCAATACTTGCAAAAGTGGGTTATGAAGTAATCGCGGTAACAGGCAAAACCAATGCGGAAGAATATTTGAAACACCTTGGCGCGGCCCAGGTTCAAAACCGGGAGTTTTTGGAAGATCATAGTGGTAAGGCATTACTTAAACCAAGATGGGCGGGAGCTATAGACACTGTTGGCGGTAACACCCTGGCAATGTTGCTTAAAGCCTGCAAGGCAGAAGGAACCGTCGTCAGTACTGGCATGGTTCAATCGCATGCTCTCACTACAACACTTTATCCATTTATCCTGAACGGGGTAAATCTTGTGGGTGTTGGGTCTGCAGGAATGGATATGGTGACCAGGTTAAAAATCTGGAAATATCTTGAAGAAGACTGGAATGTAAGAGATAAATTCCCGGCAATAGTTAAGGAAATCAAACTCGAAGATCTCGCCGTCAATCATATCGAAACAATGCTTGATGGAAAAAATATGGGAAGAATCCTCGTGAAAATATGATAGATGGTCTATGATTGTATTGACTATCAAACAGGTTATTGAAGAAACGCCGGATACAAGAACATATATTTTTGAACCATCCGGGGAAACTACGTTTTCCTACAAGGCAGGTCAGTTTATAACGATCACCATCAACCGCAATTCCCGGGAATTGCGCCGGTCCTATTCACTATGCACTTCTCCGGCATACGACGAATATTATGCCTTTACCGTTAAACAGGTTCCTAATGGAGAAGTCTCGAGACACCTGTTCCGCACACTTGCGCCGGGATCAACTTTGATTGCGATGGAACCTGCCGGGCGGTTTACGTTTAAAAAAGAGCCATCTATACCGCGTGACATATTTATGATCGCTGCCGGCAGCGGTGTGACACCCGTCTATTCCCTGCTTAAGCAGATACTCAAAACCACTTCGGAAAATTCGATCAGGCTGATCCTTCAGAACAGGAATGAACAGGCAGTCATCTTTCATGACTCACTTCACCGGCTTGAGCTGGAATATGAAGACAATTTCCGGTTCATTAATTACCTGAGCCAGCCAATAGACACTCATAAGCCCTCACGAAGATTGAACAACGAGATACTCGAAGAGCTTATCGCGGATGAATTACATTTCAACCGTGATTATGCGCTTTTTTATATCTGTGGCCCGCTGCCTTTTATGAGAATGGCAGAGTTCACCATCCGCCAAATGGGATTTTCTCCTGAACAAATAAAAAAAGAGATATTCGATGCTCCCCGTTTGCCACCCCCGCCATTTAATATAGATCCTGCTCCCCGTTCGATAGTTTTAGCCAGGCAGAAGCCAAACAGGATGATCCCCGTACGGTATCCGCAGACCATTCTCGAAGCTGTCCTGGCTCAGAACATAAACATCCCATATAGCTGTAAAGCGGGCATTTGCGGCAGTTGCGCCATCCTCTGCACTGCGGGAGAAGTTAAGATGAAACACAATGATGTTCTCACCGACCAGGAAGTCGCCGGCGGACTTATTCTCTCCTGTGTCGGTTATGCAGTTTCTGACATAACTATCGATCTCTGACCGATCATCCGGCATGCTTAAAGCAATCAATAACTAAACTTTTTTGAACATTCCTGATGGCAATGCGTTAGGTCAATGTAGTATACATCCACCTGCTTCATGCAAACCGGCAATATTGATGAATTACCGGAAGCGGTCACCATTGTGGATCCCGCCCGTGCAAGCAACACGTCATCATGCGGGTGGCATGATTTTTTAAAAGCGAAAGATAAAAAACTGACGAAGATGAAAAAATTAGGAATGCTTCTGCTGCCATTGGCGATGACCTTTGCAGGGAATGCTCAGAAAACTGTTACGTTTGGCCATACGGCGTCGATCGGCAACAGCTGGTTAAGCAATGGTGAGAATTTTGCTCCGGGCTATGATAACAAAGAAATGCATGTATCCTACGGACTGGGTATGAGAATGGTTGCAAGTTTTCACCCGAACTGGGGTATTATGTCAGACCTTAAATTTTCTTCCGAAGGTGGAGCCTTTGGCAGGGATGACTCAGACGCAAGGCGCGTTTTCCGCGTGAATTTTCTGAGGCACTCACTGCAGGGCGTTTACTTTTTTGGAGAGAGGGGTAACAGGGTAAGGCCAAAAATAAGCCTTGGTCCATCTGTCGGACTCTTTGCTGGTGGTAAATCAATGCTGAAAGATGGTGGTACTGAAAGTATGCCGGATGTTAAATCCAAAAACATTTTTAAGACCTGGGATTTTGGACTGACAGGAGCCGCCGGGGTGAATGTACGTCTTAAAGAAAGTGTCTGGTTAAATGCGGAAGGTGCTTACTATCATGGCCTCACAAATGCCAATGACCTTACTTCTCAAAAAATGCAACACCGTGGTCTTGGATTCACTCTCGGGCTGTTGATGAGCCCTGATTACGAAAAGATGAAAGCGCATATGGAAAAACACAGGAACAGGCAGAAATAATTGTTCTCAAAAAATACTATCATGCCGTGCATTCCATGAGTCTTTCATTGGGATGCACGGCATCGTTATGTAAAAATTAAATTCATTTTCATTCCTTTTTGAAAAACTGAACTTTGACATTCTGTTGTTCAACCCAGAAATTTCTTATTCAACCCAGGAATCTCTGTTGTTCAACTAAGAAACTTCCGTTATTCAACTAAGAAACCCGGGAGTTTCGTTTTGTGATTTTCAGAAAACGCCAAAGCAGGAATAAAGAAGTCAAAGTAAGGCCCGTTATCAATCCAAGCCAGATGCCACTGGCACCGAGGTCAAAATTAAAAGCCAGGATATAGCCTATTGGCAACCCAACCACCCAATAAGCTATACCGATAAGTATCGTCGGCACCCTAACGTCTTTGATTCCACGAAGTAACCCGGCACCTATCGCCTGTGTACTGTCAGAGATCTGGAATATGGCCGCAAACAGAAGAAGTAATGCTGCCATTTCAAGCACCATTTCGTTATTATTAAACAGCCTGGGCAACTGGTGCCGGAACAGCGAAAAACCAACTGCACATAGTACGCCGTAAATCAGGGCCGTCCACAGTGTGCTTTTCCCAATCAGGCCTATTTTGGGCCAGTTCAGGGACCCGAATGCATTGCTTACTCTTATCGATGAAGCCTGGGCCAGGCCCATAGAAACCATAAAGGTGAATGATGCACAACTAAGGGCTATCTGGTGTGACGCCTGGGCAACAGCACCTATGGTTCCGATGATGATCCCTGAAACCGCAAATGCCCCCGCTTCCATCCCGATCTGCAGACTGCTGGGCACACCGATATAGAGTAATTCGCGCATCGTTTTGCCCCTGAATTTCCACTGTGTTTTCCGGTCAGTTATGTAAGGTGTGAATGTATTGTGTTTCAAAACAACGAATCCCAATACCAAAAACATAAGGGATCTTGTAATTAATGTTGCCCATCCCGCTCCTACCAGTTCCAGCCTGGGAAAACCAAGGTTACCGTATATCAGTAACCAGTTCAGGAATATATTCACGGGCATGCCTGCCAGTGACAAGATCATAGCGGTCCGGGTGAATTGTAACCCGTCTGTAAATTGCTTCAATGTCATGAACAATAACATCGGTATGATAGATACGCCCATCAATTGCAAAAAAGGTATAGCCAGTTCAACCACTTCGGGATCCTGCCCAAGGTGATATAAGATGTTTTTACCGAACACCAGGGTCATGGAGATCATCAGCGCAGTAAATGCACATAGCCAGAAGCCATTAAAGAAATAGTGCGAAACCTGTTTATTGTCCTGTCTTCCATGGGCAAGAGAAACCATTTGAGAAACAGAGATAGTCATTCCTATTCCCAGAACAAATGGGATATTCATCGCATTTACCACCAGGGCGGCTGCCGCGAGTTGTTTGTAACTGATTGCACCTACCATCGCCGTATCAATGATGTGCAGGGCCATTTGTGCCAGCTCACCAATAATTATGGGAAAAGCAAGTTTTAAGGTCTTGAAAGCTTCGTCACGCATAGTTCCAGTTCATAATGCTTGTCCCATCAAATTCGCGATCACATATCTCTTAAATTGATTCCGAGGCCCGGATAGCCTGACAATTCAATCTTTCCATTTATTATATTAAGGCCATCCGCAACATCCTCAGCAAGTAATAAGGGGCCATCCATATCAATCAGGTCAGCAAGAGGTGCCAGGTGAGCGATTGCAGCCGAACCTACTGTGCTTTCATTCATGCAACCTATCATCACCTTCATGCCGAATGACCTCGCGTCTTCGATCATCCGCATTGCGGGGGTAATGCCGCTGCATTTGGTTAGTTTTATATTGATACCATGAAAATGATTACGGCACTTCTCAACGTCCGATTCGACTACGCATGATTCATCAGCAATAAGTGGTAATGGCGACTGGCGGAATAACACCTTCATTCCTTCCCAATTGTCTTTATGCAACGGTTGCTCAATTAGTTCAACCCCGAGGTCCTTCAACTGTGGTATTTTTATTAATGCTTCCTCAAGCGTCCAACCGGAGTTCGCATCTACACGCAACAAAGCATCTGTATGTTTGCGTAAGGCCTTCACAATCTCAATATCTTCGGGCCTGCCGAGTTTTATCTTGTAGATCGGCCAGGGCCTGGCTTTCATTTTTTCCACCATCTTTTCAATGGTATCAATACCAATCGTATAATCTGTTAATGGAGACTTCTCCGGATCAAGGTCCCATAGCTGGTATAACGGTTTACCGGAGATCTTACCATAAAGATCCCATGAAGCGATGTCCAGGGCACATACCAGGAAATTATTCATCGGGAACAAATGATGAAGATAATGCCAGTATCGCTCAGGAGAAGTGTACGCAAACTTCTCGATCATCTGCCTTTTACGTTCAAAATCCCCGATCATTTTTTCCACCGGTATATTATAATAAGCGATGGCGGGCGCTTCACCATAACCCACCTTGCCCATGTGTTCCAATGAAACAATCAGGGTCGGCTGATGTGTTTTGGTACCGCTGGATATGGTGAACGGATACTCGAATGGCAGATTGAACGGATGATAAGTTGATTTCATAATGGTTAAAGGGATCAGCGACCACTGGCCTGTACATAACCGGCAAGTTCTTCGTTGAAGTCTTTTTCTTTCAATAATTGTTCAAGAGAAATGTGCATACGGTAATTCCAGTAGTGCCTTGGTACCGCGGGAATGTTGATTCGTTCTGCATGTGGATCATCACGGCGAATGGAAGGACTGATCCCAAGTATATCCTGCAACTGGAATATCGACCACATTGCGGGCGAATAAAGGTGCTGCAACAATATTGCCTTGTTTATCCATGGTTCGCAAAAGTAAGGCGCATCACCCCACTGCCCCAGTTCGTTGTTATAGAATCGTTGCGTTTTTGCACGGTCCTCTTCCCACCAGCCGCGAACGGTACTCATATCATGAGTGGAAGGGGTGACCACCGAGAGATATGGAGCGTCTGAAGGATGAAAAAATTCCCTGTTGATATCCTTGGGCATTCTTTGGATCTCCAGGCTAAGGATGCCGAGCTGACTCATAACGGTTGCTACGGAATGTGGAACCAGGCCGAGGTCCTCGCCACAAATGAGCATGTTGGTGGCACGTTTCAATGCCGGCAGTTTCTTCATTGCTTCCTTCATCCAGAAGTCATCCTGCCTTTCAAAGAAATAATTGATATAAAGTGCCTTCAGTTGTTGTTGTGTGTTCCACTCAAGATGTCTGAATGAATGGGTGTTTTCCATCCCGAACCGGAAATGGAATTGTTCGCCACCTGATCCTGGTTGCTCGAAAAAGATCACATTGGAGATCAGATCGAATAAGCCCTGCCTGATGTGTAGGTTGTCATTTGTAGCTTCTATGCCGGCGAAATGTGTTTCAACGTCTCGCTGCGTTTTGAATCCATCACGGAGGTCATAAGTGCCGTCATGTCGCGGATTAACAAAGGGTTTAAATTTCTCGCGATTGGGCCCAAACATATCCCAAAGCACGGCATCGGTGATATATGGCCTTGTGTACCGGTCAAAATCAAACCAGATGTTTTTTTCACTGAACTCAATTTTGTAAACTGGTATAGCTTCTACAAACCTGCCCATGATCCCTTCAACAGAATGCATGGGAATGCTCCAGATCCTGAAGAACCCAAGAATATGATCGATCCTGAACGCATCGAAATATTCACTCATCTGCACAAATCTTTTGTGCCACCATTCAAAATTGTTTGCGGCCATCACTTCCCAGTTATAGGTTGGGAAACCCCAGTTCTGACCTTTCACAGCAAATCCATCCGGCGGCGCACCGGCCTGCATGTCGATATGATATTGACCGGGTTCCATCCATGCATCGCATCCATACCTGTACACACCGATAGCTATATCACCCTTAAGTATTACACCCTGGCGATGCGCATATTCAGCAGCGGCTTTTAATTGCAGATGCAGATGATACTGGATAAAATAATGTACAGCTATCTGATCATAGTGCCTGGCTTTCCGGGAGACGTACTTTTCAATTGCGTCCTTGTCATACTTACTATAGAGCTTCCACTTGTTAAAATCCGAAGTACCATTGCGGTCGCGGAGATAACAAAATGCAGCATAGGGAACCAGCCAATGTTTATTGGTCTCAAAAAACTTATTATATGCGGCGTCATGGGCAAGCTCATGTTTCCTTGCTTCGTAAAGCACGTTCAACATGGCTGTTTTTATTTTTATTACTTCATCATAATCAAGTTCAACCAGTTCATTCAGGTGCTTTTGTTTTTTCTTCAACGTATCCAGGAGCGCTGCATGCTCCTTTCCGGCAACATCAGCAAGATTGATGTAAATGGGATGTAAAGCGAAGGCCGATATGGCTGCGTAAGGATAAGTATCCAGCCAGCTGTGCGTGGCCGTGGTATCATTGATGGGAAGGATCTGGATCACTTTAAGATTTGTTTTCCTGGCCCAGTCTGCCAGCAACTTCAGATCATTGAACTCCCCTATCCCGAATGAATCTTTACTACGGAGACCAAACACCGGAATTGAAACACCTGCTCCTTTCCAGGTAGTATTCGGCAGGCGTATGAAGCCGTCATGACAAACAGTAAGCTTGTTTGGATTGCCGTCTCCAAGCAATGTTCTGCCTGTTCCTTCTTCGAACCTTACGAAGGTTTTATCCTTTGTATTGTAAACAGCATATTTATAAGTGATATAAAAGGCCTCGCGTGGAAGGTTCAACTGTACGCTCCACCAGCAGTCACCGCGATTAAGCAGAACCGGTGCAGACGTGTTCCAGTTTGCCATGGACACATCACTGCCCAGTATGCAGACCACCTCATTTTTTGCGAGTAAGGGAGCTTTTACCCTGAAGATATGTGTGAAGTTCTTTACGGGTTTGAATTTCCCGTTATTGTCTCCCCGTTTAAGCAACACTTTTTGATAAGGGTCCAGCAGGAAGACATTTTCGAATTCACCGGCATGATTCCATGTGTCATGAAGTTCAATTTCTTCTACATCTGCCCGCGTGATCTCTACCCCTTTCTGATCGTTGGCTTCCATGATCCGGAATCCATCCTCGTTGGTTAATATATACCTGTATTGGAGCTTCGAAGAAATAAGTATATCCGCTTCAAGAATCAGATGCCAGTATTCGCTGTTGAGATATTCCATCTGAACGGCATTTTCCGCTACATCAGCGCCCAGCTCTTCAATATTGCCCGAAATAGAAAGTCGTTGTCCCGGTCTCGTATGAAACCGTAGAAAAAAATGAATCTTCATGCCGTCATATTCTTTGATTGCCGCGAAAATATCACAATTCTCCTTAATGAACCTATCCTGCGGCAGGAAGTGACAAATCAGATGAGCCCGAATGCAGGTCGCCGTTACCTGGATTAGGTTTAACACCGAATAAATATCCGGGTTACCAGAGAAAGTCGGCTGAATTTTGTGAATTATTCATCTTTCCGGCTATTTTTGCCGAAACTTATTTATTAAGATGACTACTGCTAAAAAATCTAAGGGGATTTACTGGATAGGATTTATTGTTTCGACTGTAGCTCTCATTTTCGCCATTGCAACAGGTTGGGAATGGCTTACCATGATTTTACCTTTCCAGCTTACCTTCTTCGTGAAAGCGATGGATATCGTTTAAGGAGTTATGATTGATGAGTGATGGGTGATGAGTAAGTTATGAGTTTTTGGTACAGGAATCATAAGATATGGACTCATGGTTTCTTCTCGACTACTATCGATTGTTTGAGCTTGACCGGCACCCTCTTGTCAAGGCGTATGGCGGGATCCCAATCAGACATTTTATCGAATAACTCTTCCAGCTTTTCATTCAGGTCATCATTGCCGCCCTTTATCACCCTCGAGTAACCGGGTTTTCCGTTCTCATCTATTACAAACTCAAGCATAATATAAGCACGCTGCTGATCATTTAACAGGTAAGATGATAATTCTTTGCTGACATTTTCAATGAAAGACTGAAACTTCTCATTTCCGCCGGGATAGATCGGTAACCGATCCACCAACTTTGGCAAAAGTTCCTCGTTGAACATCTTTCTCTCCTTGATGATCTTTTTCTTGATCTCGGGTTTTTCAACCTTGGGTATCTCTCCCTCCACAACATAACCACCTTTACCATCAACCATGATCAAAGGCAACTTTTTTGTGGCATCGAAATAGGCATGTGCATGGCGCAGTTCCTCCACCATCGGCGCATATTCAGGAAAATCTTTCAGGTATTTGGCGAGGTAGGTGCTACTGCGCTGATTAGTGAAGTTTATCGGGAATACATGAACAGGAATGAAATCCTGCCCCTGGCTTTTGGCCCAGGCAGCAAGTATGTACAACTCCTCTATCTGTGGATTGGTAACCGGGATACAACCAGTGGTTACACAACTGCCATGTATATAGATATCACCACCGGGTTCAATTGAATCACTAAGCAATCGGTCGGAAAAGTTAGGATAGTTTAAGCCAAGGGCCAGATGATAGTTACTGTTTGGTTTAAACTCGTTGATATAATAAAACCCTTCAGGCACCTGGTAATCACCCTTCAGGCGCTTGGGACCAAGTGTTCCCGCCAATGCACAAACGCGGTAGTTCTTAAATAATTTGTACTGCTCGTTTTTCTCTGACTTCACCCAGACTTCAAGATTAGAATCATACTTAAAGGACCTGATATAAAGATACTTTGCGGGCCATTCCAAACCTTTCTCGCGGAACTGCTTCATCAGGGTGTCCTGTTTCCGCTTTAACGCGTCGCTGATTCTCGGAAATGATTTCTGGTAATCAATAAATGCAAAACTGGCCACAGATGTCTGGCCCTTAACGGTTGCCACGGAACCGGCAATGATTAGTATGAAAACAAGAATTCGCATTGGTCTGTTATGCACCGGAATAGAACGTTATAGTTTGTTGATAATTGTTGATTTTTCCCCCTGTGGGAGAAGAAAATCGTAACCGCTTCAAAATTAAGGCAAAGATTCAATGGCAAAGGTCATGGATTTATTAACATCCCTGTAGAAATGTTAATTTCCAACCATTGTTGCAACGCAATTAACGTTGAAAATCAAAAATCGGCAATATATATTTGCGCCATGCAAAAAGTCGGAATTTTAGGTGGAGGTCAGCTCGGACGAATGTTATTGCAGGCAGCGGCAAATTATCCCGTAGAGACCTATCTCATGGAGAATGACCCGGGAGCGCCGGCTGCACATCTTTGTCACCATTTCGTACAGGGGGATATCAAAAATTTTGAAGACGTTTATGCTTTTGGTAAGAAGGTTGATGCCCTTACCATTGAAATAGAATCAGTCAACATCGACGCCCTCGAAAAGTTGGAAGCAGAAGGGGTCAGGATATTTCCGAAACCCGCGGCACTGAGGATCATCACAAACAAAATTGTTCAGAAAGAATTCTATCGCGATAACCAGATTCCCACTGCGGCTTTTGCAGTAACCCAGAACAAGGACGAAATCCGTCATCACCAGCATCTTTTTCCCGCGGTTCATAAAGTTGGACAAGGTGGTTATGACGGCCGCGGCGTACAGGTGATCCGCACCAACAGCGAAGCCGACCTTGGATTTGATCAACCCGGCGTGCTCGAGAAGATGGTGAACATTCAGCAGGAGATCGCCCAGATAATTGCCATCAATGAGAAGGGCCAGACTGCATTGTATCCCGCCGTTGATATGGTTTTCAATCAAAGACTAAACCTCCTGGATTACCAGATAAGTCCCGCAGATATTCCAAAACAAACTCTATGGAGAATCGAGGCAATCGCCCTGGCGGTGGTTAAGGGCCTGAATAGTCCCGGCATCTTTGCCGTGGAATTATTTATTGATAAGTCTGGCGATGTGTTTGTCAATGAAACTGCACCAAGGGTACATAATAGCGGGCATCATACGATTGAAGCAAATTACAGCTCGCAGTTCGACATGTTATGGCGGGTTATCCTCGGTTATCCACTCGGCAATACCGCACACATCCTGCCGGCGGCGATAGTGAACCTCCTTGGTGAAGAATCACACAGCGGTCCGGCCGTGTATGAAGGTTTGGATGAAGTACTTCAAATGGACAATGTATTCGTTCATATTTATGGGAAACCCGAAACCAGGCCAGGCAGAAAAATGGGCCATGTTACCATCCTGAGTCGTGAAAAACAGGAACTTATTCACAAAGCGAACAGAATTAAAACGGCATTAAAAATCAAATCCTGAAACATTTATACTGATCATGCCCGCGAGCTTTTGCAATAGTAAGCGTCATAATATATTACATTTACCGCCCGTTCAAATAGCTCCAATGTTATATAAGTCGTTTCGATGTTTTTATGTTTTTGTTTTGTCCGTAGCCCTGATATCATGTAAAGAAGAAAAATCCGAGAAACCTGCCGCAGGACCGGGGGGACCCAGGGGAAATCCAGTGATCCAGGCCCAGGGATTTATTGTTAAAGAAAGGTCTTTAAGTGAAAATATAGAGGTTCCGGGTAACCTGTTACCTTTTGAAGAAACTCAGATCCGGTCAGAGATATCCGGAAGACTCGTACAACTAAACATTCCGGAAGGAAATGCTGTTAAGAAAGGATTCCTGCTTGCTAAACTTTTCGACGGCGATTTGCAGGCACAGCTGAGAAAATTACAGGTGCAACTGGAAATTACAACGAAGACCGCCGAACGCCAGAAGGAGTTATTGACCATAAATGGTATCAGCCAACAGGAATATGATCTGAGCGAACTGGAGGTCAGCAATCTTAAAGCGGATATCGAACTGATCCGTGTAAATATCGCAAAAACAGAAATCCGCGCACCTTATGATGGAAGAATTGGTCTGAAGAATATAAGCCTCGGAGCATATATCACACCTGCTGACATTATCACCAGCATACGCCAGGTAAAGGAATTGAAACTTGAATTTACTATTCCTGAAAAGTATTCGGACAATATGCAGAAAGGCCAGGTGGTTTATTTTACTGTTTCAGGTGCAAGCGGTAAATTCTCATCAACGGTAATTGCCACTGAGACCAGCATTGAAGCAACGACGCGGACTTTGAGGGTGAGAGCATTGGTCAAAGGAAACAATCCCGGACTGGTACCTGGTAACTTTGCGAAAATATCTTTGCAGATGGGTAAAAATGATCGCGCGCTGATTGTACCCACACAGGCCATTATTCCACAGGCAAGAAATAAAAACGCCGTGCTCTTCAACGGCGGTACCGCTAAATTCGTACCGGTTGTCACCGGGATCCGCGACTCTAGTTATGTGCAGATAGTCGAAGGGTTACAGGCAGGAGATACAGTCATTACCACAGGTTTACTTGCCATCAGACCAAATAGCAAAATCACGTTAACCAAAGTTCAATAACCGATCATGAATATATCTGAACTGAGTTTGAGGCGGCCCGTGCTCGCCACCGTGTTGAACATTGCCATTGTGTTGTTCGGTATCATCGGTTTCACATTCCTCGGGGTGCGGGATTACCCCGCTATTGATCCTCCGAATGTGAATGTGAGGACATCTTATGCCGGCGCAAACGCTGATATTATTGAATCACAGATAACGGAACCCCTGGAAAAAGCAATCAATGGTATTGCCGGTATTAAGAACATCACGTCATCCAGCAGCCAGGGCAACAGTAATATCAATGTCGAATTTGATCTTAGCATCGACCTTGAAGCAGCTGCAAATGATGTGCGGGATAAAGTATCTCAAGCTGTAAGAAGCTTACCTGATGACCTGGATGCCCCGCCGGTCATTTCTAAAGCGGATGCCAGCTCCGATGCCATTATTTCAATGACTGTACAGAGCAACACCCGCAACCAATTGCAGATCACCGAATATGCTAATAATGTTTTGGTAGAAAGATTGCAAACTATCCCCGGTGTAAGTAGCATCCAGATCTGGGGGGAAAAACGGTACGCAATGCGTATCTGGTTCGATCCATCCCGGCTCAGCGCATACCAGTTAACGATGAACGATGTTGCAGACGCATTGCAGCGCGAAAACGTAGAGCTTCCTTCCGGTAAAATAGCCGGAAACGCCACTGAACTCACTGTCCGCACATTTGGAAGACTGAGCACTGAGGAGGAATTTGCAGAGATAATAATCAAAACCCTGAATGGCAGTGACATCAGGTTGAAGAATATTGCGAGCGTGGTCCTGGGTCCTGAGAATGAAGAAACGATGCTTAAGGAAAGCCAGATACCTATGATAGGTATGGCGCTGGTACCTCAACCCGGTTCAAACTACGTTGCCATCTCGGACGAGTTTTACCGCCGTCTCGAGCAATTGAAAAAAGATATTCCGGAAGATATAAAGCTCAACATTGCGCTTGACCAGACCAAATTTATCAAGCGCGCCATATCCGAAGTTGAAGAAACGCTCCTGATTTCGATCATATTGGTGGTACTGATCATCTACCTGTTCTTTCGCGACTGGCTCATTGCCGTGAGGCCTTTGATCGATATCCCGGTCGCACTTGTGGGGGCCTTCTTTATTATGTATATAAGCGGATTCACCATTAATGTGCTTTCCCTGCTCGGTATTGTACTGGCAACCGGCCTGGTGGTGGATGATGGTATCGTTGTGACAGAAAACATCTACAAAAAGATGGAAGAGGGAATGAATAAATGGGAAGCGGCGCGGGAGGGCTCTAAAGAGATCTATTTTGCGGTCATTGCAACCTCGATTACCCTGGCAGTAATATTTCTCCCGATCATTTTCCTGGAAGGCTTCGTGGGACGTCTGTTCCGCGAATTTGGCATAGTGGTGGCGGGCGCTGTATTGATCTCAGCCTTCGTTTCATTAACCCTCACCCCTGTCCTGAACGTTAAACTTACAGGTAAAACACACAAACATGGCTGGTTTTATCGCGTTACTGAACCATTCTTTAAAGGGATGGAAAATGGCTACCATAATTCATTGAAGGTATTTATGAAAGGAAGATGGGTGGCAATCGTGATAGTGCTCGGCTGTTTTGGAATTATCTATTTTATCGGCAAAGACATCCCTTCAGAACTTGCCCCGATGGAAGACCGGAGCCAGTTCAGGCTGCAGGTTACTGCTCCGGAGGGCACCTCTTTCGATTATATGGATGCCTATGTCGATAAATTATCGCAATTGATGATCGATTCGATCGAAGGCCGTCGCACAGTTCTCTCGCTGACCGCCCCGGGTTTTGGTGGTGGTTCAGTAAATACGGGAATGGTGCGTGTTAGCCTGGTCGATCCAAAGGACCGCGACAAATCCCAACAGGAACTGGTCGACATGATCAACAGGAATCTGCCAAAATTCCAGGAAGGCAGGGCCTTTGCTATACAGGAACAAACAATATCTGTAAACCGTCGCGGTGGGTTGCCCGTGGCCTTCGTGATCCAGAATAACAATTTTGATAAGATCAGGGAAGTGATTCCAAAATTCCTGGAAGAGGCAAATAAAAGCCCGGTTTTCCAGGGTGTTGATGTTGATCTTAAATTCAACAAACCTGAGCTGAATATCGTTATCGACAGGTTGAAGGCCAGTGAGCTTGGTGTAAGTGTTGGTGATGTTTCGCAAACGCTGCAGCTTGCTCTGAGCAATCGTAGACTTGGATATTTTATTAAGGATGGTAAACAATACCAGGTGATGGGCCAGGTTGCCAGGAGCGAAAGGGATGATCCCACCGATCTCAAAAACATTTATGTCCGTAACAACCGTGGTGAGATCATTTCCATGGATAACCTGGTTAGCATTACTGAGCAAACTACCCCTCCTACCCTTTACCATTTCAACCGGTATAAATCTGCAACAGTTTCTGCGGGGCTTGCGCCGGGGAAAACACTGGGTGATGGTATCGCCGAAATGCAGGCCATCGCTTCAAGATTGATGGATGAATCATTTGCAACCTCACTTTCCGGCGCTTCGCGTGACTATGCAGAAAGTTCCGGTAATACTGCATTTGCCTTCATCCTGGCTATCGGCCTGATCTTTCTTGTACTTGCAGCACAGTTTGAAAGTTTTATCGACCCGTTTGTGATCATGTTAACCGTGCCGCTGGCAATAGCAGGCGCCGTTTTATCGCTCTGGATATTCGGACAGACGCTCAATATATTTTCACAGATCGGCATGATCATGTTGATTGGACTGGTTACAAAAAACGGTATCCTTATCGTCGAATTTGCAAATCAGAAAAGGGCGGCAGGACTCAACAAAACCGAAGCAGTTATTGTCGCAGCCACAGCGCGTATGCGACCTATCCTCATGACCAGCCTTGCAATGGCATTGGGAGCTTTGCCGATTGCGCTTTCTCTTGGTGCCGCGGCTACCAGCCGTATACCCCTGGGAATTGTTATTGTAGGTGGTATAATGTTTTCACTGATACTTACTCTCTATGTAATCCCGGCAATGTACTCTTTCCTTTCGCGCAAAAAACAAAAGAACGAACTGGAATTAATGGATGAAGCCGCCGCTCGCCGGGCTTAAATAATATGAATATGCGAAGATTGTTAATGCTGTTTTGTTTACTTATTTTTTCCGGGCTTATTTATGCGCAGGAACAACTTACACTTGAAGAGGCTATAGCCATAGCACTGAAAAACAACTTTGATATCCAGCTCGTGAGGACCGACTCTTCAGTTTATGGTACCGATAATGAACTTGCCTGGGGTGCCTTTCTCCCAACGTTAAATGCAAATGTTAATAAAGTCTGGAACCAGAATAATCAAAGACAACAGCTTGCTGACGGCAGCAAACGGGAGCTGGATAATGCCAAGTCAAGCAACCTGACATCGTCACTTGGACTTAGTTGGGTACTTTTTGATGGTCTGAGGATGTTCGCCACCAGGAAAAAGATTGAAGAACTTGTTCAACTGGGAAGTTATAATGTAAAAAACCAAATTGGTAACACTGTTTCAGCGGTAATAAACAACTACTATAACGTTGTTCAGTCAAAACAACAGCTCAAAGCAGTTGAAGAACAGATGACAATCAGTGAAGAGAGGGTTAAGCTTGCGGACAAAAAACTTTCAGTTGGATTGGGTAGTAAACCTGAGTTGTTACAGGCAAAGGTGGATCTGAATGCATATAAGGCCGCGCAGCTGCAGCAACGTACGTTGATTGTGCAGCTCACCGAAAGCCTGAACCAGGTTATGGGTCAGCCAATAAAGTCGACCAATTATGTCGTTTCAGACAGTATTCCGCTGAATCTGGACCTTCAATATGGGGCATTAAGCGAAAACCTCGTAGAAACAAACCCGTTTTTGCTTGCTTTGAGGAAAAATATTGATGTCGCTAATCTTACGGTTAAAGAACGAAAAGGCGAACGCTGGCCGGTGATAACGTTCAACAGCGCTTATAACTATTCCCGGCTCAACAATAAGGCGGTTGTAAATCCATTCACCCCTCTTTTTAGCCAGAATAACGGTTTCAACTACGGGTTTGGAGCCTCAATTCCCATACTAAATAATTTTATAGTTAAACGTAATCTCAGAATAGCACAGATTGATGTCCGTTATCAGCAACTGTCGTACGATAATCAAAAAAGTTTAATCGACGTGGATCTGAGCAATACGTTCAAGGATTACGAATATCAAAAGCAGGCACTGGCGCTGGAGGAAGAAAATATCAACCTGGCCCGCGAAAACGTAAACATAGCCTTTGCCAGGTTCAGGCAGGGTGTTGCCAGTTATATAGAATTGCGGGAAGCCCAGATAAGCCTTGCCACGGCAGCCAACAGGTTAATTGCCGCGCGATATAACACTAAACTCGCAGAAACTGAACTACTCCGGTTGAAAGGGGACCTGGTCAGATAGATTGATAACACAGCATTTGTTTTTTTTGTCCTTTCTTTGCATTCCTAATATTTGGGAATGAATATTCTGGTTGGAATAATAATGGGCAGCGACAGTGACCTTCCGGTAATGCAGCCGGCGGCGGAAATTCTGAAAGAATTCGGGATAGCTTATGAACTGACTGTCGTATCGGCGCACCGCACCCCGTCACGGTTATTCGACTATGCCAATGGAGCCAGGGAACGGGGTCTGAAGGTTATCATAGCTGGAGCAGGCGGCGCCGCTCATTTACCAGGAATGGTTGCTTCTATTACGTCACTACCGGTGATAGGTGTCCCGGTCAGATCATCCAATTCAATCGATGGCTGGGATTCAATTCTTTCGATACTTCAAATGCCAAATGGTATTCCTGTGGCAACAGTTGCGCTGAATGGCGCTAAAAATGCGGGCATCCTTGCCGCAACAATTATTGGCGCTTTCAATGCAGAGACAGGTGATAAGATCAAAGCATATAAAAAACAACTGGAAAACGAAGTGCTCAATAAGGCGGCTACGCTGAAAGCAAATGGCTGGAGCAACGAATTCGATTGATAAATAATTTTGTAACTTTTAGGTTAAGGATAAGGGCAATAGCAAAGTCATGAAAATTAAACTTCTGGATCATAAACATATTCCTGGCTTCAACAGTGGCTCCGGATTTCAGTTCCACGCAGAAAACCTCTACCTCACGGATATGGGATCGAACGAAATATTGGTGTTGTCCCAGAAGTGGAAAGAGGTTGACAGGATACCTTTGTTTGAATCAAACGGCATTAACAATAATAATGAACACAAAGATCTCGAAGCCGCAACCATTGTTGAAATAAACAGTATCCCAAGACTACTTGCATTGGGTACAGATACAAATGAAGCCAAACATAACAAGGCTGTATTATTGAACCTTGATGACCGTACCCGCGAAGATTTTACCATCGATGAGTTTGATGAAAGATTAAAAGTGTTTGGGCTGGATCAGCTTAACATAAGAACGGCTGCCATTATTCTTGGTAAACTTGTTCTTGGCAATCGTGGAAATGCTGGTACTACAGACAATAACTTCGTTGTTACTGATATAGACCTGTGGAAAAAACAGGATACAGAAGAAATAAGTTTACTCCCGGTTAAATATCCTGAATCCACCCCAGAAGGAATCCTGCTGTCAGGTATGAGTTATTCCCCGGAAAATGACTGGTTGATCCTGACCTTCATCTCCGAAACCGGGTCTTCAGGTAACGGCGAATCATCGTCGCCTACTTCATACCTTGGCCTGGTTGAAAATGCATCCAGGAAGGTTGCCCGCAAGCAGGTTAAGATCAATGAAATCGTGGACCTTGCTGAAATAAGTAAACACCTGGTGGGACAAGAGATAAAGGCAACCTGTATCCAGGCGGATAAAGGAGGCAAAGTCAAATTGTACATGATCGCCGATCACCACGAAGGTGGAACGCAAATTTTTAAGATCAGGATCAAGCACTAGGCTATACCACTTCGTCCTGCCTTGCTCAACCCTTTTCTTCGAGAATTACAAATTGTTGCTCCAGGGAAAGTGAATGATTATAGATTGTCTCAAGAAACGCTTTTCCATGCTTCGAATACCAGGGAATGAAATTATCTATTCTTTCCTGCAAACCATTAAGGGGGAACAAAGCTGATTTAACCTGCGTTACCTGCCTGTTCTGTGCTTCAAATCTTCTCTTCTCAGCTTTGAGTAACTTTTTCTCAAGCGTTTCAATGGCTTTGATGGCACGCGCTTCAAGTGCTGCTACATGTTTCACCAGGGTCTGATCGATGCTCTCTGAAACTTTTTTTAGTTTCAGATAATCCGAACGGAATGCTGAGATATCGTTTGAGAGGTCAAGCTGTTTATCCGTATTTTTTTTCACCAGCTTGTTGATAAGCAACTCTGCCGGTTGAAAAATCTCCGTTGTTGAAATTCCCAGATGCTTAAGTTTTTCTGCCCATTTCTTTTCAACGATCAAAAAAGAATTGCGTAACACAAGCATTGGAAAAGGTGTTTGATAATGATCAAACAAGTCTTTCAACTCAAGCCAATAGGCTGTTTCACCACCCCCACCAATAAATGCGATGTTAGGCAGAATAGTTTCCTGGAAAAGACCGCGTAAAATTACATTAGGACTAAACCTTTCCGGGTGATCATTCAGTTCTTTGCGCAGTTGTTCTTCCGTAAATCGCAGGTCAGTATGCCTTACTTCGAACACAGACCCATTGAAAGAGATAAGTTCGCGTATATCATCTTTCAGGTAAAACAAATTGATCGACCTTGGATTTGCCTGAACCTTATAATGCTCACCAAGTTTTCTGGCCGTTTTCTCAACGATGATCGAAGGCGTCTGATTAAACAGATCATCTTCAAACACCGGTAACATGGCACGTTTCAGGTCTGCATTATCTGGAACCAGGATGATCAGCCCATAGTCTTTGAAAAGAATATTCAATAGCCGGAATGTGGCTGTTTGTATATCGGGACTGCTGAGATAAGTATCCCTGAATAACTTAATTAATTCACCGCCATACTCGTGAATACTTATCTGTCCTTCAAGAGCAGTAATGATCTCAGATAACCCTGTGGTTTTCATCCGGCCCACTGCTCCTTTTTGTTTTGTTTGCCAGATGATCTTCTCACCATCCATGTATATTTTTCCGAGCTCTTCAAGGTCTGCATCTTCACTGCCCATATAAAATACAGGTACAAAATGTTTGCCCGGGAATTTAAGCTCACATTCCTTTGCCAGCTTAATAACGTGCAGAATTTTATAGATAAAATACAGGGTACCTGTGAAGATTACCGGTTGATGGGCGGTGCAGATAGTGAAAGTATGTGCTGAATTGAGTGATTTTATGTTATCCAATACCAAACCGGAGGTTTCTATATGCTGGTATTGTTTTGTTAGTGCCTGGACCAATAATGACCTGTCAGTGGCAAAATGCTCCCTCGCCTTTATCGAGGCAGCCATCCCTTCCATATTCACCCTGTGTTTGTAAAAGCCTGACAGGTTTGCGGACCCTTCAATGTAGTCAACTATAATTTTCGAGAAATATCCACTTGCCCCGTATGAAATCTGAGTAGAGTTACAATCCATATTAGCTGATAAAAATAAGGACTCCGGTAAACCGAAATCCGTCCCGATGCCATTTTTAACGGAATCTTCCGATTTCAACATGGTTATGAGCGTTATTTAAGCTGGTAGGCCACAACACTGTTTCGCCAGAATGTTGGAACATATACAATTTTCTTCTGTGGATCATAACCAATATCAGCAGTGTTACTTTTCGCTTCCCTTGTATCTAATAAGACCTGTTTGCTACCATCCGGTTTTACATAATATACAACACCCGCCCAGCATGACACAATGTATTCATCATTCTGAACATGTTCGATACCATCTGTTCCGCCTTCCATTCCATCTGCAATTAATTTCAGGGATTTATCAGCTCCGATCTTATAAAGTCCGCCGTTATCTACAATCAGGAGATTGTTGTTGTTTGCAAGCACACCGTTGGGCCCCTTAAGTGGATCGATATAAAGCGCGGCCTTGCCGTTCTCAACCCGGAAAAGTTTTTTTCCTTTTGAATCAGTCACGTAAATCACACCCTTGCTATCGATGGATACATCATTGAGGCCGGTAGCACCTTCAACCTGGAGCCTATTTACGATCTGCCCTTTACTGATGTCGATGGAGACCAATTCCTGGAGATCGGCAACATACAGTGTTCCGTTATGTATCGCCATGCCCTTAGGTGAATGAAGGCCCTTAACCCACTCCACCTGGATCACTTTCCCGTCCAAACCCAGTTTACCAACTGAACCTTTGTCATCCTTACCCCATGGATCGGTGCCATCTATATTCGTTACATAAAGCACCTGGTTTTTCTGATCATACAACACTGATTCCGGAACCTTGAAAACAGAATCCGTTTGCCAAAGCTTAACTAACTGGTGATTTTGGGCGTTTACCTGTAGAGCAAAGATCAGCGCAAGGCTGAGAAGCAGAGAAAGACTTTTCATAACAAACATGTTGAGCTTTAAAGTTATTCAATTCATCCGTTGATTTATATTTTTTTATCTGTCGGGGCACGCCGGTCAAAGATTCCGGCTATAAACTATTTGTAGCGTTCAACATCGAAGGCCACAATGTCCATGCTGGTGTTTTTATACCCGACAATTTCCTCGACCAGCTTACCGGTAGCAGCAGCAAGGGACAGACCCAGCATCGCATGACCACCGGCAATAGTAAGATTGCCAAATTTCGTGTGTCTGCCTATATATGGTAACCCATCCGGGGTAAGTGGTCTTAGACCGCTCCAGATCCTGTCAGGTGAAGGGAACTGTACATCCAGGTTCGGATAGTAACTTTTTGCGGCTCTGAAAATACTTTGAACACGTTTAAGCATAACATTTTTGTTGATGCCACTTATCTCCATAGTTCCTCCCATCCTGAGATCTCCACCCATGGGTGTCATAGCAACCCTGTCATCTACCAGTATGGCCGGATAATTCAGATTGCGGGCGACGTTCTCATAAGTAATACTATATCCTTTACCCGCCTGGAGCAAAAGATGGACTCCCAGTTTTTTAGCAATCAGTGGTAGCCAGGATCCAGCAGCAAGCACCAGTTCACCAGTCTCCACCTTGCCTTTGTCCGTGATTACAGCGGTTACCTTGTTACCTACTTTTTCAAAGCCAATAACCTCTGTGTTCAGCATGATATTTACGCCATGACGGGTAAGGTGATCTTTCAGGGTCTGCATAAAATCTCCCGGATGCAGATGGCAATCTATGGGATATAAAACCCCGCCTTTTACGTTCACTTCAAGCGATGGTTCCAAAGCCTGTACTTCAGCGGCGGACAGCATTTTTGTTTCAATGCCGAACCTTGCAGCCTCGTGAGTCAGTTCGATTTCGTGTTTTTCGGTGAGGGCTGACTTGTATAACATCAGGCAACCTTTTTCTTCCATCCTGAAATGATTGCCAAGATCATTTTTTATCTGGCTGGTCAATTCGCGGCTGAGCAGTAAAATTTTTGCGAGATGTGGGGTGTTTCTTGCTACCGTACTATGATTTGCGCTTTTATAAAACCTTAGGCCCCATCTCACCAGGTCGAGATCGAGCCTTGGTTTGATATAAAACGGGCTTGATGAACTCATCATCCAGCTCAATCCCTTTGCAACTATGCCCGGAGATGCGAGTGGAACTATATGGCTAGGTGAGATATAGCCTGCATTTCCAAAAGAGGTACCGTTGGTCAGACTACCTTTTTCAATTACGGTGATCCGGTATCCTTCTTTCTGAAGATAATACGCACAGCAAAGCCCTATTACTCCACCACCAATTATTGTTACCTGACTTCGCATATATATTACTTACCCCATTTTATTGCAAGCAATTTGATAAAATAACCTCCGACGACGCTCCTCGCCTGGAACCCAACCTGGTTACCGTTGATGGTCTCATGCCAGTCGCTGATCGGTACACGGGATCTGGTTTCCGAGGCATATTTATACACGGGTTTAACCAGCGCCGTGAAGTCGGCGCTGTCACTGGCAAGTGTGGCCGTCCATAAAATCCAGTCAGATTTGGTGTATGTCCGCCGGCTGTCTAACGGCAATCCATAAGCGTTCTGGTGACTAAGATAAAACTTTATCTCTTTCTGGTAAACTTCTGCCGGAAACAGGTTCAATCCTAAAAGTTTATCCCAGACAAGATTATATTTCTGGCTCCAGGTTCCTTTTTTGTCAAAAGCGAGCGTATAATGATCGCCGTCATCAGCCATCTGCATCCATCTTTTAGCATAATCAACAGCTATGGCTCGATACCTGGCGGCAGAATCAGTCAGGCCGGCTTTCTCGGCCATCATCGCGTATGAGCCAATGCCAACAATCGCTTTCATGGAGAGGTTTACGTTACGGGCAAGATGACCGGCAAAATCATCGGTACATAACTGATTTGCGGGATCAAGTCCATCTTTTACGAGAAAGTCAACCCATTGTGTTAAGGTCTGCCAGTGCTTTTTTGCATAATCAATATTGCCCGAAGCCCGGGTTATCGCTGCAGTTAATATGATCATATTGCCCGCCTCTTCCACCGGCATATCCTCGGGATATGTCTGACCGTTGGCAATCGGGTAGGTTCCCAGGTCATGAGCCGGAAAGGGCTTGGTCCATTTACCACTCTCGGAGTAATAAAAAATTCCGTTCAACATGCCTTTCAGCAATTCAGGATTATAAAGCAGGTACTGAGGTGCAGACGGATAGGTGACATCAACGGTGTTTATCGATCCATTACTAAAATTCTCTTTCGATAAGAATAAGATATCTCCGTCAGGACTTCTTACCAGCTTGTGAGCTGCGATGGATTGCCTGTATGCCATAACGAGGAGTTTGGCGTATTCATCGCCACCGGCCTGTTGAGCCTGGGCGAACATTTGCTTGTCGAAACGGTCGCAAAGACCAACAATGGTATCGTGATGATTAGCGGCATCGAGCATCATCCTTTCAAATGTGACGGTGCGGTCCCTTGCCCACCACGGACGCAGGTTCTGTCCAAAAAACTGGACCGACAAGCGGTCATTATAAGCGAGTATCAATTGTTTTGAAACCGGAGAACTGCCAAGACCTGGAATTTGCCAGTAATTCCCGGCCATAATATTGTACCCTTCACCAACGTTCTTTGAAGTTCCACCACGCCCGGTAAGTACAAAATTGTCTATCGATTCATCAACCCCCGCACTTTGCTGTTGTATGGCCTGATCTTCCGGAACAGTCATATACAGATACCCCCAGTCAATACGCAGGTTGTCACCCTTTTTTTGAAGAACGGGTTGTTCAACGGTTCCGATTTTGAGAATCTGCCTGCTATTGAGTTTGTACTGATCTATATGGATTTTTTGGCGGGGTGTGTTTGCAGCGATAGTGGATGAAGCACCTAAATATACCTGCACATCGTGCGTTTTTCCGTCGTTTGAACTTACAGTGTAGTCTATATACGAAACCGGCCGGCCGACCAGTTCCAGCGAATCCAGTAATAAGGGTGAGATGAATGAAAGGGCAAGGTTCACTCCCCCGCATACAAAGTTATAGCGCGTAGCCGTGGCCGTTACTACCACAGATTGCTGCACAGCCTGTGTAATAGTTTTTAAAAGTTTTCGTTTTGAGAATCCCGCATCAAGCAAGGCATCTCCGCCCGTGTTCACACAATGAAGTGCGAGCAGGTTTGATCCTTTTACCAACTTTGACTTTATGCTGTCTGCCAGGTCTATCTCGTCAAATGAACTGTTTACGCAAGGACCGCAATTATAAACCAGCGCTCCATTGAGGTACACTTCTACATCATCATCATTTTTGAGCCGCAGAATCAGCTTTTCGATGTCCAGGTCTTCAACCAAAAAATCCCGTCTTACCCAGATTTCTTTTGAGTTCCATTTTGTTCCTCCTTTAACCGGTTTATCGGAAAATGGTCCCCTTCCCTTTTTCCAGGCTGTTGGTTTGAAAGAACGGTCGGCCCAGTTGCCCGAAGGCCTGGCTTCCGTATAATAACAATCAAAAGGTTTGTCTTCACCTGCCGGAACAAGAACCTTAGCCTCGTACCTGGGATCTCCAAGAAAGTTATATGTTTTGCCATCGACCCTTATCAGTCCGGATAAAGCGTGTTCTGTTCCCGTCCAGTGTTTCGTGGGCGTCTTATTGAGTGAGTCACTGAACGACCATATACTGAAATACGGATCATGAGTAATAAGAGGGTAAGCAGGGGCTTTTGTTACCTGTGCGGATAAAACTGCGGGTAACAAAAAAATACAAATCGCTGTGAGTAGTTTCATCGTGGCTTATTCTGCGCCGAATTTATAAATGGTTGTTTGCTTATAGGTTTGTCCGGGTTCCAGTATAGTTGAAGGAAAGGAAGGTTGATTGGGTGAGTCAGGATAATGCTGTGCTTCAAGGCAAAGACCTGCATGTTTGTTGTATTTCATTCCATTTTTTCCCTCCTGCCCTTTCAGGAAGTTTCCTGAATAAAACTGTACAGCTGGCTCCGTGGTCCACAATTCCATTGTTCTTCCACTGGATGGGTCAACGAGTTTGCCAACCAATTCCAGTGCTGCACTGTCTTTATCAAAGATCCAGTTATGATCAAAGCCACCTTCTACTTTCGCGATATCCTGTCCAATTGGTTTTGGTTGTCTGAAATCCATAGGGGTACCCGACACGTTGTCGATTTTCCCGGTTGGGATAAGCGTCTTATCTACCGGGGTGAACCTGCTGGCTTTCAGTTGCAATACATGATCGAGGATGTCGGATTTCTTACCCGCAGAAAGATTGAAATAACTGTGATTCGTAAGATTAACCGGAGTTGCTTTGTCTGTAGTAGCCGTGTAATTTATCTCAAGTGCATTGTCATCTCTTAATTTGTACCGCACCTCTACATTCATGTTGCCGGGATAACCTTCCTCGCCGTCTTTACTCGCATACTTTAGCGTAAGGGAACTGTCTGCAAGCGATGTAGTAGCGTTCCACACTGCTTTATCAAATCCTTTGAGCCCGCCGTGCAGGCTATTACCATTATTGTTTTTAGCAAGCGTGTATGTTTCACCGTTAAGTACAAACTGCCCTTTGGCAATACGGTTGGCATATCTTCCGGCTATCACTCCGAAAAAAGAGTTGGAAGGATCCATGTAACCGGCCAGCGAGTCAAAACCTAATACCACATCGCCCATTTCCTTATTTCGGTCGGGAACCATGATGCCGGTTACGGTTGCGCCAAGGCTGATGATCTTCACTGCCATTCCGTTTTTGTTCGTCAGTGTATACTGGACGATCTCAATTCCGTCTTTCTGCCCGATGATGGTGTTTTCAATGATTTGATTAGATGCTACCACTGTGTCGTTATTTTTTTGATTATCGTTTTTTCCGGATTGATCGTTGCAGGAATGAAAGGGGTTGAAAAATACTGCCGTCAGCAGGCACAGGTTTGATAAAAATACAGTTACAGTTCTTTTCATATCAGCCATTAAAGTTGTTCTTTGGTGAATACATTGTTAACGGTCCGCCATATTTTCAGTGGATTGCTGTTTTGCAGTTCTTCCGGCAGCAATGAGTCGGTCCAGTTTTGAAAGGCTACGGGTCGCGCGAATCTTTTTATACCGTCTGCTCCGACCGAGGTGAACCTGGAATCTGTTGTGGCAGGATATGGCCCGCCGTGTTGCATGCTTAAACAGACTTCAACTCCGGTGGGAACATTATTCAATATGAATCTTCCGCAGATGTTTTTGACCGCTTCAACAAAGTCCTCGTTTGACCTTACATCATTTTCGGTAGCCATCAGCGTTGCTGTCAGCTGTCCTTCAAGTTTATTAACGATTTCAAGCATTTCCGCAGCATCGGCACAACGGATCACCAGTGAGTAAGGGCCAAAAACTTCCTGGTGCAGTACCGGGTTATTCAAAAACGCTTTGCCGGTTGCGGAAGCAATGGTTGGCACGCCCTGGTTTTCCTGTGCAGCCGTTTCAGATTCAGCAATTGTGGTGACTTCCTGTTGTGAAAGTGCTTTCTCACGGTTCTGAACATACGCTTTCGCTATTCCCGGATGGAGCATATAACCCGGGGCAACTTGCCTTATCTCTGCTCCCAGTGCCTGGACAAAGTTTTCAAGGTGCGTTCCGTCTATACCGACAACAAGACCCGGATTTGTACAAAACTGGCCGACACCAAGCGTTATTGAAGCCGCATAAAGTTTGGCCAGTTCTCCCGGGGATTCCTTTAATTTCTCAGGCATCAGGAATACCGGGTTGATACTACCCATTTCTGCAAATACCGGGATAGGATCGGGCCTTTGATTGGCCCAGTCAAAAAGTGCCCGGCCACCGGCAGTGGAACCGGTAAAACCAACGGCCCTGGTATACTTGTGTGTTACAAGCGTTTTTCCGGTTGCAAACGAACTGCCATGAACATGATGAAATATTCCGTCAGGCATAGCGGTCTTTTCGGCGGCCCTCAATATAGCGTTGGCTACTATCTCACTTGTTTTGCTGTGCGCCGGATGAGCTTTCACTATCACGGGGCAGCCTGCTGCAAAAGCGCAAGCAGTATCACCACCCGCAGTTGAATAAGCAAAAGGAAAATTGCTGGCACCAAATACAACCACCGGCCCAATGGGCACAAGCATTTTGCGGATATCTGGTTTGGGAGGATTTCTTGAAGGATCTGCAGTGTCTATCCTTGCTTCCAGCCAACTACCTTCTTCGCAGGCTGTTGCATAATTATTGAGTTGATTGATTGTACGTCCCCTTTCGTTCCTGACCCTGGCCTCGGGCAGATGGGTCTCTTCCATTGCTGTGTGTAACAACTCATCACCGCAGTTCTCCAGTTCAATGGCAATGGCGCGCATGAAGCCTGCACGGTCCTTCAAAGACAATTTCCGGTATTCATGGAAAGCCTTCCAGGCGCTCTCCAACATTTGCCCGATCTCCTCTTGTGTATTTTCCTGAAACATGCTGTAAAATTTTAATCTGGTTATTGATGATCTTATGAATAAATAGTCGCCTGGTAAACTTAAGTGGAATAGTACCCTTGGTTTACTTAGGTGGACCAGTCGCTTAATTTAATTGGGCGAAGCAGTAGCCTGGTTCACCTGAATGAAAAAGTCACTTAGTTCACCGTAGCGGGTGAATTGATCCCGGCGTTAATTGATTTATAGTCTGGCAGTGATGGCCTGGTTGCGATTCCGTGTTCAATGATCTTTAGTATACGCTCCCTTTCTTCACCAATCAACGCCAGCCTCGGACTTCTTACAAACTCTGATCCGATACCTGCTTTTGCCTCTGCCAGTTTAATATATTGAACAAGTTTAGGATGCAGATCTAATTCGAGCAGTGGCATGAACCAGCGATAGATATCTATCGCCTCGGCTAATCGTCCGGCTTTAACCAACCGGTATACTGCCACCGTTTCGGCAGGGAAAGCACAGACAAGACCTGCTACCCAACCATTGGCTCCAAGCATCAACTCTTCAAGGGCGATGGTATCGACACCACAAAGTATACTCAACCTGTCACCGAAACGGTTGATCAGCTTTGTAACGTTTGACACTTCCCTTGTTGATTCCTTCACGGCCTGGATATTCGGCATCGCCACCAGGTCTTCAAACATATCCCCCGTAATTTCGGTTTTATAGTCGATAGGATTATTGTAGATCATGATTGGCAATGAAGTTGACCTGGCGATAGCTTTAAAGTATTCAACTGTTTCACGATGATCACTTTTATAACGCATCGGGGGTAGCAACATGAGTCCTTCGGCACCCCATGCTTCCGCAAGTCTGGCCTGTTCGATGGCAACGCTGGTAGACCCCTCTGCTATATTTAGTATGGTGGGAATCCTGCCGTTAATGGTCCCGACTGCAAACTTAACAAGCTGCTCTTTTTCCGGGTTCGTCAATACACTCGCTTCCCCAAGGGTACCGCCAAGAATTATTCCATGAATACCGGCTTTTAACTGGGCATCAAGGTTCTTTTCAAACATCGCGAGATCCAGTTCATCGTCTGCGGTGAACTTGGTAGTTAGTGCCGGGAATATACCTTTCCAGTTAATAGCCATAGAAATTTATTTTTACAAATGTAATGGTTGCTATACAGAAATAACGGCAGCAATCGGACCCCCGATTGCGGGGCCTGAATTTAAGCAAAAAACCCCGCAGACGCGGGGTTCTTGAAAAGAAGCTTTGAATCTTAGTCTTTAGAACCTGGAAGGGCGGTTAGCTTTTCCGTTATCCGGGTAGGTTTTATCATCATATCTTTTTTCGTCATTTGATCTGTCGTTCCGGTTCCTGTTGCCGTCGTAACGATCATCACCGTAGTTTCTATCGCGGTCGTTGTCATACCGGTCATTGCCATACCTGTCATTTCCGTACCTGTCGCTACCATTTCTGACGATCATGGACTTTCCCACTGACACCCTACCAAAACGACTAACGTTTACATCTACAATAAATGAGGGATCCACATAAACGGCCGAGCTATAAATCAACACGGGTTTGGATCTGCCAAAAGAACGCGGTTTTCTTTCAATCCTGAACACTTCGAGGTGGTGGCGTCCACCAGCAAGATTATTAAGAACCAGCGTTTGTTGATCAACGTTATACGAACGTCCGTTGATCCTTATCACGATATTGTTGTAATCTCCGTTGTTGATGATCATGCGGCCTGCTCTGGGAGGAGCAGCGGCAAATGAGACCATACTAATGAACAGGGCTGCGAGTGTAAAAATTCTTTTCATAACTTGTTTCCTCCAATTTGTTTTTATACATATAGGACGAAACATGAAACTATTCGTTTACAAACGAAACGTTAAGTATAAAGCGGCTGTTATACCAGCTCTCCTTCCAGGTCGTAGTCGTATGCTTTCGTGATTTTTACATTTACAAATTGACCCGGCTGCAGCTTTTGCGAGCCGGCAATGATCACTTCGTTGTCAACTTCAACGCTGTCGAATTCTGTCCGTCCAAGGTAACGGCCGGACTCTTTCTTATCAACGAGTACCTTGAAGGTCTGTCCGATCTTTTCCTGGTTCTTTTCGAGGCTGATCTCCTGCTGAACCTCCATTACCTCCTGCGCACGGGATTCTTTGATATCCTGCGGCACATTATCCTCTAATCCATAAGCACCGGTTCCTTCTTCATGGCTGTAAGTGAATATACCAACGCGGTCAAACCGGTGTTTTTGTAAAAACAGTTTCATCTCCTCGATATCCTGTTCAGTTTCTCCCGGAAAACCGGCAATGAGGGTGGTCCGCAAACAAATGCCAGGCACTTTCTCACGAATAGCATAGATAAGTTCATTCATTTCTCCCTGCGTTATCTGGCGGCGCATGGCTTTCAGCATTTCATCACTTGCGTGCTGCAAAGGCATGTCAAGATAATTGCAGATATTATCGCGTTCGCGCATTACATCGAGAATCTCCATGGGGAACTTTGAGGGATAAGCGTAATGCAATCTTATCCAAACGAGGCCTGGGATGTCAGCGAGCCTGTTGAGCAGTTCCGGCAGCATTCGCTTTTTGTAGATATCGAGGCCGTAATAGGTAAGTTCCTGGGCAATGAGCATAATTTCCTTAACCCCTGATCTCACCAGGTGCTCTGCTTCCCTTACCAGTGCCTCGATAGTCTTGCTGGTATGTTGACCACGCATCAACGGTATAGCGCAAAAAGTACAGGTGCGGTTACAACCCTCCGAGATTTTTAAGTAAGCGTAGTGAGACGGTGTTGAAAGCAGGCGCTCTCCCAACAATTCGGCTTTGTAGTCCGCTTCAAACTGCTTTAATATCATCGGCAGTTCCATGGTGCCGAAATAAGCATCAACCTCCGGGATATCCTGCTCAAGGTTATTTTTATAACGTTCACTCAGGCAGCCCGTAACATAGACCTTATCCAGTTTCCCCTTGCGTTTCAGATCAACCTGCTCAAGAATAGTATTTATTGATTCTTCTTTTGCCTTATCGATAAATCCACAGGTATTCACGACCACTATATTATGATCAAGTTTCCTGTTTTCATGAACCACGTCAATTGAATTGGCCAATAACTGACCACTCAGCACCTCGCTGTCAACCATGTTTTTGCTGCAACCCAGCGTAATGATGTTGACCTTGTCTCTCTTTAAAGTTTTTACTTTCATCTGTTCGTAATTATTTTCAATTGCCAGATGGAACGCCCTGACTCACCTCTCTACCGTCGGATGCCTTTGCGAGGCGTTTCATTCCTTCTCAATTATTTTCTATGGTCGAATGGAACGCCGTGCTCCCAAACAAAGTCTGCAAAGGTACCAATTATGTGTTTTTAGCTTCGAGGTTAAAGAGGCTGTCGACAAACTCATGTTTGTTAAAAACAAGCAGGTCCTCCATCTTTTCCCCTACCCCGATAAATTTTACCGGTATTTTGAACTGGTTAGCTATTGCCATAACGACGCCACCTTTGGCGGTGCCATCCAGTTTGGTAATCGTTAAAGCGGTCACATCAGTAGCCGCTGTAAAATGCTTCGCCTGTTCAAGCGCGTTCTGGCCGGTAGAACCATCAAGCACCAGCATGATTTCGTGCGGTGCATCCGGAATATGTTTTTGAATAACCCTTTTGATCTTACTCAGCTCTTCCATCAGGTGAGCCTTGTTATGCAATCTGCCCGCGGTATCAATGATCACGATGTCGCTTCCCCGGGATACACCACTCGAAACCGTATCAAAAGCAACAGAGGCAGGATCGGAACCCTGTGGCTGCTTTACGATCGGCACACCCACCCTCTCACTCCATATTGACAATTGTTCCACTGCAGCCGCACGGAAGGTATCAGCAGCTCCCAGCAACACCGATTTGCCTGCCTTCTTGAAGTTATAAGCGAGTTTTCCAATGGTTGTGGTTTTACCCACTCCGTTCACGCCGACCACCAGGATTACGTATGGTTTGGCCGGTAATGCAGAATCAAAGGTGTAAGCATTTTTTTGCGGAGCATCCACCAGCATGGCCACGATCTCTTCCTGCAATAAGCGGTTTAGATCGCTTGTGTTAAGGTATTTGTCCCTGGCAACCCTTTTTTCTATCCGATCTATCACTTCCACTGTTGTATCAATGCCGACATCGGCACTGACCAATGCATCTTCAAGGCTGTCCAGCACCTCCTCGTCAACGGTGCTTTTCCCCGCAACGGCTTTAGTGATTTTTGAGAAGAAATTTTCTTTCGTTTTCTGAAGGCCCTGGTCAAGGGTTTCTTTTTCTTTCTTACCGAAAATTTTGTCGAAAAATCCCATAGTTGAAATTTAATAGGCGGTGAATTTACAGGGGCAAGGATGATTTAGCCAAAATACAAAAAGCCGTTCCGCAAAGAACAGCTTTCCTATAATGATATAGTCACACATTATTTTTGAGCCAGGAAATCTTTCACCTTGTCTTTGTGAATGATTTGTTCCTTAAACGTGTAAGCACCGCTTTTAGGGCTACGTACGGCACGAATAACTTTAGTCCAGTTTTTCGCTTCTGCTGCGGCCTTGGTATCTTTTTTTATCGCTGTTTTTGCTGCTTTTGCCATGATATGAGTTTGAAACTTTTATAAAACAGTTTCCTTTTTGCGCTTATTTAATTTCTTTATGCACTGTATACTTCTTCAGGATCGGATTGAATTTCTTCAGCTCCAGTCTTTCAGGGGTATTTTTTTTGTTTTTGGTGCTGATATAGCGGCTTGTACCAGGTTTGCCACTTGTTTTGTGCTCGGTACACTCCAATATCACCTGAACCCTGCTTCCTTTCTTTGCCATTTGTTATTGCTTTAGACGTTTAATTAGATTTTTTCACCTCTGCTTCTCAGCTCTTTAACGACGTTGAGAAGGCCCCTTTTATTGATGGTACGGATACCTTCAGTAGACAGTTTCAGGGTAATCCATTTATCTTCTTCAGCAAGAAAAAAGCGTTTTGTCTGCAGGTTTGGTAAAAACCGGCGCTTAGTCTTGATATTTGAGTGGGAAACGGTGTGACCACCGATTGGAACTTTCCCTGTAACCTTGCATACTCTTGCCATGACTTCCTAAAATTTTGGACGGCAAAGGTCGTAAAATCTATCCAATAATCAAAAAGAATTCAGGATTTTTTGGATTTGATTGTCCACAATGTTGATTAACAGACATTCGGTGGCAGTTTGCCATCAATTTCCACCAATTTGTCAAGCCTGATAACCAGGCCTGAATCGAGCTTCATGTATTCAACGGAATCCCTTGTATAAAGGTCCCGTATTATACCCTGGGTCTCGACCCTGGCGCTCTCATCAAGGAAAACCAACCTTACTTTTTTTCCGATGGTTGCCAGCGCTTCCAGCTCATCATAAAAATCACAATTTATCGGGACGTATTTTTCCATGCCTGTATTGTTATCAGCGTTCAAAAAGTTACCGCCGCCGGTGTTGTACATTGCGAATTTACACCAATTGCTCCGTCTTCCGGTCGGCCAGTAAAGCCTTCTGAAAGAGAACAATCCTTGAAAAAAATAGTTTGAATCGTTTTTCAGGGTCAACACATAGTCCAGAAGACCAGGAATCAGCCATGTGCTAACCGGCAAATTCTACGGTGGACCCGGCAATGGACAGCAAGTCGAGTTTCGGCTTTACCTCCATCCGGCTGTCCCAGAGTTCGGCCGCAAATTTCTTGAATTCAGGAAGTTGCTGGAGAAATTCGTGTTCCGCCTCACCGGCAAAATGATCCAGGTGCATAAAAGTCTTTCCATCTTCCATAATATACACGCTGTATTTGATTCCGGGATGGTTGATCTTTTTCAGCGCCTCCACCAGTTCCCCTATATTTTTTTTATTGGTACCGGCATAAGATTCGGTTGTTGTGTATTGCACCCTGACGATTTTCATTTTTTTATAATTTAGCCATTTAACGAATTGGTAATATTTATAGATCACTACAAAGTTATTTTAATCAGGCTGGCGGAGTGAACCGTGGGGCAGACATTTAACGGGGGCATCCACGCCAAAACCAAACCTGTCCGGCAGTTGTTAACGGGATATGAATTTCAAAGTGCACAGTTACGGTAACGTGCGCGCTATGTCATACGGTCGTTATGCACTAACTTAACTTCGTTGTTACGTGAGATGAGATATTATTGCATAAAAGTCTATTAATGTCATTAATGAGGAGAAAAACCATCGCAAGGGATATAAGCTGGCTTTCATTCAACGGCAGGGTATTACAAGAGGCAGCCGATAAAACAGTACCACTTCGGGAAAGAGTGAGGTTCCTCGGCATATTCTCAAACAATATGGACGAGTTCTTTCGTGTGCGGGTAGCCACTTTAAAAAGGATGGCAGATGTAGGCCCAAGGATAAGGAACATGCATATGGAAATTTCGCCTGAAAAAATTCTTGACCAGATCCAGGAGATCGTACTAGAACAACAGGAGGTGTTTGCTTCGGTCTGGGAAAGTATCCGCCGGGAACTTCAGAACGATAACATTCACCTTATTACCGAGCGCAGACTGAACAAGGAACAGCAGAAGTTCGTACAGACTTTCTTTGAGGAAGAGGTTCGTTCCAATATTATTCCATTGATGATTGAAAGCATCCCGCAGTTTCCTTACCTGAGGGATAAGTCCATTTATCTCGGCGTCGTGATGTCCAGGAAAAATGAGAAGATGCTCAAGACGTATTCCATTATTGAAGTACCTTCCAAAGCTATTGGTAGATTTATCAAATTACCATCGCCGGAAGGAGAACATCATATTATCCTGCTGGAAGATGTTATCCGTTATAACCTGAAGAGCATATTCTCCTATTTCGGATTTACCAGCTACCAGTCATGGGTTTTTAAGGTGACAAAAGATGCTGAGATAGATATAGATAATGATATATCGACCAGCCTGATCCAGAAGATCGAGAAAGGTGTGAAAAACCGCCGGAAGGGCAAAACGGTCCGGTTCGTATATGACCAGCAGATGGATAGCGGCCTGCTGAGCTTCCTTATGAAAAAACTCAATCTTTCTAAACGTAGCAGCCTGATACCCGGCGGGCGTATCCACAACTTCAGGCATTTCATGGATTTCCCGGATGTGTTCTCCAAAAAAAGTCATCGGAAAAAACCATTCACTCATCCGATGCTGAGGCATTCTATCCGTGTCACAGATGTTGTACTCGCGAAAGACATCATGCTGAATTTTCCTTATCACTCATTCAATACCGTGATCGACTTCCTGCGGGAAGCGGCCATTGATCCCAATGTTGTCGAGATCAAGATCACCGCATACCGGCTTGCCTCCAACTCTAAAATTGTCAATGCCCTGATCAACGCGGTAAGAAATGGGAAAAAGGTTACCGTGATGCTGGAACTGAGGGCCAGGTTCGAGGAAGAAGCCAATCTTGAGTGGAAAGAAAGACTGGAGGAAGAAGGTGTAAGAGTGCTAATGTCCATTCCTAACATGAAAGTACATGCGAAGATCTGCATGATAAAAAAACGCATCGACAATACAACCCTGCTTTATGGTTTTGTGAGCACAGGTAACCTGAACGAAAAAACTTCCACTGTTTACGCGGATCACTGCCTGCTAACCGCAAACAAACATATCATGGCAGATGTGAACCGCCTGTTTGCCTATATGGAAAAATGGAAGGAAGGAACAGACATGCTAAAAACATGCAAAACCCTGATCCCCTGCCCCACCTTTCTGCGTCGTGAATTGAACAGGCTCATCAATCGTGAAATAAAACATGCCAGGGAAGGCAAACCTGCCTCAATCATTATCAAAAGCAATTCGATAGCCGATGAGCAACTGATTGAGAAATTGTATGAGGCTGCCAAGGCCGGCGTAATGCTCAGGTTGATAGTAAGGGGAATTTTCTGCCTGTATTCCAAAAACAAAAAGTTCAAACATCCGGTTAAGGCGATCAGTATTGTGGATGAATATCTCGAACACGCCAGGGTTTTCGTATTTCATAATCTTGGTGATGAGAAGCTCTTTATCTCATCGGCCGACTGGATGGTTCGTAACCTTGACCACCGCATAGAAGTAACCTGCCCGATCCTGGATGAAAACATCAAAAAGGTAGTGAAAACCATACTTCAGATACAGTTGAATGATAATGTAAAGGCACGCTTGCTGGACAATGAACTCAGCAACCGTTATGTGCGGAACACTGATCATAAAAAGGTCAGGTCACAGGTGGAGATTTATAATTACCTGCATCAGAAAAGTGAACATGCCATAAACGTAGCCAGGTTCCAGGAAGAGTTGCTGAGTAAATCTTAGTGCCTAATATTGTTCAGAGTCATTCGGAAAGTCCTTATTTTTTACGTCACTGATATAATGTTGAACAGCTTCAGTGATCTGCTCGTGGAGATTTAGGTATTTCCGGAGAAAGCGTGGCTTGAACTCTGTATTGATGCCAAGCATGTCGTGCATTACCAGCACCTGGCCATCGCAATATTTCCCGGCACCAATGCCTATTGTTGGTATCGATAATGATTCAGACACTTCCTTTGCGAGCGTGGCTGGAATTTTTTCAAGAACAATTCCAAAGCAACCAGCCTTTTCGAGAAGCCTGGCATCGCGTTTCAGCTTTTCGGCCTCTTCCTCTTCTTTGGCACGAACAGTATATGTTCCGAATTTATAAATAGATTGAGGGGTGAGACCCAGATGTCCCATAACGGGTACACCCGCAGCCACTATACGATTAATGGATTCAAGAACTTCTTCCCCACCTTCGAGCTTGATTCCGTGTGCGCCGGTTTCCTTCATGATCCTTATTGCAGAAGACAGAGCTTCGCGGGAATTCGACTGATAAGAACCGAAAGGCAGATCCACTGTGACAAAGCTTCGGCTAACACCACGGATAACCGAAGCGGCGTGATAGATCATCTGGTCAAGGGTGATCGGTAATGTCGTTTCATGTCCGGCCATTACATTGGAAGCCGAATCACCAACCAGTATAATGTCCACACCTGCCTGGTCAAACAAACGGGCGAAAGAAAAATCGTATGCGGTCAGCATAGATATTTTTTCACCATTGGCCTTCATTTTCAGCAGTGTGTTTGTCGTTATTTTTTTTACTTCCTTGTGTATGCTCATGCGTTGGTTGTTGTGGCGGTTACTTCCTGGTAAAGGTGTTGAATCAATCCATCAGCGAGACCTATTTTTGGAACAAAGATTTCGCTGATATTGGCCCAGCGCATTACATTGATATGAATTAAAAGCGCGGGTACAATAACGTCGGCACGATCTTCTCTCAGTTTGTAAACCCGCATCCTGTCTTTAAGATTGAAACTGCTGAATTCTTTATAATAGTCTTTAAGAGACTCGACATTGAGTGACTTGCCTTCTTTCCTTTTTGACAGGGAAAATATCTTATTAATATTTCCACCCGACCCGATGGCAACGATATTTTGCGGGTAGGTCCTGGTTTCACGTCTCAGGAAGTCTTTCATCTCGTCCCAAAGAAAATCATCTACCTGGTTCTTTAACAAGCGGATGGTACCAATGTTAAAAGACCTTTTAAAGATCATCCTGGCTTCCGCAAAAAAAGTAAGTTCTGTGCTGCCGCCACCAACATCGATATACAGGTAAGAAAGCTCCTTATTCAGGTTTTCGGCTATATGATTTTCGTATATAAAGCTGGCTTCCGTATCGCCGCTGATAACCTCTATCCGGATACCTGTTTCCTGTTCCACATGTTTGATGATTCTTGAGGCATTATCGGCGTCCCGCATGGCCGATGTGGCACAAGCCTTCAGGTGCTTTACTTCATAGGCACCAAGCAAATGCCGGTAAGCATGCATGGTTTCAAGGATCATCGCTTCTTTCTCAGGGGAGATCGTTTTGTTCTCAAATACATCGAAACCCAATCTGAGCGGAACACGAACCAGGTTAAGTTTCTGAAACTGTGGCTTTCCATTGTCTCCGGGAACCACTTCCGTTATTAAAAGGCGGGCGGCGTTACTTCCGATATCTATTGCTCCTAATCTCATTCGAGCCAAAAATAATTAGTTATAACAGAACCGGCAAAAGTAAAAATCAGGCCCGATCGAAAAAAAAACTGCATCCTTTGGGGATGCAGCCTTAGATACAAAGCGTCATAGGGTTTATATTCTATGCCTTTGCAGATTATTCGCCTTGCAGCATATACGATAAATTTACTTGTTCAGGTTGTTAAACCGGCTGATCGCATCTGCGTCGAGCAATTCGTACATCTTCAGATCATCATAACGGACCTTCAGTTGTTTATAGAACGTTTTACAATCAGTGGCCACCACTTGTTTACCAATCACTTTAACTGTTTCGTAAAAAAACATTTTCATGTGCTTTTTCTCTTTTTCAAGTACCTCGATGGCTATTGCAAAATCAGCTGTCAGATCACCGTTATTAACCTTCTCTGCAAAAACAGCAACGTTTTCGGTTTGTTGATTGTTTGATTTTACCGTTAGCAACTGGCAGGCACAAACCTTCATTTCTGGTTTAATATCATAATTCGTGTCATAGGTTTTTAAGTTGGTGACAAACACAGGAGAATAAAAAAGGATTTTTTTGGGAAGTGCTCCCAGGTCGTTTGCCAGGGAATGAAAAGACACGAGGAGGAGCATGGCAAGCATGATCCGGTTAGGGAATGTAAGTTTCATGGTACAGCATTAATCAAGTTAAGAAAATAGGGTTACGGTTTCTAGAGGATGATCAGAACTTGATTGCAGAACGCCGGAGGCAGGACATAAAAAAACCTGCTGATGGCAGGTCTTTCATAGCAGATTAGGATGATGTAAATCTTGCAATAAGTTTTCATATGTCATAACTTTTACAAATTTTTTTTTGTTAAAAGCGTGCACGAGGTTGGTTTCCACGCAGTTTGGCGAGCGACTAATTACAACTTGCTTACGTATCTTGCGCCTAATAAAACGATTTATGAAAGATTTTTTGCAGTCACTTAATATAGAATCTGCTAACCCGGGCGATTCAACCGGATCAGATTGGTTTGCAAATGGAAGCCAGGTTTTGGAATCATATTCGCCTGTCGATGGAAAACTTATAGCAACGGTTCAGCCAGGTAACCGGGAAGATTATGAAAAAGTGATGGTGACTGCCCAGGAGGCCTTTACTGAATGGCGCAAATGGCCCGCACCGAAACGAGGTGAAATCGTCAGACAGATCGGCGACTCGCTCCGTAGATTAAAAGAACCACTTGGTAAACTGGTTTCCTATGAAATGGGTAAAAGTTTACAGGAAGGTTATGGTGAAGTGCAGGAAATGATTGACATCTGTGATTTTGCTGTAGGCTTATCCCGGCAGTTACACGGACTGACCATGCACAGCGAAAGAGCATTACACCGCATGTATGAGCAATGGCATCCCCTGGGTGTTACCGGTATTATCTCTGCATTTAATTTTCCGGTTGCCGTGTGGAGCTGGAACGCTATGTTGAGCTGGGTTTGCGGAAATGTGTGTGTCTGGAAACCATCAGAAAAAACGCCGCTCTGCGGAATTGCCTGCCAGCACATTGTTGCCGGTGTATTTAAGACCAACAATGTCCCTGAAGGTGTTTCATGCCTTGTTACGGGTGGTCGTGAAACCGGCGAGTGGATGGCTGCGGATACAAGAATTCCACTGGTTTCTGCTACCGGGTCAACGCGCATGGGCAAAGCGGTTGGTGCCGCCCTTGGTGCCAGACTCGGCCGGGCCTTGCTTGAACTCGGTGGAAATAACGCTATCATCATTTCTAAAGATGCCGATCTTAATATTGCAATACGCGGTGCTGTTTTCGGAGCAGTCGGTACAGCAGGCCAACGCTGTACCACCACACGGCGGCTCATCGTACATGAATCTGTTTACGACCAGGTAAAAGAAAAACTGGTCGCTGCCTATGCACAACTTCGGATAGGAGATCCCCTCGATGAACAAAATCATGTCGGGCCCCTGATAGATCAGGATGCTGTGGCTATGTATCTTGAATCGATTGAGAAATGTAAACAGGAAGGCGGAAGGTTTATTATCGAAGGAAACAAGCTCGAAGGAAATGGTTATGAAAGCGGATGTTATGTAAAACCATGTATCGCTGAGGTTGAACCTCATTTCAAAATTGTGCAACACGAAACCTTTGCACCTATTCTCTATCTGCTCAGGTATAAAACCCTTGAAGAAGCGATCGCCATACAGAATAATGTTCCGCAAGGTTTGTCTTCATCCATAATGACACTTAACCTCCGGGAAGCAGAGATCTTTTTATCTGTCACGGGAAGTGATTGCGGGATTGCCAATGTGAACATCGGTACTTCCGGAGCCGAAATCGGCGGAGCGTTTGGTGGGGAAAAAGAAACCGGCGGTGGCCGGGAATCAGGTAGTGATGCCTGGAAGAACTATATGCGGAGACAAACAAATACTATAAATTATTCTGACCAGTTGCCGCTTGCGCAGGGAATCCAGTTTATACCCTGATCCTGAGAAATTGACGCCAAAGCTCACAGCAAACTGGCAATAAAACAACATTGACAGCGTTTTATGGCCTGAGAAGATACTGCTATGAAACAAACCTGTACCCTCCTGTTGATCATCCTTGCCTTGTCCAATAACTCCTGGTCACAGGTGCGGGTCTCCCTCCTGGGTGGCCCTCAATCCTCTTCGGTTAAGGAAACAAACGACATTCCGGATTGGGAAAAAGACAAAAAGCCATTTTATCAAAATCGTAGCGGGTTTCATCTCGGCTTTATGCTTTCCGCTCCACTCAACAACAGCCAGACGGTATTTTTCCAACCCGCATTTTTGTACACGACCAAGGGCAACAAGTATTATAAACAAAACGACACCACCTCCTACAAGCCTGTGGATTCAGTGTTTTACAGCAATAATTTTTTTACGAGTTATATTGAGGTACCACTGAACCTTGCCTATCGATTAAAGCTCGGTAAAAAGGCCGGCTTAATGGTTTCGGCAGGACCCTATGTCTCTTTCTTCTTTAATGGCAAGGAAACTTCTGCCACCCGCACATTCAGGAGAGACATGGGCGCTAATCCCGATTACGAACTTGAAGAGACAGTAAAAAACATCAACCAGGAAACAATCATAGAGGTCGGTAAAGGCGAGAATAAAATCAAAACACTGGATCTGGGCTATAATCTCAGGGCCGGCTTTGATATCGGAAATGTAATGCTTACCGGCTTCTACAGTGAAGGACTCACCAGTTTCTACCAAAGCGCTTATACGGCAGATTTTAAAAACAGGGTGATAGGCGCTTCACTTTCGGTTTGGCTGAATAAAATTCCGCCGCCCGTTCCCAGGGACCTTGATGCAGACGGTGTGCCGGACAAGTCCGACAAATGTCCTGAGATTGCTGGGCTTCAAAAATATCTTGGTTGTCCTGCTACCGATACTGATAATGACGGAGTACCCGATGAATCAGATCCATGCCCGGCTGTGCCAGGTTTGGTGAAATACAGCGGTTGCCCGGTTCCCGATGGGGATAATGATGGTGTAAATGATGAGTTGGATAAATGCCCGGCGCTGGGAGGTACGCTTAAATATGAAGGATGCCCTATACCCGATACAGACGGTGACGGTATCAATGACGAAATTGATCAGTGCCCTGCTGAAAAAGGCGTACCTAAATACAATGGTTGCCCGGTTCCCGACAAGGATGGTGACGGTGTAAATGATGAAGAAGACGAATGTCCGGAATCAGCGGGTGTTGCGTCGAACAGGGGTTGCCCTGAGATCAGGCAGGAAGTAATAGAGAAAGTGAATTACGCAGCGAGAAACATCTTTTTCAACACGGGCAGCGACCAGATCCAGCGGAAATCCTATCCGGGCCTTGATGAGGTCGCATCTATCATGCAGAAATCTCCGGGACTGAAGCTGCAGATTGACGGGCACTCCGATAATACCGGCCAGGCTTCGAGAAATCTCCGGCTTTCACAACAGAGAGCGGAGGCTGTCAAAAAGTACCTGGTTTCCAAAGGCATAGCTGCAGACAGACTGGGCGCCACCGGTTATGGCGATCAAAAGCCACTCGCAGAAAACTCCACCAAACTGGGACAAAGTACAAACAGAAGGGTCGAAATGAAGTTAAAACAAGACTAGTTTAGCCCGCACACTGCAGTTTTTTTTGATCAGTGACAATAGTTGTGAACAATAATTAGCCACTCATGTAATAAAGGCATGAGTGGCTTCATTTTTGATAAATTGCCGGATTATCGTTAAGAATTCCCAAAATTGTCTATTTTGGAACGTACAGTCCAACGAAACTGTGTTTCTATACATCTAACACCGAAAGTCATAAAAACAGTCACAATGAGTAAAATGGTTAAATTAACGTTTGCCGCATGCCTCCTGGCGATCACCGGCACTTTTGCGCAGGCTCAACAGGATAAGAATCCGAGGAGTGGCGAAGTACCGAAAGGATGGCACCTGCTGGATAAAGCCTCTGAAGGTTACAGCGGGATAAGTTTGAACAAAGCCTATGAATTTATCCAGTCAAAAAATCTGAAGAGTAAGACTGTGGTTGTGGCAGTGATCGATTCGGGTATTGACACACTTCACGAAGATCTGAAAGAAGTTTTGTGGCGGAACCCGAAAGAAATTCCGGGCAACGGGAAAGATGATGATGGCAACGGGTATGTAGATGACATTTATGGATGGAATTTTCTTGGTAACAAGGATGGCAGGAATGTTACCAAAGACTCATATGAGGGTGCAAGAGTTTATCATAAATTGAAAACAAAGTATGGCGATAAGGTTGTTGATACGGCAACCCTGAAAGGAGAAGAACTCGCTGAATATAAAACATGGCTGAAAGCGAAAGCAAGGATTGAAGGTGACACAGATGAAGAAACGGTAGATGTAGTTTTGTTACGCCGCGTGTTGAGGAGCGCTCAGAAAAATGACAGTACGCTTCGTATCGCACTCAAAAAAGATACTTTCACCGGATTGGATCTTGAAAAATTTGAAACAGCTGAATCCGGACCGAAAAGCGCGAAGGCTTCCATGTTGTACCTCTTTAAGGCTAACAATATGATGGAAGTTAGCAATGTCGAATTCCTTGAAGGTTTTGGTGAATTTATCAGTGGTGAGGAAGCAAAAGCAGAAGGCAAGACAACAGCAAAGTCAAGTGCTCCAAAAAATTATCGCGGCGAAATAACCGGGGATAATGAGAGTGATATAAATGATAAATTCTATGGCAACGGCGATGTGATGGCCACTACCCCATTCCATGGCACGCACGTTTCGGGTATCATAGCCGCCTCAAGAGCTAATGGCAAAGGTATAGATGGCATTGCCGACAACGTTAAGATCATGATGATCCGCGCGGTTCCGGATGGTGATGAACATGATAAAGACGTTGCACTTGCAATCCGCTATGCGGTGGACAATGGTGCGAAGATCATCAATATGTCTTTCGGCAAGGATTTTTCTCCTGAGAAAAAATGGGTTGATGAAGCGGTAAAATATGCAGAGTCAAAAGGTGTTCTGCTTGTCCATGCAGCAGGCAACGATGCAAAAAATATTGATACTGCAGATAACTTTCCAAATAACATCGAAGCAGGGACAAATAACCGGGCTTCAAACTGGATTACAGTTGGCGCAAGCGGTGATGATAAAGCCGGTGGTATCACTGCATCCTTCTCAAACTATGGTAAAGACCAGGTTGATGTGTTCGCACCTGGTGTCAGAATTTATTCTACAATCCCCGGTGGAACAACCTATGGCAACGCGCAGGGAACCTCTATGGCATCGCCGGTTGTTGCAGGCGCTGCGGCTTTCCTGCTGGAATATTTTCCTTACCTGAGTCCTAAACAAGTTAAATATTGCCTGGAAAAATCGGCACAGCCGCTGTCTGCTAAAGTCAGAAAGCCAGGAACTGATGAGATGGTAAATCTGTCAGAGATAAGCCGTACCGGTGGTGTGATCAATGTATATGAAGCAGCAAAAATTGCGTCTGCATTGAAGCCTGAGGGCACAGAGACACCAGCGACTAAAAATCCTAAACCGACGATGAAGAACAAAAAAGGATAGGTTCCGGGGTTAATAAATTATTATTTTTTCGAAACATAACGGGAGCCATAAGATCACAGCGGGTGATTTTATGGCTCCTGTTTTATCCTCTACCCGAATTAGGCCATATTTGCATATATTCATAACACCTAACATTAATTGAGTATTATGATCTCCAGACCTGATGCTATCGCCGCTGAATCTTTTTGGACCTATATCAACCTCGTCAAAGAAAAAGATCCGATAGTTGCCCTGAAGAAAAACACAAAAAGTTTTCGCAAACTCCTCAAAAGAATACCCCGCAAGAAAATCAATTTCAGCTACGCCGAAGGTAAATGGACATTAAAAGAGATGATGCAGCATATTATTGATGCAGAGCGGGTGTTTACCTACCGCGCACTGACGTTTTCCCGTAAGGATGCTGCTCAGCTACCGGGGTTTGATGAAAACGAATGGGCGATTACCTCCAAAGCCGTCAAACGTAAATGGGATGACCTTGTTGATGAGTTTGAGTGTCTCCGGGCCTCCACTGAATTTATGTTTGCTTCGCTGGACGAAGATCAGCTGCTACATGCCGGTATCGCGAACGGGAAAGCAATGAACGCAATGGCGCTTGCATTTGTTTGTTCAGGACACGTAACACATCATATGAATATCATGCTCGAACGATATCTTGCAGATGTAGATCTTAAAGCCGGAAAGAAAAAGAAGAAGGTCTGAGTTTAGATCTGATGAATGCTCTCCACATCCGGACTGTGACTTTTGCCGTCGTAATAGGCAAGAATTTTTTTCGTAAAAACAGCATACAGTTCTGCCAGGTCCGGATAATTTTTCAGGCTCTCGAGGTGACCGGCAATGGTCGAATGATCATGTCTCATGGCAGGTCCCGTCTGCACCTGGTTTGGCTTAAGATAGTTTAGTCTCTCTGCAGTTTCAGCAATCAACGGGGTTAACAGGCGGAAGTCAAGGTTTTCATTTGCGCAATAATCTGCCGCCAGTGTATAAAGATGGTTTGAAAAATTATTCATGATCACGGCGGCAATATGAAGCTGAGATCTTTTTTTGTCATTGGCCAGGTGCACGTTACCTGAAATCGTTTGTGCAAAATCAAATAACGCCGTTTTTGCCGGTTCATCATTTCCATCAATCAACAGCGGTATCTCCGGTAGCGTAACAGATTCTTTCCTGATTGTCTGTAAAGGGTATATCACTCCATATTGCGCACTACAGCCTTGAAGAGCATCCTTTGAAACGGAACCTGCAGTATGGGCCACAAGTTTATCACTGACCCTGAGCCACTCTGCAATTCCGGGTATAGCGTTGTCAGCAACCGAGACCAGGTAAAGGTCGGCCGTCCTGTTCACGGCAACGGGTTCAATGCATGGCAATGCACCGGTTTCTTTGGCAAGCCTTGCAGCGGCACTTCCGTTCCGGCTATAGACCTGGATGATGTCATGGCCGGCAACATAAATCTTTCGACCAAGAACAGTAGCTACATTGCCGGACCCTATGATGACTATACGCATAATATATTTTGGTATTCGTGCCTGTGCCGATAGATTTGCGCTTACAACCTGCCAGATCATGAAGTTAGTACAAAAATTAGGGCTTGCATACTATAGGGCCAACCTTCAGCTGCTTTCACTGGTGTCGCCAAAAAAAGCCGCAAAACAAGCCTTCAAAATATTCTCTACTCCTTTCAACGGATCTTCAGGCATCCCGGCACCTATATTTGAAGAAGGTGAATTACTAAGTTTTCATCTGGACAATATACTGATCAGTGGCTTTCGCTGGAACCATCCAGCCCGAAAAAAAGTACTGATCGTTCATGGCTTTGAATCAAGTTCAACAAATTTTCACCAGTATATCAGCGCACTCATAAAACTTGATTTTGAGGTGCTTGCTTTTGATGCGCCGGCACATGGCCGATCGGGAGGCAAAAGAATTCTCCTGCCCGATTATGTAAATACTATTCATGCGGCCATTGAAAGATTCGGACCAGTCGATTGTTACATCGCGCATTCATTTGGCGGCCTCGCACTGATGCACGCACTGGAAACTATTCCCGATGCAGAGATCAGCAAAGTAGCACTCATTGCACCAGCAACCGAAACCACCTCTGCGGTTGACAGGTTTTTCAGAATTTTCAATCTGAACCACGCTGTAAGAAAGCATTTTGATGAACTGGTGATCAAACGAGGTGGGGAGGAAACGGCGCATTATTCTATAAGGCGCGCGATTAACCATACAAGAGCTTCCATATTATGGATACATGACGATACCGACAAGATCACCCCGATTGAGGATGCAATAAGGGTAAAAAATGATGGTCATTCCCACCTCGAATTTCTTCAAACCACCGGCCTCGGTCATCGCAGGATTTACAAGGATGAAGTGGTAATCCAAAAGGTGATGGATTTTCTGAAAAACTGATCAACTCAGTTATTCCGCCCCTTGATCATCGGTACAAACGAAAAATTATCAAAGACTTCCTCTTCGACCGTCCCATCACTGTGTTTCGTTAAACGTAACATTTGCTGAACTTCGGGTCCGCCAACGGGTATAACCATCTTCCCGTTTACTTTGAGTTGTTCGATCAGTTTGGGCGGAACATATTCAGCAGCTGCCGTAACTATGATTTTATCGAAAGGTGCAAACGTTGGCAATCCTTCATATCCATCCCCGTAGAAGTATTTTATACTCGTGTACTTGTTCCGTAATACAAAACTCTTATGCTGTTCAAATAATTTCCGCTGCCTTTCAATGGTGAAAACCTGCGCACCCAGCTCGGCCAGTATTATTGCCTGGTAACCACTACCGGTGCCGATCTCCAGTACCTTTTCAAAAGGTTTCAGTTCGAGAAGCTGTGTCTGGTAAGCTACGGTATAAGGCTGCGAGATAGTCTGGTCCTCTGCGATCGGAAACGCTTTGTCTTCATAAGCTGATTTATCGAATGCTGAATCCAGGAAATAATGCCTTGGAACATTCATAATAGCAGCAAGCACGCGCTCATCTGTAATGCCTTTATCACGAACAGTATCAACGAGTTTTTTTCGCAACCCCTTATGGCGGTAATTGTCTTCAAATGTTCTCATAAGCAATGGCAAATATACATCAAAACAAAAAAGTCAGCTCATCATCCGGCCCTTCTGCTGCCTTCATATAATTCGTATTCAAGCAGACGGCAATCGATGGTACTGGTGTAAAATTCTATTTTTCTCGAAGCCTTCAGCCCGATTTTTTTGGCAAGTTCAAGGTTCCCGGTAAACACATATCCAAAATAACCACCACATTTCTTTTTCATAAAATCCCCTATTCGGTTATAGGTTTGCGTTAGTTCAGCGCTTTGCCCGAGCCTCTCACCGTATTCCGGATTAATAAACATTACTCCCTTCTTTCCTTCAGGAACCTCTGTATCTGCAAAATCACAAACATCGAAGCGGATCATGTCATCCACCCCTGCTGCCCTTGCGTTTTTACGCGCATTTTCAATGGCCTGGTTGCTATAGTCGGTAGCTATAATAGTAAGATCCGGGACATCTATGATTTGATTTTCCAGCCGTCCCCGTTCTTCCAGGTAATCCTGCTCGTTGTATTGTTGAAGATGCATGAATGCAAAGTTCGTCCTGAATAAGCCGGGGCGGGTATTCGTTGCCAGCATGGCTGCTTCTATAGCGAGTGTGCCTGACCCGCACATGGGATTCACAAATGGTGCACTTCGGTTCCACCTTGTGGCCATTATTGTGGATGCAGCCAGCGCCTCAAGCATCGGCGCTCTTCCCGGTATCCTCCGGTACCCATGTCTTGCCAGCGAATCACCTGAAGTATCCGCAAAAATTTCAGCCTGATCGTTTTTCCAGAAAAGATGAATGACGGTCCCGTTAAGTTCGGCTCCGGTTGCCGGCCTGCTACCTCTCTGATCCCGGAGGCGATCCACTATCGCATCTTTAACCCTCAGGTTCGCAAACATGCTGTTATTGATGGTGTCGTTCATCACATTGCTTGTCACCGAAAAATAACCGGGATCAGGAACAAGATTTTCCCAGGGAAAGTCTTTTAGTTCGCGGTAGATGGCATCCGCATTCTCCGCGCGGAATCTCCCAAGGCTATAGAGTACCTGGCTGGCGGATCGTAAACTTAAATTCAGGCGGATGCAGTCCGTAACTGTGCCTGTTACGCGCACTCCCGTTATGAAGGTTTCCTCTACCGTGAATCCAAGTTCCCTTACCTCTGCCTCAAGATATGAAGCCAGCCTTTTGTGACAGGTGATGGTAATCGGTGCCGGGCTGTTAAATACATTCATGATCCGCGAAGGTAACCGCTTCCGGACTTAAACAATAGTCACCCGGATGAAATTATGCTGTGATTTTTTACGGGACATGCCTGGTCATTTGGCGCCATCAATGCCCTTCTGGTTATCTCCGGCGTGATCGTTCGGAGTGAATGATGCATTTTCGATCTTGATCACTACTTCATTCGGCCACCGGGCTCTTCTTTTACCCGTAACAATGGCTTATCGACCGTAAAACAGCGAAGTGACTGGTTACACTATTCTGATCGCAGGGATTTTACAGGGTTAGCTGATGCCGCTTTAATGGATTGAAAGCTGATGGTTATTGCAGCGACCAACAGGGATAGCATAAATGCAACCAGGAAATAGCCGGCATGGAGATCTATCCGGTTTACAAAAGTCTGGAGCCATGAACTCATTGCGAGATATCCGAGCGGTGTGGCAATTACAAAGGCGATTAATATCAGCCAGGTAAACTCCTTTGAAAAAAGATAAACAATCCCGTTAACCGAAGAGCCAAGCACCTTTCGTATTCCAATTTCCTTTTGTCTTTGCGCTGCCAGGAAAGCAACGAGTCCGTAAAGTCCCATACAACCAATAACTATGGCAATAACCACAAAGATCTTGAAGCCCTGGAACATGACATCTTCCAACACATAAAACGCCTTATGTTTAATGTAGTCGTTGAGGGTATTCATTTTATAAATATTATCAGGGTATACAGATTCCCAACTGGTTTTTATAAATGAATGCAACGATGCATCGGCCGGTTGGCTTAAGCGTATTCCGGCCATGTTCACCCAATTGAGCCCGTAGAACAACAGGCAGGGTTGAACCTCCTGCTGCAGCGAAGTATTATAAAAATCGTCTGTTACCCCAACGATAGTGGCATGGTCACGGTTGTTTACAAGGATCTGTTTTCCAATAGCGGCATCCGGTGACTCAAAACCCATTTTCTGAACAGCCTTTTTGTTTAGCAGCACATTGTATTGAAGCATGCTATCGTTTAGCATCACCTGGTCAGACTTAAGCAAATCTCTGCCAGCTATCAGCCTGATATCAAAAGTCTTCAGATAGTCATTGTCAACAAACTTTCTTTCCATAGCCAGGTTGTCTGCAATTGCCGCCTGCGGCAGTCTCACGTCGCTGAACCCAGTGCTTGCCGAAGTCGGGGGGCCGGAATTAAAACTGACTGCAGCAATCTTTGGTCTTGAGCCGAGTAATGTTTTGAACCGCTCCAGTTTCTGCTGGTCATTACCCGGCATTTCAACCGTCAGCACTCCCTCCTTTTGATATCCGGGGTCCTTGCTATAGAAATAATTCATTTGAGTAGCAACAACCACTGTTCCAATGATGAGTAGCTGCGTCACAATAAATTGGGTAACCACGAGTGCTTTCCTAAGTGAGAAACGGTTTGTGAACCCGGTGTTTTTTGACCTGATGCCATTTTTTAAGGCCAGGATCGGTTTGAAGGAAGCCATTCTACTGGCCGGATAAAAACCTGCCGCAAAGGTGATAAACAAGGCCAGCACAAACAGGAAGACAATCACGGTCCAATCCAGGTGCAATCCGAAATCAACAACAAAAGCGAGATAATTATTGAAGGCGTCCAGGAACCAGTCAGCCATCAATGCAGCCAGTACAGAGGCCAGCAAAGTAAGGATGAAGGTTTCGCTAAGGAACCTCGTGATTAATTGCCATTTCCGGCTTCCCAGCGTTTTGCGGATCCCAATCTCCCGTGAACGATTGATAGACTGGGCCGTTGCCAGGTTTACAAAGTTTATGCAGGCTGTTAACAGCACTATTGAACCCATAACAATAAAAGCGATCACCAGGATACCTGGGGTGGCATACAGGGTTCCACCATACTTTTCATCAGTGTGCACCTGTTTAAGCGGTTGGGAGTGGTAGGTTATCCGTTTTGCGTAATCAGCGGGCAGATACCTATTTTTAAAACCAACAAGCTGTGCATCCAATTTTGTGGCGCTTAAGTTTTCAGGAAGGGTCACAAACGTATAGCTTTCAGAATAATTGTCAAGCCACTTTGATACAGTAGCCGGATTCTTTCTTTCAAAATCTTTAAATGGGAGCAACAAATTACAGGGGATGTTACTGTTTCTTGGCATATCAGCAATGACAGCAGAAATACGATAAGGCTCTTTATTAACAATAACAGACTTGCCCACCAGGCTTCCGTAATCAGTTGTACCCTGCCCAAAAAACTTGTCTGCCAGTTTTTTGGTCAGCACAACTTCGTCCGGAGAAGATAGTAGTCCTTTGGGATCCCCGGCAATAAGAGGAAAATCGAAAGTATTGAAAAAGAATTCATCAGCATAAGTAGCTTCTTTTTCTTCGAACAGTTTTCGTTGACCAGCTCCCTCTCCGATCTGCACTACAACGGTATTCCGCACATACACCTGGGTAACGGTTTCGAGCTGCGGGAAATCGTTTCTCAGCGCCCTGGCCACCGGAAAGCTCGTGTACCCGCCGAATTCGAGTCCCTGTGATGTTTTATCTTCAAAAACAATACGGTGGATCCTGTCGGCTTTGGAATGAAAATGATCGAAGGTCTTTTCATGCTTCAGGAAAACATATATAGCGATACAGCAGGCAATACTGACCGCAAGGCCCGTTACATTTATGAATGTGCCGAGTTTGTTTCTGGTGAGGTTCCTGAAAATCGTAACAAAATAATTCCTGATCATACCAATGTTTGAGTTGATTAATGCTTAAGGGTATGATCTCATCGTACCAATTTGGATGCCCGATGAGCAAATTACTGGTTCCTAAAAAGTTATCATTTCATGGCAGCAAAATGCTGTACGCTTTCGATACAATTGTTGTGCGTTATTGAGGTGAGAATTGTTCGAAATTAACGGAGAATAGTGTACTTGACTTAGGGGGAATGTTATGCGTAATTCAGGGGTGAATGTTGTGTCTGATTTGGGGAAGGATATTTTGCGTTATTGCGTGGAGAATTGAATCTGGAAATCGGTGTGTTTTTTTGGTGATTCCTCATCGCCTGATAATTCTTCTTTTGTTTTTAAGGAAAAATTGAACCCGTGATTATAAAGGATCTCACGTATGAGGGTTAGTCCAATACCCTGGCCATCTTTTTTTGTGCTGAAAAATGGTCTGAACAGATTTTGCGCAAGTTCATCATCAATGCCTTTACCGGTATCGGAAATGATAAGGATCTTTGAAACGGGATCCAGGCTGAAACTTATTTCCCCCGTTTCGTCGATAGACTCCACCGCATTTTTTATGATGTTGATCAGTACCTGTTCTATTTGTTGCTGGTCGGCCGAAATAAAAACGGGACCAACATTAGCCGGGTAAATAAAACGAATCTTTTTATCAACTGCGCGGGTTTCCATAAGTTTTGCTGTTGATATCAGAACCGACATAATATCGACCTGTTGTTTTTTGGGAGGCGGTAAACGAACAAGGTCTGCGAAATTCCGCATGAAAATATTGAGATTACTGTTTCTTTCAACTGCAATCTGCAATGCTTCACTCAATGGTGTAACCCCCTGTATTGATGTAATTTTGTTCAAAGCCGAATTCATGATTGAATTCACCGGCCCGATGGTATTGTTTACTTCATGAGCCATCATCCTGATCACTTTACCGTAGGCGTTTTTTTCGGCTTCAAGGATCTCTGCGGTTAACACTTCGATCATCACAAAAAACCGCGGGAAGCCGCGATCCATAAAATGTGATTTATGCACTTTATAGGTGGCAGCCGCCATTTTCACCGTAGCTGCTTCACCGGATTGCATATTGCTTAGCTTAATCATTACCGGGTGATCCAGCGCGTTGATGTCTTTATCAACCAGATTTTCCAGTCTGATTTGCAAGAGGGTCGCTGCCATAGGATTAACCTGTTCAATCCTGCCATCATAGTCCAGCACAAGGATACCCGTTGGTGAAGTATGGATCAGCTTTTCCAGGAAATAATGCTGTTCCTGTTGTTTGGTTCTTTCAACTCTTAGCTCTTCCATCATACGGTTATAAACTTTTATGAGTTTATCCATTTCATAACTTCCCGTTTCGAGGAAACTGGTATTGAAATCGCGGTCAGCTATAGCCTCGGCCCCCTGCACCAGCAGATTAAGCGGTCGGATAAGTTGCAGGTAAATTTGCCAGCATAGGTATATTGAGATCAGTATCACTGCCTCTGATACAAGGAATATCCACTTCTCATCAATGAAAACAAAATAGGAAAGTACCAGCGCGGCCAGGTGGATGAGGACAACGAACAATATATACTTAGTACTGATCTTCATTATTTAATCCTGCTCTTCGTCGTAGGGAATCTGAAACTTGTCCAGCCTCCGGTATAACGCGCTCCTGGTGAGACCAAGAGAAGCAGCAGCGCGCGAAACTTTTTTCTTATGAAATTCCATGGCTTTTTTTATCATCAGCACTTCCAGTTCTTCGAGGGTCAGCATTCCCACGTCGGGAAGCTGAACTGCACCCTTTTTGCCTGGTGATAGTTCCAGGTGCTTCTGGAAATCCGCGATTCCAAGTTCATCATTTTTGCTGACCAGAACAGTTCTTTCGACCAGGTTTTTTAATTGGCGGATATTTCCGGGCAGCTGAAGTTTTTGCAGCCACCTGATCGCGTCACGGTTAACCGTAAGAGCCGGCCTTTTATAGATTACCTTGAGGTTGGTGACAAAAAAATCAACCAGTCTTGGAATATCTGAAGCGCGCTCGCGAAGAGGCGGAACATGAAGGGTAATCAGGTTTATACGGTAAAGGAGGTCCTCCCGGAATGCACCTCTTGCAACCATTTCCTGCAGGTCCCTGTTGGTAGCGCTTACCACGCGCAAATCAACCGTTTTGCTGCGGCTGCTACCCAGCACTTCGAAGGTCCGATCCTGTAATACCCGCAGCAATTTCACCTGGCTTCCCGGATCCAGGTCACCTATCTCGTCCAGGAAGATGGTTCCCTTATTGGCCATCTCAAAGCGCCCTATCCGGTCAGTGCGTGCATCGGTAAACGCACCTCTTACGTGACCAAACATTTCGCTTTCAAATAATGACGTTGAGATACCTCCCAGGTTCACCTTCACAAATGGTTTGGAGAGCCGCGTACTGTTCTGGTGTATTGCCTCAGCGATCAGTTCCTTACCCGTTCCACTTTCTCCCATGATCAGTACTGAAGCATCAGTTGCTGCTACCCTGCCCGCTGTTTCCAGTAATTCAAGCATCTTCTCGTCTTCCCCGATAATATGCATCAGGTTATAGATGCTGTCAAGTTCTTTCCTTCCCGAACGGTTTTTGGACTGGGTCTGTAACTTTATATGGGTTTTGATTGATTGGAGCAGGTAATCGTTGGTCCAGGGTTTGGTTATAAAATCATTTGCGCCTTTTTTCATTCCTTCAACGGCCAGGTCAATGCTTCCCCATCCGGTGATGAGAATTACCGGAACCGCGGCATTTGCCTTCCGTATTTCAGTAAGTAGCTGCATCCCTTCCCTGCCCGATGTTTCAATGCTGAAATTAAGATCGAGTATGATCAGTGAAACCGGGTGTGAACCCAGATGCTCCAACGCTTCTGATTGTCTGCCAACAGCAACTGTTTCATAACCATTATCTCTAAGCAGTAACTCCAACGAAGTTCTAACGGCAATATCGTCGTCAATAATCAGGATCATAGTTGAGGGCAATATTAATAATTATTCTTCATGCAGTGCAACCGCGGGATTGATCGCGGCAGCCTGTCTGCCGGGGTAAAATGCACAGAACATTACGAGTATGTAAATAAATAACAATGATAGCAGCCATGCCATCAGGTAAACCCCGGAGGGGAGATCAAAAATATTCAACAGGGGAAACTGCACGGCAAAAAACGATCCAACGATCAGTGATAAGGTTGATAATACCAGGGCCTCACCCACCAGCTGTTTCGAGACAGCATTTCCACTTGCGCCCACTGCCCGTCTCAGTCCTATCTCACCGCGTCTCTTACTGATATTATACCACAACACGCCAAACAATCCGAGCGCAACGTTGATGATCAGGAACCCGGCAACAACCAGCAATATAACCATAGGCACCAGGGACAGGTTGTTCCGGCTTTCTCTTTTTTCTGCGAGATGTTCAATTTCAACGTTTGAATTTTTCAGGGCAGAAGCCATGGTTTTATGAAGCCTGCCTTCAAAATCAGCACCGGCATCCGGAGCCACCTTTATGATGATCCTGTTAAGCCACCTGAACCCACCGGTGTCTGCGCGGTGGAACATATCATATTCCACAGCCTGGAAATCGCCTTTGAATTTTGTGTCGGCTACAACCCCCACAATTTTATTCCGGCGCTCCTCACCGGAAACATCACCCAGATATTCACCTATTGCGGGTTTGGATCCGAAGATCCTTTCCTTTAGCGCAGAGTTGATGACAACAGCATAGTCCTTGGAACTCAGATCATCCTTAGTGAACCAACGGCCCTCCTTTATTTCAAGATTCAGCACATCATCATAGTCGTCTTCTGCCGTGTAACGGTTTACCGAGGGGATTGACTGTTTGTTAACCGTCAGATTTCCATTATTGGTAGACATGGAAAAAGGGACGTTGTTGCTTGTATAGGAAACACTTTTTATTTCAGGCATCGACTTCAACTGGTTCCTGATAGCCTCCCTGAACATAATAACACTATCGAGCCCGGTATTGTCTATTGAATTATTGTAATTGATTACCCAGACATTATTATAGTCGAAACCCATTGGCCGCCTGTAATTCTGATAATTATAGACCAGCAAAGTAAAAACCGCAAACACTACGAGGAACGAAGCGAGCATTTCCAGCATCAGCAGAAAGTTTTGCTTCTTTTTGTTCCAGATCATTTTGAACAGATGCCTTATCATGGCTGAAGATTTATTGATTATTAATTTGCTTTGAGCGCGGCAACAACATGAAGACGGGACATCCGCCACGCCGGATATACGCCTGATAAAAATCCAAAAACCAAACAACAGAGTATTCCGAGGAACAATACCTGGAAGTCAATCGTAAGCCTGATGTTCGGTATCAGGTTGCTTTGATTGATATAGGCAATGATTCCCCATGATAATAAGAGACCGATAAAACCGCCCAGGAAAGTCAGGATGATATTTTCAGTTATGAATTGGAACACCAGCGTTCCCGATGAAGCTCCAAAAGCTTTCCGGACGCCGATCTCTGACGACCTTTCCATGATCCTGCTGGTATTGATGTTTACGAGGTTGAGAGTAGGCAACAACATAAACAGAAAGGCGAACAAAGAAAGTATGATTATCAGTGTTCCTACGCCTGAATCCACACCATCTCCCAGGATCATTCGCGTATAGCTGGCAACATAGCTATCCGCATGACTGTAGATCTTATCGTATTCCTTACCTTTTGTGGGAAGTTTTGAAATAACGTCCTGGTATTCGTTTCTCATCTGGTCAAGATCTGATTCGGACCTGGCCAGCAGCACCGCTGTATAATCTGCACCTAATTCTTTGCTTTTGTAATCTCTCTTTGAAAGTGTATATGGCAGGTACATATCACCATAGGCATATAACATGGTGACAGGAACATCTTCCACAACACCGGTCACCCTGTACAATTCATTATCGGTTTCAATGTATTTGCCAACTGCCGGAACACCTTCGCCGAAATAATTGTCCCTGGTGTCGCGGGTAATTACCGCAACCTTATCAGCATTGTTGATCTGTTGGGCCACATACGGCTTGCCCTCAATAAAATCAAACTCCATTACATCCCAGAATAAATCGTTTGTGTATTTGACATTGATCACCAGTTTCTTGTTATTGATATACGTGTTGGTGGGACTGAACACTGATGCAATAGAGATTTTCTCTGGTGTTTTCATGGACTTCACGTAATTATCGAGGAAATAAAAGCTGGGTGGGCCCGTCATCCGATAACCGGTTTTTGCCTGGCGCTGATCCATGAGCATAATATACAGGCTCCGGTTCCTTTTGCGGTCCGGATAATCTGAACGGGCAATGTTGTTGATGAACGCGGCGAGTACAATAAGTATCGTCAGGGTAAAGCTGATGCCGAAAAGGCTTATGAAAGTGAAGAACTTGCGTCTTCTCAACACCGCAATCGCAATTTTAAAATAATTCTTAAGCATAAAAATTGTTGAAAGGTTGAAAGCAGAACGATTTACTGAACCTGGCTCCCATCAAATAACCTGATCAGGCGGTGTGTTCTTTTTGCCATGGACTCATCATGCGTGACCATAACAATGGTTGTGTTTCCGTCGCTGTTCAGTTGAAGCAGGATATTCATGATCTCGTTACCCATAGCGCTATCCAGGTTCCCGGTAGGCTCATCGGCGAGTATGATTTCCGGGTTACCGACTATTGCCCTGGCAATGGCCACCCGTTGTTTCTGACCGCCGGACAGTTGTGAAGGAAAATGCCGCATCCGGTTGCTCAGACCCACTTTTTCAAGAGCGCTTTTTGCCAGGTCGCGTCGCTCTTTTGCAGATGTATTCCTGTAAAGCAGTGGTAACTCAACATTATCTATCACGTTCAGGTCATTGATAAGATGATAGCTTTGAAAAATAAATCCAATCTTTTTGTTCCTGAACCGGGCCAGGTCTTTGTCGTTAAGCTTAGTGGTGTTTTGATCTGCAATTGTAACCATACCACTTGTGGGATTGTCAAGCAAACCCATAATATTAAGCAGGGTGCTTTTACCGCAGCCTGAAGGGCCCATGATAGAAACAAACTCTTTCTTTTCGATGTCCAGGTTTACCTGGTTCAGCGCCTGTGTTTGAACGGTGTCTGTCCGGTATACTTTTTCGATATTTCTTAGTGTTATCATATAATTGTGTTGTGATGGTTAGTGATTTATTTGATTCAGTATATGGTTGCTTAGCTAATTGATTCAGTATAGATGTTACTTAATTGTTTCGGTATATATGTTACTTAGTTAATAGTTCGGTATATAACCTCCGGTTTGAGTATTTCAATAGGTTATTTTCTGGTTTTTCTCAAAGTCATACAAAGAAAGATAACGCAGCTGATAGTAAGCACCCCAGAAGTCGCGCAGCGCGGCAATATAATCCCGTTTGCCCTGGTCCTTCTCCTGGAACGCAATACTGAGATCCGTAATACTAAGATTTCCGAGTACATATCTTTCCCGTGCAATGTTATATTTTTCAGAAGCTATGCTGTCCGCCTTTGCAGAAAGTGCAACCTGCCCTTTCATCATTTCATACAACGTTACCTGGGTAACAATTTCCTGTGTGAAGTTTTGCCTGTCCTGCTCAACGGTGTATTCGGCCAGCTTAAGATTTGCCTGCGCTGTTTTTGTTCTCGATTTTGATCTTCCCCAATCCATGATCGGGATGGTAAATTCAAGTTGAAGCAGCTGTTGATCCTGTGGTGACCGGTAAGCTTTTGGTATGGAGACACCTGCCTGGGAATAACCAAGCCTGGCTGTAAGAGCAGCGTTCAGGCCGTTATCTGCTTTTGCTTTGGTAAGATCTCTTTTTGCTTCTGCAATCTGCCGCATAAAGGCGATTGCGTCGGAGCGGTTGGCATAAGCTTCGGCCAGCACTTTCTCTGTTTCCACCGTCATGGTTGTTATCTCTGCAGGCAGAGCAAGTTTGATGCTTTTCACCGCATTCATACCTGTATAAGCTTTGAGGTTCAGCAGTGCTATTTCCATATCTCTTTTCGAAATACCGATCGATTTCTCTGCTTTTAATTGTTCGAGTTGCAGCTGGAGGATTTCGTTCTTGGAAATTTTGCCGATTTCCAGTTTCTCCATAGCTACGGCCATTATCTTTTTGGTATTCTCAAAGTTGGTTTTTGCAATGTCGAAATTCACCTGTGCGATCAACAGGTCGAAAAAATAATCAGTTGCAGAGATGGAAATGTTTTCCATCGATTCAATAAATGCCTGCCGGCTCTCATTGTATTTCAGGGGCTCAATCTTTCTATCCCATTTCAATGTATTGAACTGAAACAATGGCTGGCTGTACCCGATACCGAATGGAACTGAGTTGTACAATTGGGTCTTCCGGTCGAAATCATCAAATCGTTGCAGCTGTGTAGTACCGAAGATTGTTCCTCCTGTTGCAGCAATGCTTTGACTAAAGTTCAATTCGAGCGATGAGTTGTTGTTATGGATCGGTTGAAACAGGATCGTACCATCCGGCTGGACCACCTGGCTGAAAGTTTTGCTATAAGCCGGCACAGTGCCGCTTAACAATAGTTGGGGTTGGTAATTCGAACGATACACGCGATATTCCCAGTACTTTGTTTCTTTACGTGTAGATGCCTGTTTGGATTCTATCGACTTCGCTTTAGCCATTGAAACAATCTGATCGAGTGATAACTCAACCTCCACTGAATCTGTTTGTGCATGAAGCGAAAGGTTAGATAATAATGCACAGACAAGCAATCTCAAAGTGCCGGCGAACAACACGGGTTTATATAAAATCATTTTCATCTCAGGCAATTATTCAGTGATGGTGATCTCATTTACATTTTTGAACCGGGTCATATCAGAAATAATGACTTTATCGCCCGGCTTTACATTATCCTTCAACTCGATGAAATCAAAATTGGACATGCCGGTATTCACTTTTCTCCGCAGCGCTTTACCTTTTTCAACAATGAAAACATCCTGCGGGGAGCTCCCTTTGAAGGCCGCGCCGTTGGAGACACGCATAACATTGTTTTTGGATGAGGTCACCAGGAACACGTCAACCTTGAGATTGGGTCGCAGCAGCTTTGTAGCCTGGCTGTCTGGCTTCACATCAAACTGAACGATGTTATTCTGAACAGAAGGATAAATGTGAGACACATGGCCGCGAAGTTGGGTTTCATTGATCTTAATGATGGCGACCATCCCTTCCTGCAGGTCGTTCATATAATTGTCAGATATGCTGCCGGTTATTTTGAACCCTGACAGATCTGCGATCCTGGCCAGGGGTTCACCTTCACTCACCTGGGCGCCTATGTTTTTATTTATCCAGGTGATCACTCCAGGCCGGGTTGTAAGTATGTCTGCATTACTTAACTTTCTTTCAAGCTCTGCAACTGAACTTTGCTGAATCGCAGCCTCAATCTCTGACTCACGCATTTCAACCTGCATGGTCTGCTGTTTGCTTTTGATCTCATTTTCGAGTTGTTGTTTTTCAAGTCTTGCAACCTTGAGATTAAGTTCCGCTTTGTCGATATCTTCCTGAGTGCCACCGCCGGCTTTGTATAAACGTTTTGCATTTTCAACTTCAGCGAGCAAACTGTTTATACGAAGTTGTTTTATATCGTTATTGGATTTTATATCATAGAAGCTTTTTTCAAGCTCAAGTTTCAGCTTCCTGATATTGTTCTTTTTTGATTCCAGCTGGAATTTTTGTTTTTCCAGTTCGTTCGCGGTAGCAGATTTGTCAAGCGCCAGTATCGACTCACCGGCGTTCACTGGGCTCCCGGCATTTTTGATCACGTTTTTTATAGAAGCAACGATGGGACTGCTGATGATTTCTTCGAATTCAGGCACCACCTCACCGGAAGCATTGAGCGTATTTTCAATGGTGCCCATTTCAACAATGGCTGTACTGAAGCCCGAAGGAGCAATAGAAGCCGAGAACCCGGTTCGAAGGAGAAAGATGACCGCAGCTATTATGAGAACGGTAATCAGCACTGAAAACACCAATCGTTTCTTTTTCTTACTGTTAACCTGCTGTTCAATATCGATGTCCATTATAAAGCGTATTTGCCTCAAATGGTTCCAATCGAAATGCCAGAGTCAATAAGTTGAAAGACAGCGTTTTAAGCGATATCGCAAGGAAAAATTTGTCCGATATCGGACAAACTGTTTGTAATCGGAATAAGAAAATCTGTTTTGGAAGAAGAATAACTTCAGCACCCGGAAATCAGTAGCTTAAGACCACAATAGCAAATTCCCTGTTATTTGTACTGTCATCTTGCTTTAAATTGTTATCCGAACAATTCTGAACTCAAATACCTGTCGCCCCGGTCGCAGCAAATGAAAACGATGACGCCTGAGTCAAGCTCTTCGCTTAATTTCAAGGCAGCAGAAAGTGCGCCTCCACTGCTCATCCCGGCGAAAATTCCTTCCTCCCTGGCCAGCCGGCGGGTAAACATTGTCGCATCTTTTTGAGAGATATCCATCACACGGTCAACCCGCGATGGATCAAAGATTTTTGGCAAATATGCCTCCGGCCACCGCCTTATCCCGGGGATAGAGGATTCTTCCGTTGGCTGGCACCCAATGATCTGGATATCAGGGTTCTTTTCTTTGAGAAACATCGACGTACCCATGATGGTGCCGGTAGTACCCATTGAACTTACAAAGTGAGTAATTCCGCCATTTGTGTCACGCCAGATTTCCGGCCCGGTTGATTTATAATGTGCCAGATAATTATCGGGATTGGCAAACTGGTTAAGCATAAAATATTTGCCCGTGGCAGCCTGTTGCTCCGCGTAGTCGCGACAGACCTCCATGTTATCGAGTAGGACCACTTTGGCTCCAAATGCCTCCATAGAAAGGACTCTTTCTCTTGTAGAGGTGGAAGGCATAATCAGTTCAATTTTCAGGTCAAACAGATTCGCGATCAGCGCCATCGCTATACCGGTATTGCCGCTGGTGGCTTCGATAAGCGTGATATCTTTATTGATTTCTCCCCTTTCAACAGCACTCCTGATCATATTCAGTGCCGGCCGGTCCTTTACACTTCCGCCTGGATTATTGCCTTCGAGCTTTGCAAAAATTTTGACCCGGGGATTTTTATTCAGTTTTAAGATTTCGACTATCGGGGTATTTCCAACAGTATCCAGGACACTTGCCATGTAGTTAATTTAATATTTTGTTTTCCGCTACGACGATCTCAGGGTTGTGATAGACCAGCGAACCGGGTGGAACACTCCGGGTTAACCAAACATTGCCGCCCACGATACTGTGATGCCCGACAACGGTATCGCCACCAAGGATCGTGGCACCTGCATATAAAATTACATGGTCCTCCACGGTGGGATGCCGCTTGGTATTGGCCATACTTTTATCAACACTCAGTGCACCAAGCGTTACTCCCTGGTACATTTTAACGTGGTTGCCGATCTTTGCTGTTTCTCCAACCACAGAGCCAGTGCCATGATCGATGAAACAATATTCACCGATCTCCGCCGCAGGATGTATATCAATACCCGTGCGGCAATGTGCAAACTCACTCAATATCCTCGGCAGCAGAGGCACATCCAGTTTCAGTAACTTATGCGCAATCCGGTAAAAGGCTAATGTGTAAAAACCCGGATACGCCCTGATCACTTCAAACTCATTTTTTGCCGCCGGATCACCATTCATAATTGCATCAATATCGGTATTGAGTAACCGAAGCAGTTCCGGCACATGTTCGAAGAAACGTTTTACCACGAACCTGTTATTACAATCGACGCAGGCAGTAGTGGCATTCAATATATCAAGCAACTCGTTTTCGAGTTTCGTGAATGCATAGCTCATCTCTTCAACCGAACTGAATTTGTTGGTCGACATTTCAGGGTATAACAAATGAATCAACCGGGTTGCCCATCCCGCAATCACATCATTGGAGGGTACCGATTCCTTGTCCTGTTGACGCGCAAGAAGTTCTAAAAGAAAGTTCTTATCCAAAAGCGATATTTTTTAATATGATACCAAACGCAGCAAACACAGGGTCATTCAGGCATTAAAAATAAGTCAGATTTTGTTGAATTTTAAGGTTTTGCTGTTAAAGAGCATACAAATCTACTGAAATGGTGGATTTCTGTTGATGAAATTACAATGCATAAATGATTGCCAGGTTATCCGGCTAACTAAGTGAGGGCCTGGTTGGTAATAAAGAAACGGCGCCCGGCGAAGCGGAAGGCCATGGCTTTGGATCATGCACACAGGATAAGCGCGACAAAAACAGACGCTGGCCATTGGAGAAACCGGGATAAAAATTATTTAGAAGATCCTTTTGAATATTCCTGCGTTCAGGCCGGCACTCATCAGGTGAAGTTTTCCATATCCAACGCCTGTTACCGGGATGTTGAGATAAGGCTCAATGCGTAACGAGAAATGTTGGGGAAGCTTTAAAGCGTAACCACCAGTGAGCCGAAGTTCAGCAAAGAAGTTTTTTGACGAATTTTTGTATGGATAATAATGAGTACCACGGGAACCTGAACCATATTGATAAACCATTTCATATTCTTCTTTTTTCATGATATAAGAAGAGAAGCCCCCGGTTACAAAAAAGTTTGATTTGTACGTGTTTGTAATATCATATTTCACGCTGAATGGAATCTCAAACATTTTACAGTCGCCATCAACAGACACAACGGTTGTGTTGGGACCCAGGCGGAGCCCGCTTTTGTCGAAGTATTTGCCATCAGTATAATAAGACTTTTTCTCAACGATAAACCCAACTTCAACACTCCACTTCCTTGAGAAAGTGTATCCTGCTAATCCACCAAAGTGATAGCCGATATCCGAGGTTTTCTGGAAGCTGACGGTGGTCAGATCCAATCCCCCAATGGTTCCGACATAAAAGTTTTTGGTTTTGATCTTTTGTTTTTTTATCGGGCCAGGCTCGAGCTTTGTCAGTTGCGGCATTGCGATCTGACTGGGGTCAGGTGAGTTCGTGGATGCAGCCAGGCCAAGTTTTGTATATGGTGAGATTAATGCACTTACCGTTCCGGCATCATTGCCTGCTGCTGAAGGATCTGTGATACCGGGCTCGTTAATTTGCTTACTGGTCGCGAATGCAGTTGCTCCCCCACCCTTCGTTCCTGGCGCAGCCGGAAGATTCCCCGGCAAGCTTCCGGTTGTTCCTTGTTGGCTTTGCCCTTGTGCGGCGATATTTCTTTCTCCGGGAGCCTTACCAGACTTGTTTCCTTTTTTATTTGCATTTGCCTCCCTGTTATCGCTTAATTCTTTTGGAAGGTCTCCTCCCTCAGTATCGTTACCGTCTTCAATATCGTTTCCTTCTTTAATAGCGTTTGCTTCTGCAGATGCATCTAGTTTGTCCCGGACGACTCCTTCGTTGGTTGCAACTCCATTATCATTAGTGTTAACACCTTCAACAATCTTTGCATCTCCGGTAGCGTTATCTTTCGTAGCATCAATAGTCTTCTTTGCAGCATTTTCTTTCTCATTACTGTTTCTGTCATCGACAGCCGGAACTGGATTTCTAAGGGCTTCGGTGTTTATCTCCGCACTGTTAAGAGAAACCAGTCGCCTCAACGCACCGGGTTTCACTGTTTCCATAAGCAAGAAGCCAAGAGGCAACAATATGAGCAGCCAGGTATATCTTCTGTAAGTTTTCTTTACCGGAGGTTCAGGAACCTGCTCCTGCGCGAGACCCTGTGCCACCTTGTTCCAGTCAGGGGTTCCCGTGTTCAGCGGATACTCATCCGCCGCCTTACGGAACAGCTCATCCATATCGTCCTTCAGATGTTGCATACCCTAACCTGCTCATTTTTTTTAATAATGTTCTGTAAAATCACCCTTGCTTTGGAAAGATTTGACTTTGATGTGCCAATGGAAATTCCCAGCAACTCCGATATTTCTTTATGAGTAAATCCATCCACTACATAGAGGTTAAAAACTGCCCGGTATCCCGGTGGAAGTTTCTTGATTTCTTTTATCAATTCCTTATACAATAAATGCTGATCAGAGGACTGGGACTTATCCTGGCTTTCCCAGACATGCTCTGAGATCTCGCCTATTTCAGGCATAAAATTATTCTGGCGAAGATGGTCAATAGCTGTATTCACCATGATCATCCGCATCCATCCCATCAGGAGCATCTGTACGTTTACATCTTGTTTGAATTCAAATTTGTGCAGGTTGCGGAAAATTTTAATGAAGCCATCGTTCACGATATCCACAGCTTTGTCGTAGTGGTATATATAGCGGAAAACAGTTTTAAGGCAATAGCCATAAAACTGCTCATAGAGGATCTTCTGATCTCTATGGTTATTAAGAACGCAGTTTAAAATGATCTCTTTTAAATTTTCCAATTGGTAACCTCAGATTGTAACAAAATACGATAATATTCATGGATGGTTGCCTGGGCGAACCAAAAAAACAATTACGCATTCATTGGATGGACTGACAGCATTTTTGACGCTGCCTGGGATAAAAAAACATGGATCCGGGGTGATTATCAAGGCAACCCTTCGCAAATATTGCCGTTTTAACTATCAAACGATCATTCAAACCGTTTGATCGTATCAATCACCTATAAAATCACCAAAGAATGTTGAAAAAATCCGTGTTTGCTTTCGCTGCACTATGTCTCACCCTGGCAAGCTGCAGCTCAGACTCTGAAGACATGCTGAATGATCCCACGCCTAACACCTGCGACACCACTACAGTCACTTATTCGGCAACCATTACTCCCCTGATCACGAAACATGGTTGTTTAAGTTGTCACAGTGGTACGGCTCCGGTTGGCGGGTTTGTTCTTACCAGCTATAACGCTGTAAAGGCAAAGGTCAATGACGGCCGGCTCCTCGGAGCTATTTCTCATGCAAATGGTTTCAGCCCCATGCCACAGGGTGGAAACAAGATGCCTGAATGTGATATCAACCAATTCAGGGCATGGATCAACCGGGGTGCCTTAAACAACTAAGATGCAAAGGTCGAAAAAAACCGCGTTGTTTATTATAATCTTCCTGGTACTTGGGTTAGCATTAACGGCTTACTTCATGTATAACCGGGAGAACCCAGACCAGGTGTCAAAAACTCCTGATCATACCGTCACGGCAAATGACCTGCTAACGGCATTTGAGAAGGATGCTGCTTCTGCCTCTGCAAAATACATCGACAAGATCATCAGGTTTTCGGGCACGATAAAAACCGTTGACACGTCGGGATCGGTGACCATCGGTTCGGCAGAAAACCCAGGGGAGATCATCGTAGCCATTGATCCCCGATACAAGAAAACACTGGCAGGGCGAACAACATCAGAAGCAGTAGTTATCCAGGGTATCTGTGCCAGTTATTCAAAGGATGAAGCTTCAGCGGATGATATGCTGTCCGGACTCGGTGCAACGCTCAGGTTCCGGGCAGGAGGAATCAAAGACATACAAAAATAATTTACCGATGAAATCAAAGGTAGCAATCGTACTCGCAGGTTTTATCCTCGCCGGATCTTTGGCTCATGCTCAGGACAGGTACTTCACCAAAACTGGTACCATCAGTTTTTTTGCCAGTACAGATCTTGAAAATGTCGAAGCCACCAATAAGATAGTAACTGCTGTGCTTGATATAAAATCAGGAGCCATTCAATTTTCGGCACCTATGAAAGCATTCGAGTTCAGGAAAGGTTTGATGCAGGAACACTTCAACGAAAATTACGTCGAAAGTGATAAATATCCGAATTCAACCTTCAAGGGAAAAATAACAAACAATGCTGACATAAATTATACCAAACCGGGCAGCTATGATGCAAACGTAGAGGGCGACCTTACCATACATGGCGTCACTAAACCTATATCTACCAAAGCAAAAATGAAGATATCAGAAAAAAATATCGAGGCACAAACCACCTTCAATCTTTTAGTGGCAGATTATAAAATATCCATCCCATCATTGGTGGCCGATAAGATTTCAAAAACCGTCAGAACAGACGTAATGATCAGGCTCGAACCATATAACCGTTAATGACAACCTATGCAGCACCAAATCAAACCTATGAGCAGGCACATTTCTTCCAAAAGACCTATACCCCGGAAAAATTCAGATCAAACCAATAAGCCAGTGTTGAGATGCGTTTTTTATTTGCTGCTTGCCCTTTCCGTAAATATCAATGTTTATAGCCAGGATGATGATCTTCTGAAAGGCATTGCCGACAGTACGAAATCGCGTGAATATGTTACCGGTGCATATAAGTCAACACGGGTTATTATGTCTCAAAGCCTGGAGATGCTGAAGCCCGGCGTATTGGATTTCCGCATCCTTCACCGGTTTGGTAATGTGAACCAGGGTATTTCAGAGTTTTTTGGACTGGACGAAGCAACGATCAGGCTTGGTCTCGATTATGGAATTACGAAAGATCTGACCGTGGGGATCGGTCGTGCCAGTTTTCACAAAGAGGTAGATGGATTTTTGAAGTACCGCGCATTACAACAGTCTGTTGGTTCTGTAAACGTTCCTGTTTCGTTGGTGTTTGTAGGAGGTATGACGATGATAGGTGAATCATGGAGCTCAAAGGATCCGGAGCCCGAATTCAAGCACCGGCTTGGATATTATTTTCAGGCTATCATCGGGAGGAAGTTTAATGAGACGTTGACACTACAAGTGAATCCAACTTACCTTCATCGCAACCTCGTACCGACAGCTGAGGATCCAAACGATGTTTTTGCCGCAGGCCTTGGTGGAAGATTAAAACTGTCCAAACGCGTTTCGCTGAACGTTGACTACTATTATGTTTTTAACCAGCCAGTCAGCTACGAATTCCATAACCCCTTTTCCATTGGCTTTGATATCGAAACCGGCGGGCACGTGTTCCAGCTTCATTTCACAAATGCCGCAGGCATGAATGAAAAAGTTTTCCTTACCGAGACCTTCAACGATTGGCTCGATGGAGACATCCAGTTTGGCTTCAACATCTCAAGATCGTTTCAACTGGGTAGAAAGAAAAAATAGCTGTTACTGTTTTATTTCAATTGACGACTAATCTCAAGGTGGCTTTCTCAATATGCCACTAAAGCTTCCGTTCATTTAAAATTCGGACTATGAGATTAGTATTCATCTTGCTATCTGCCCTGCTATTATTAAGTTGTTTCAGATCCGGTCACCATCGCGTTATTACAGGAACAGCAATTACCGGCTGGGATGGGATAACAGTCATCAAAGCATTCCAGGAAAAATTTTCAAACAAGGTCGAGGTTCACATCATGATGCGTCCGGAAATGAAAAATAATATTTCGATTCGCTGGCACACTATTGATAGTGATCATAAGATCCGACATTATAAGTCAGCGCTCAAAGAAGGCAGACCGGTGGGCATTAAGATTGCGGTCACCCCGGGTTCGGAGATCAGTGAAATCCGTATCACCGGCTATGAAAAGGTTGCAGCATGATTGAAATGGTTGTTTAAGACAACCATCTTATATTTGAATCATGAGCAAATGCCTGCTATATATCCCCCTTTTCTTGTTCCATTTCACTAGTCTCAAAGCCCAGTTTCTGACTGATTCCATTTTGATAGAAGGTCGTTACAGAAGTTTCCATTATAATAAACCAGCCAATCCGCAACCCGGCGGCAGCCTGTTGTTCCTCATGCATGGTTCCGGAGGTTCCGGATCAGATATGGCGAAGTCCAGTACCAAACTGCAGGCAAAGTCTGCCGAAGAAAAACTCCTCATTGTTTATCCTGACGGGTACCAGCATTTCTGGAACGAATGTCGTCGCTATTCTACCGCCCGGGCGAACCAGGAAGATGTGAATGAACAGGCATTTTTCCAGGCAATGATCAATTATTTTGATAGCCTTTACCAGGTTGATAAAAACAAGGTTTTCGCTGCCGGTATGTCCGGGGGTGGGCATATGGCGTACAAACTAGGGTTAACAATGCCAGGTCAAATTCAAGCCATAGCTGCGATTATTGCTAATCTGCCAGACTCGGCATCTATGGACTGCGTACCCTCGGGCAAAGCCTTGCCTGTGATGATTGTGAATGGCACGCTCGATGAGGTTAACCCCTATAATGGCGGTGAGATGTTTGTAAACAAATCAAGTTTTGGCGTGGTGCAGAGCACCGAAAAAAGTTTTGAGTATTGGGCCCGCCTCGCCGGCTATACAGGAAAGCCGGTGAAAAAGTTATTGCCGGATGTTGATCCTGAGGACAAAAAGCGGATCGAATCTTACACTTTCAAGTCCCCGAACAAACCCGAAGTCACCCTGCTAAAAGTGATCGGCGGACATCATGATTATCCGAACGACATTGACGTCTTTCTGTACATCTGGAATTTTTTCAAAAGATCTGCCACCAATACCAGGCCTCAGGCAAATGCATCCGGGGCCTAAGTCATAGTTTCGAGGGCACCAGGCCATTGACTTCTTGCTTGAATCACAAGCCCGGGCATCAGGCATATTTAGTAACTTGGATGATATGAAATCTCCAAAGTCTTTAATCCTGTCTTTAGGAATGCTGATCAGCCTGCTCCAGGTATATATTCCGGGTGTCGGTCAGCAAAACAAGGTAATCCTGGCGATTTTTGCGCATCCCGATGATGAATCAACCGTTTCGCCTGTGCTGGCAAAATATGCCGCATCGGGAGCTGCCGTGTACATTGCAGTAGCTACGGACGGCCGTTATGGTTTCACCCCGCATTTTGGTATGCGTGATCCGGACAGCCTTGCCACTGTCCGGGCTGAAGAGCTCAATTGCCTGGCTACCACGCTTGGAATCAACAAGCCGATCATCATGGGTTTGCATGACCAGATGCGCATGAAGGAAGGAATGGATAGCCTGAGCAGCCAGCTTGCAAAAATGCGCAGCAGTATAACCATGTTATTTAACGATCTCAAACCCGACCTGGTCATTACGTGGGGTTCTTCCGGGTTAACCGGTCATCCTGATCATCGTAGTGTAAGTGACGTAGTGACCGAAGTTTTTGCGATGAAGAAATGGGCCAAACCAACCAATTTATATTATACCGAGGTCCCCACCGGATCGATAGCCCAGGGGGGAATGTATGTGGCTACTGTCGACAGTTCCTACCTCAATATCCGAGTTCCCGTTTCCCAGGCAGAAATGCAGAAAGCCAGGACGGCCTGGGATTGTCATAAAAGTCAGTACACGAAAGAAGGGATCGATCAATTACAGAAAATGTTCTGGAACACAAAAAACGGCACCTTCTTTTTCCGGTCCTATCGGGGAACCGAATCAAAGCAAAACGGACTGTTCAATGAAAACAGGTAACCAATTACGCCAATACTTATAATTATTCACAAATTCCGCGTTTTATTTCCACTTGTCCATAACCAGTTTTTTCTTGGCTTCAAACTCCTCCTGGCTGATCAGTTTACTATCGAGCAGTCCCTTAAGTTCTTTCAACTCTGCAACAAGTTTGGATTTGTCGGCTACTGCTGCCCCGGCCAGGCTCATGCTGTCGAGTTTTGCCTTTAATGAATTGTTCTCTTTTAATACTGCGGCCAGTGAATCTCTCAATGGAGCGATCGGTGCCGCCAGCAGAGAAGAGGTGGAATCCCGGCTCGCCCTTATCGAATCTATAATTACAGGCAGTTTCTCTGGATCGAAATCCTTCAGTAACACCTTGTCCTTTATGGTTGTGTACACTCCATAATATAACTTTTGATCTTTGGATACGGAATCCAGCTGGAGTGACAAGGCGCTATAAGCTTTGGTCAAAGAATCGATCTGGGCATCCTTGGGGTCGACTTTCTTTTTTTTCTGACCGAAAGCCTGGGTGACGACAAATAGAAGTGCTAGGAGAATAATACTTTTCATAACGGTTGTTGTTATTAGGTGTAAAGAAAATACTTGCGATATAAGACAATGTACCTAATCTGATAACAGTTAAGAAATCGGCTCAGTGATTAACCGTTAAATACATTGATAATCGATGAGTTAAAAGAGCATCTTTCCAAAAAAAAAAAGCAGGCCGCGCAACATTGACAGCCTGTTTCATCCGGATAGTTTCTCACCGTTTGGATGTTCTTAAATCAAATCACATGCTTCTGCCATTCATGGAAGAGTATTCCATAACAATCGGTTGCAAAACCGGAAAAATGTTGCACAATATCATCTTTAACATCAAACACTGAATTACAATCAACGGACTTGTCGTAAGATTTACATAACAACAGTTCTCCGGTTTCGGTTACGAGCAGACTTATCAGCACCCGGATCCGCTCTCCGATATACATCAGGCTGCCAGTAATAATGAAATCAGCACCAAGCACCTTCCCCGCCTCAAGAATGTTCTCCCGGATTTTTGCTTTCATTTCGAGGGAATAGTAACCAACCACTGAAATGTCATGAAAACTTAAAAGCCCTTCGCAAAGCAATTCTTTAAGCATCAGGACTATTTCGTTGTTCCCTTCTCTTTGTGTACTAACCCTGAATGGGAAAATAGCCACCAGCGGCTTGTAAGCTGGCTCCAACATTACGGGTAATACTTCGTCGATGGGTTTAGCCGTTCCACTTTCGCAAAACTCGGGTACATAACAACCCTTGGGAATATGGATAATGATGGGATCATAAATACCCTGCGTAAGATAATAATCATTTAAGGCTCTCCTGAGCCTCCCTGCATGGATCCTGACTATGGAATTTCCGTTCGGATTAAAGTCCCTTGAGCGGTGAAGAACGTGTATTGCAATAGCATATTCTTTAATCTGGCTTTCTTTTTTATGAATTGTTTCATAAATAATAAACTCAAGAAATCTGCTTAGCACGGGGGAGTTGACAAAAATGGAAAAACTAAGGATGCGCTTGGCTTGCTGGGTGATGGCTTCTACTGAAAATTCAGTTTTCGTTTCCATGATAAATTGTTAAGTGGTGTGGAAGCTATAGATATAGCTATTACGTAGCTTCATAAGAAATGCTCTGCTCCCGTTGTTTTTTTTGGCAATAACACGGGCAAGGTTGGATATTTTGGCAAAGAACTGACGCATCGGATTCAGAATTGGTTTTACCTTCACATCGACAGAAACGCAAGCGGATTTGTATACGTCTAATCCTATAGCATTTTGGTGCTTTCATTCACTCCCGGCACAGACGACACTTTCTGTAAAATTGACACAAGTATTCATCAGATAGTTTTGAGGTTGGTTAGTAAGCAATGGTTATCAGACTTTAAAATGATAAATATCAGATAGGTTGTCTGATGCATTGATTTCACTTAAATCATCGAAATTTTGTTACACTCAATCCAGGAAGAAAAAAGCCTTTTAATGGAAATGGTTTCGGGCAGTGAGATAGCCTTTGAGAAAATTTACCATTTGTATAGCCCGCGCTTATTTGCAAAATTGATAAGGCTCGTCAAGGTTGAATCCCAGGCAAAAGAGATCCTACAGGATGTGTTTCTTAAGTTATGGGAACACCGAAGTTTTATTGACCCTGAAAAATCATTTCGATCTTACCTGTTTAAGATTGCCGAGAATAAAATTTATGATTTCTTCAGAAAAGCAGCGAGGGAGAAAACTATTGAATCGAATCTGCTTGCTTTGGCAACTGTTGATCAGTGTGTAACCGTTGAAAACACAGCCGATCGCAATCACCTGGTAATGCTCAGGCAGGCGATTGAATTGCTTCCACCCCAACGTCGACAGGTTATCCGGCTGTGCAAGCTCGATGCCAAAAGTTATAAAGAAGTGAGCGAAATGCTGGGCATCAGCGTGTCAACTATCAGTGACCATATTGTCAAAGGCACAAAATCCATCAGGGATCATTTTGATAAAAATAGCTGATTCACTCATCGTCCGGAAAATGCTTTTAAAAAGTAATCCATCCGCTGTTTGAAATAAAGAAGCGAAATAATTCCCGCGGCTGAGCAGAGGAAAACCTGGAAACGATCGTAATAGCTAGTGACCTTTCTCAAAGTATGCAGGATTTATTCAGAAGATACCTTAATGATCAGTGTTCGCCTGAGGAAGTAAGCCGTTTTTTAAGCTACTTTCGGAACAGACTGAATGAGCCGGAACTAAGGGAACTTATCAGGGAGTCGTTGGATGATAACGACATCGACGATGGAGGAAACCGGGGATACCCTGGTCATGATCATAACTTTGCACAGATCAGGAGGGAAATGATAATGGGGATAGATAATGCAGCGTATTCTGACAGACGGAATATTGCCCGTGTTGGCATAGCCGCCGCGGTAGTTGTGGGCGGACTGTCGATATGCAGTTCGTTCACAAAAACAACAAACAAAAAAGACACCGCAAAGGTCAGTCTGCCCGAACACCTTTCAGCCCGATCCCTACAAGCTCATAGATAACTGTGACTTTCATCAGAACATGAAATCACAATCGACATCTGCTCAAAACAGCTAATAACTTAATCAGTTTTCTCATATACAGTTAGTTTTGGTTTAGGGGGTGTTTCTACATCCCCTTTTTTTAAAGTTCATTGCGTGGGCCACCAGGCAGGTTTAATGGAGATTCGCCGTTTCAACCCTTTGCTTTCAAACAACGGATGCTTTTGTTCAACTATTGCATTTCATCATACTTCAACGACTTGCTTTTATCCTGATGTACTATTTGTAGCGAGTTATATCAGTGATTTTTATAGTAGCCTGGCTCTGTTGTTAAACCGGCAGTTTAACAGTGAATTACCCCTAATAATAGATCGTGAATAAAAATGATTACTAGTATTGTCTTTTAATTTCTCAGGCAGTTTAATATTCATCTAATGATCCCCCAAGCTTTGAATACTGCACAATTCGCCAAGTATAAAGAAACCATCGAGATGTTATATCAGGTGGATGATGATTTCAGAACTCTTTGTGATGATTACCTCACCAGCAAAATGGGACTTGAGGAGTTCAAAGAAAAATCAATCGAAGACAGGCAAAGGGAGCTCGAATATAAACGCCTGTCAAGGGAGCTTGAAAAAGAGATAGTAGAGTATGTGACCAAAAGAACTTAGCGAATTGGATTGAGTTACCTGAAGGTATAAACAGTTTTTGTCCTGCTGTTCAATTTAGACAGATATCATGGTTAGAGGTTAAAGGTGACATGGCATTCTCACACCAAAATTTAATTCAATGACTAACATGAAGCAAACACAACCACTAATGAAAATTGCAGTTTTTGCAGTAATCATGCTATCGGCATTTCTTCAACCCCTGCAGGCCCAGGAAGAAGAAACAGAGAAAAAGACGATGGACATCTATGGTTTTATCATGGCGGATTTAGGCTATAATTTCGACCAGATACACCCTGATTGGTTTGACGTTGTACGGCCTACAAAACTCCCTGCGTATAAAAATCAGTATGGCGCAGATGGAAACTTTTTTGCTTCAGTTCGCCAGACGAGACTTGGTTTTAAAAACTATTTTCAGACAGGTCTCGGAGAGCTGAGAACACAGTTTGAATTTGAAATGTTTGGAACCGGTGTCGACGCGGGGCAAACAACCATCCGTCTGAGACATGCTTATGCCGAACTTGGCAAATTTGGTGTAGGTCAATACTGGAGCCCTTTCATGGACATTGATGTGTTCCCCAATACCGTAGAATATTGGGGACCCACCGGAATGGCATTCTTCCGGAATGTACAGGTGAGATTCATGCCCATCCAGGGAGATACCCGTCTGACCATTGCGTTGGAAAGGCCGGGGGCGAGTGCTGACCAGGGAGTTTATGCAAGTCGCGTTGAACTTCAGGGTGTGGTTCCCCGTTTTTCGCTTCCTGATTTATCAGCTGAATACCGGCACGCAGGTAAGTGGGGTTATGTTGAATTAGCCGGTATAGCCAGGAGAATTGAGTGGGAAGATCAGAACACTGATCCCCTGGATCTGTCCGGAGATGCGCTTGGCTGGGGTCTTAACTTAAGTACCAATCTGAAAATTGGCAAGAAAGATGTGTTCAGGGGAGCCGTAGTATATGGTGAAGGAATTCAAAACTACATGAACGACGCTCCGGTTGACGTCGGAATTAAAAACAATTTTTCAAATCCAACCACGCCTGTAGAGGGCGTAGCACTACCGATGATAGGTGTTACTGCCTTCCTCGATCATACCTGGAGCGAAAAGTTCAGCACCGCTATCGGCTGGTCAATGATCGATATTGACAATTCAGACGGGCAAACACCCGACGCGTTCAAGAAAGGCAATTATATAGTCGGGAACCTCATGTACTACCCCGTCGCAAACGCCATGATGGGTGTGGAATTTCAATATGGCGACCGCGAAAACTACAGTGATGGATGGAATACTTCCATTACAAAAGTCCAGTTCTCATTCAAATACAATTTCACACAATCCTTCTACAAAAAATAGACTTCTACCAGCGCAGCGTGTTCTTCACTATATAATATCATTAACCGTTTCTTAAAATAGCGAATCATGAAAAAGTTAATTTACGTTGTTGCTCTGTTCTTGCTGACTTCAACGTCCCAGGCCCAGCTTCCAAGAATTATCATCTTAGCTACAGGAGGAACAATTGCCGGGGCAGGTGCTTCAGCTGACCGTGCGGGTTATACTGCGGGAAAAATTCCGGTTGAAGACCTGATTGGCTCCATACCTACCGTCAAAAAAATTGCCAACATAACCGGCGAGCAAATTGCATCGGTCGGCAGCCAGGATATGACTGTAGAGATCTGGAAAAAACTAGCTATTCGTGCTAATGAAATTTTTAAAAATAATGAAGCAGATGGAATTGTTGTAACACACGGCACAGACACACAGGAAGAAACAGGATATTTCCTCGACCTGGTACTTACTTCAGATAAGCCTGTTGTGCTTACCGGATCTATGCGCGCTTCCACTGCTATCAGTGCAGACGGACCAAAAAATCTTTATGATGCTATTACCATTGCTGCCAATCCTAAAAGCAAAGGAAGAGGAGTACTGGTTAGTTTTAACGAGGGTATTTTCGATGCCAGGGATGTAATGAAGTTAAGCACTACAAAAACAAACGCATTTGGATCTCCTAATACCGGCCCGGTAGGCCAGGCTTATGATGGCAGAGTAGAATATTACTCCACCTCTACCCGGGAAGTGAACCCCACTCAACCGATCGTACTCACACCCGACACCAAACTGCCTAGGGTAGATATCGTGTATATGTATGCTGATGCTCCCGCTGATGTGCTGGATTTCCTGATCAGTAAAAAAGTTGATGGGATAGTGATTGCAGGCGTCGGAAATGGCAACTTCAACAAAGCTTATACAGATGCCGTAAAACGCGCAGTCGCTGCAAACATTATTGTTTGCCGTGCAAGCCGCACACCTTCAGGAAGAGTTGTACTACACGATGAAGTAAACGATGATCAATTAGGAACCATTGTTTCAGATGATCTTACTCCTCAAAAGGCCAGGGTACTGCTGATGTTAGGATTAACCAGGAGCAAAGATAGAAAGCAACTCCAGGAGCTTTTCTTTAAATATTAATACGTCGTGAGGTGTTGGTTCTTCTTATAGGATCGGCCGCTGGCGATGATAGCCCGGTTGTCTATTCGACGAATAGTTTTTTATGAAGACAAAAATAAAATGAAATGTACAAGATAAAAATTTACCAACTGGTATCGGTGCTTTCGCTGCTTCTTTGCATCCAATGTTTACAAGCTCAAACCCGTACCGAAAAAGATCTGCTGGGCGAAAAGCAGATACCTGCAGATGCATACTATGGAGTACAAACCATGAGGGCACTCGAGAACTTCCAGGTTAGCGGGGTAAAGACCAACTTCTATCCGGATTATGTGCGTGCCTATGCAATGGTAAAACTTGCAGCCGCCCGGGCGAACACCGAGGTCGGTACCATGAAAAAAGAAAGACTTGTCGGCATTGAGAAGGCATGCCTGGCCGTGATGGACGGCAAATATCATGACCAGTTTCTGACTGATCTATACCAGGGAGGAGCAGGAACATCAGCAAATATGAATGCTAATGAAGTGTTGGCAAACATTGCGCTGGAGATGATGGGCCATAAAAAAGGAGAATACCAATACATTGAACCGCATGATGACCTCAATATGGGGCAGTCCACAAACGACGTGTACCCAACTACTATTCACGTAGCGTTGTTACTACATAACGACAAACTGATAGCAGGGGCCAAATCCCTGGCTGAAGGCTTCCACAAAAAGGGAGACGAGTTTAAAAGCCTTTTGAAAATGGGTCGTACTGAAGGCCAGGACGCCGTACCAATGACGCTGGGCCAGGAATTCCATGCATTCGGTTCACAGCTCGATGCGGCGATAGAAATTCTCCGTAAAACCGAAGAGTATTTTTATGAAGAAAACATGGGCGCCACAGCAATTGGAACGGGCTTGACTGCCACTCCCGGTTATGCTGAAAAATGTGCAGTACATCTTGCTAAGATCACCGGCAAACCCATGCACCTGGCAAAGGACCTGATCGCCGCCACAAGCAGCATGCAGTCATTTGTGATGTACTCCGCAGCATTGAAAAACTTTGCCGTGGCGTTATCTAAAATAAGCAGTGATCTGATCTTCCTTGCATCCGGTCCACGTACAGGAATCTTTGAGATTAACCTGCCAGCTCTTCAACCCGGCTCTTCCATCATGCCGGGAAAAGTAAATCCCGTAATGCCCGAACTGATGAATAACGTGTGCTTCAAAGTTATCGGCAATGACGTAACTGTAACGA